>NZ_JBHYPZ010000019.1:0-151003 GCF_042746485.1 Streptomyces sp. NPDC058751 | reverse complement strand
CCGAAACAGCGTCCACAACTCGTCCGGCACCAACCGCTCCACCAGATCAGTCATGCACGGCTCAACGAGTGATCACGCCATTAGAAACGGTGTCTTAGAGGCAGCACAGACGGCCATGGAGCAACTGCCGCGTCAACGAAGGGCGATTGCACAGCTGTACTGGCTCGCCGGCTACTCGACCTCGGAGATCGCTGCGCTTTTGGGGGTCGCGCAGTCCGGGGTGCGCAAACACATCGCCCTGGCGGGCCGCGCGATCCGAGCGGCGGTCGAGCCGCACGTCCACGTGCGCATGCCGATGGAGTGCCTCTACCCCGTCACAGAACAAGATTCCGACAAACCGGTCACCGCGGAGGAGGGCGGATGATGGACCAGGGCAAAGAGCGCTTCGACGAGTCCGAGCTGTCGCTGGGCGAACTGATCCGCGAGGCGGACGCGCTGGTCCCGCCCGCCGGCGACAACAACCTCCAGCACCGCAGGGCAGAACTCATCGCGTGGATGACCGCAGACGCGGACGAGGCCGACCACATGGAGGCCACGCCCCAGGGAGCTGCGGCCACGACGACCGCGCCCTTCGACGAAGCAACCGGCGCTGTCGTTCCGGCCGAGGCCGAGGAGACCCTGGTGCTGATCCGGCACGACGGTAGCCGCAGCGACGATGCGCCGCAGAACTCCGTCCCGAACCTGCGCGTCTGGTTCGGGTGGCGCTTCGCGACGGCGGCCGTGGCGGCGGTCGTCGGATTCATGACGATCGTCGCGATGCCCAGCGCCGAGCCGCCTCCGCTCCGGCCGGCCGTGACCCCAACCACTCCGGCGGCCCCCATCCCCCCACCACCTGTCACGCGCGGGACAGGCCACTGGATCGTCCAGCTCGCGTCGATCCCCAAAACGGACGGACGAGCCGCAGGCGTACAAGCTCTCAACGCCCTGCGACCAAGGATCCCCACGGCAGAACTCATCGACAGCGACCGGTTCGCCTCCCTGCGCCCTGGCTACTGGGTCGTCATCGACTCCGGCCCCTACACCTCAGGCGCCGACGCCGTCGCGTTCTGCCACCGATCAGGTCTTACACACAGGCACGACTGCCGTGGGCGCTACCTGTCCGGCAATGCGGCGGACGCCAACCGCGTGTGCGAACCGGACAGCTCATCCCCACCCCGGTCCTGCCGCAAGGAAAACGACGGCGAGAACTGACGACCGGCTCTCACCGCCCGAGCTCGCGGGGAGCGCGAGAGCCCGTTCCGCCCCTTTCCGGGGATATGAAAGGAAATAGTCATGGCATTGTCCACTCTTGTCCTTGGCACACTCGTTCTCGTCACGGTGATCGCGGGCGCGGCGGTCACCGGCTGGCTGGCGTACCGCCATCCGCGGCTTCGAGACCCGCTACAGGCGGCTGCGGCCTTCACCATGCTCGCTGAGGCAGTCTCGGTCTATATGAGGCATCGGGTCGTATGCCTCGCTCAATGTCGGGCATCTACTGGCGTGTCTCAATCAATCTGAGGTACCGGACGCCCCTGGCACCTACGGTCGTCGTACCTGGTCAGCGCCGAGTGAGGGTGGCAGCGATGGCTTCGCAGCCATTCCGGTTGTCGTGGCGGGATGGCGGGCGGGTGAGGTACACGCCGGACTACTTCGTACGGCATCGGGACGGCACCGTCGTGGTGCTGGATGTACGTCCGGACGATCTGATCCCGCCGGACGACGTGGAGAAGTTCGCGGTCACGACCGTGGCCTGTGCTCAGGTCGGCTGGGGTTACGAGCGGGCCGGAGTGCAGGATCCAGTGTTGGCGGCGAATCTGCGCCGGCTGTCGGGCTACCGGCATCCGCGGGGAGGCGGGAGCCGGTGGTGGCCGCGCTCACGACGGTGTTCACCGAGTCGTGCGGGCTGCTGGCTGGGGCCCGTGCGGTCGGTGATCCCATTGCCGTGCTGCCCGTGCTTTTCCATCTGATCTGGCGCCAGGAACTCTCCGTCGGTCTGAAGGACGGGCTCCTCTCGCCCGCCACGCCGGTACGGCCTGCGGCCGTGTTCGCGAAGGAAGTGGGCGGGGATGCCGAGGCTGCTGTCGCTGGGTGACCGGGTCCGTTACGACGGGCGTGAGCACACCGTCGCCACCCTGCACGGCACCTCGGTGCGGCTGATCGCCGATGACCAGGCCCCGAGCGTCGTCCTGCTGGGCCATCTGCCCGCCTCCGATGACTTCGCGGTGATCACCAGCGTCGGCCCGGGCCGCCCGCCGCCTCTGGAAGAAGGGGTTTTGGAGGGCTTGCCCAAGGAGGCGGTGACGCGGGCCCGGTGGTGGCAGCGGCACCTGACCGAGCTGCTCACAGGCCGTCCGGACGGCGATCCGCATGCTCCGGTGCGGGCCGAGTACGACCCGGCGGTGCACTCGCTGCGGCAGCGGGAGCTGGCCAAGGTGGCCGAGCTACGGGAGGTCGGCGAGGACGTGGGCTTGAGCACCCTGCAACGGCTCCGCGCCCGTTTCGAGAACGAGGGGGTGTCCGGTCCGGTGGACGGGCGGCTGCGGAAATCCGCCACCGGCACCGGTCTGGCCGATCCGCGAGTGGTGGCCGCGATCGAGAAGGTGACGGACATCCGGAAGGGCGGCATGGATGTGCACATGGAAGACACCAAGGACAAGGCCGACACCACACCGAAGCTCATCGAGCGCGCCTACGCCAAGTTCCTGCTCAGCAGCCCCGTCGGGCAGACTTCACCCGGCGGAACGCCGACCCGGGCGATGACCGGTGAGGAGCCCACCAGGTTCATGCCGGATGGCAGCAGCCTCCCCGCCCACCGTCCGCTTCGAAAAGTGATTTGCAGCCGATCAGGAATGGCTGGCTGGCCCGCTTGACCAACCCCAAAGGGCGTCAACCTAACAGAAACGAACAGCGAGTTGACCAAGGCTAAGAAGTCATCTCATTTGGTGAGTCGGCGGTAGCAGATGAGGGTGCAGGCGATGGCGGCGAAGGCGAGGAAGTGTTCGGCCTTGCGTTCGTAGCGGCGGTGGAGTCTGCGGCAGCCGACGAGCCAGGCGACGGATCGCTCCACGACCCAGCGGTGACGGCCCAGGTGGGTGGAGGACTCGATGCCGCGCCGGGCCAGGCGGCGAGTGATGCCCCGGCTGCGGAGCCATCGCCGCAGGTGGCGGTAGTCGTATCCCTTGTCGCCGTGCAGCTTGCCGGGCCTGCGGCGGCGCGGACCGCGGCGTGAGCGGATCGGCGGGATGCCCCGCACGAGCGGCTTCAGGCCCTGCCTGTCGTGCATGTTCGCACCCGAGATGCCCACCGACAGAGGAAGTCCGGTCC
Source organism: Streptomyces sp. NPDC058751 (assembly GCF_042746485.1). Taxonomy (NCBI): domain Bacteria; kingdom Bacillati; phylum Actinomycetota; class Actinomycetes; order Kitasatosporales; family Streptomycetaceae; genus Streptomyces; species Streptomyces sp. NPDC058751. The sequence goes on along the minus strand of NZ_JBHYPZ010000019.1, from coordinate 147,700 downwards.
GCTCGGTGATCAAATGGATCTTCGACCCGTACTTGCCGCGATCCACCGGATTCGGACCTGTCAGACCCCCTTTTTCAGGGCCCGCATGTTCACCGAGTCGATCACGCAGCGGGACCAGTCCAGTTCCCCGCGGGAGCCGAGCTCGTCCAGGACCAGGCGATGGAGCTTCGCCCACACCCTGGCCTTGGACCACTCGGTGAAACGCCGGTGAGCAGTGGCTCCCGAAGGCCCGAACGAGGTGGACGGAAGCTGCTGCCACGTGCAGCCCGACGTGGCCACGAACACGATTGCAGCCAGCACCTCCCGGTCACCGTGCCGCCGCCGACCACCGCCCTGAGGCCGGCTCGGTGCCTCCGGCACCACCCGCTGGAACAACTCCCACAACTCATCCGGCACCAGCCGCTCAACGATCCCCACACCCACAGATTACCGAACAAGCCAAATGAGATGACCTCTAATTACAGGACGACCAAGGGCACGATTGTGCACTTCCCACAACCCGGCCCCCGGCCGTCCATCGCCACAGCCGCTTCGACAACAGGCTCCCGATCGACATCCGGTCCGCATGGCTGCTCCGCAGTCACGGGAAGCGCGAACAGCTCCGTCGCCCGACACGAACTCGCTTACGTGGCCACCCAGCCGTCATGCACCAATAACTGACGATGCATCAGGAAAGTCAGCATGGAGTCAGCGTGAGGACTACCAGAGACGCCCACACCTTGCCGAACTCTGGAGACGCGCGGCGTCCCGCCACCGGTCTCCGGAATCCTGGCAGCCGTCACCACAGCCTTCACGCAAGGCCAGGAGGTCCGGGCCGGCCGGAAGACGGCCGCGATCGCACGCTCCAGCCGTCTATGCAGGTCAGCGCACTCTCCCCCGGGGTTTCAGCGGCCCCGGCGGCAGTTCGGGGGCGGCCAGGGGATCCCCGTCGTAGCCCTTGACCTCGCCGAATCTCGACCCGGTCATCCAGTCCGAACGGGCTTCCGCGATGTCCTCGTTGGACCGTCCGATGAAGTTCCACCACATGATCAGCTCCTCCTCGAACGGCTCACCGCCCAGCAGCATGAGGGCCGCGTCGCTCACGGCGCGCAGGGGGAGCTCCGTGCGGCCGCAGCCGAGGTAGAGCATGGAGCCGGGGAGCACCGGCACGCCGTCCACGTGGGCCTCGCCCGACATGGAGAGGACGGCGTACTCGAAGTCGGGCTCCAGCGGCAGACGTACGTCCGCGCCGCTCGTGAGGGCCAGGTCGGCGCCGACGATCGGCGTGTACGTCGTGCCGGGCGAGGCCGCGCCGTCGAGCGTGCCCAGCAGGAGCGTGCCCCGCAGGCCGGGGGCGGTGACGACGGGCAGCTCAGCGTGGTGCTCGAAGTGCGGGTCGGTGTGCCGGTGGCTGTCCGGCAGCGCGACCCAGAGCTGCGCGCCGTGCAGCAGGCGGGAGTGCTCGCGGGGGCTCTCCTCGGAGTGGCTGATGGCGCGGCCCGAGGTCATGAGGCCGAGTTCGCGCGGGCGGATCGTCTGGAGGCTGCCCGTGGAGTCGCGGTGCAGGACCTCGCCCTCGTGCAGCCAGCTCACGGTCTGCAGGCCCATGTGGGGGTGCGGCGGGACCTGCATGCCGGGCTCGTCGGCGATGTCGTCGGGCCCGTAGTGGTCGACGAAGCACCACGCGCCGACCATGCGCCGGCCGAGGTTGGGCAGCAGACGGCGGACCTCGGTCGACTCGCCGAGCTTGACCCGGCGCGGGCTGAGGAGTTCGCGCACCGGCTCGGACACCACGAACCCACGGCCGCCGCAGGGGGCGGGAACCGGCTTCCGGTCAAGATTGCTCATGGCGCCCAACCTAGCCCCGCCGGACGCCTCCCGTCAGTCCGCCGATCCGCCTGTCGAGGGACACACGGCCCGGAACCGACAGGGTCGTGGAATATTCAACCGACCAGTGCGGTTGTGGCCCCCCGAAGGAGGTCGGCGGTGGACACGACGTACTACGACCACGGGACGGCCGCGGAACGCTGGGAGCGGGCGCGGATGTTCTTCGAGGCCAAGGACTACTCCGCGGCGGCACGCGTGCTGGGCGGGCTCGTCGAGGAGGTGCCGGAGCAGACCGGCCCCCGGCTGCTGCTGGCGCGCTCCTACTACCACTCGGCCCAACTGCGCCGCGCAGAAGCCGAGTTGCGCACGATCGTGGAGCTCGACCCGGTCGAGCACTACGCCAGGCTGATGCTCGGACGCACGCTCCAGCGCCTCGGCCGGCCCGGCGAGGCGGTCCCGCACCTGCGGATCGCGTCCGCGCTCGGGGGCGACTTCGAAGAGGCCTGAGAATTCGAAGAGGCCTGAGAAGGGGCCCGCTCCGGGTCCGGTCCGTACGAGGAAAGTCGCGGGGCTTCCCCCGTGCCGCCTCGATCCCGTCGGTCCGGGTTGGCATCCTGGCGCGATGGCATCCGAACCCGACCACAGCGCCCCGCGCATCACCCTGAACGACCTGGTCGAGGAACTCCTCGGCCACGAGGGTCCGTTGCCGATCGTCGCGGCGGGCGACCCCGTGCTGCGCCGGGTCACTCAGCCGTACGACGGGCAGCTCGGCCCGGGGCTGCTGGCACGGTTCGTCGCCGCCCTGCGCGCCACGATGCACGCGGCGCCGGGTGTCGGTCTCGCCGCGCCGCAGGTCGGCGTGCCGCTGCGGATCGCCGTCGTCGAGGACCCGGCGCCGGTCCCGGACGAGGTGCGCCTCGTGCGCGGGCGGGTGCCGCAGCCGTTCCGGGTGCTGGTCAATCCCTCGTACGAGGGGATCGGCCCGGGACGGGCGGCGTTCTTCGAGGGCTGCCTGAGCGTTCCGGGCTGGCAGGCCGTGGTGGCCCGGCACTCCGAGGTGCGGCTGACGGCGCTCGACGAGCACGGGCGGGCCGTCGACGAGGTGTTCGGCGGCTGGCCCGCGCGCATCGTCCAGCACGAGACGGACCACCTGGACGGCATGCTCTACCTCGACCGCGCGGAACCGCGCTCGCTGTCCTCGAACCAGGCGGTGGCGGAACTCTGGTCCCAGCCGGCACCGGGACGGGCGGCCGAAGCACTGGGCTTCCCCCTTCCGGACTGACACCCGGCCCCGGCCCGTTCACGGACGACGATGCCGGCGAACGGGCCGGCGCCCTCCCCGGGGGCGAGGAGAGCGGGCTCGCCCCCGGGGGGCTGGTCCGTTCGGGTGCGACCGTCCTCCTCCCGGGGGAGCCCGCCGCGACCCGGCCCCGGCCTCCGTCCGGGGCCGCCACGCGCGGCGAGCGGATCGCGCGGTCCGGCTCACGCGTCCCGGTACGCCTCCAGGAGCCTCAGCCAGACCTCGCTGACCGTCGGGTAGGACGGGACGGCGTGCCACAACCGCTCGACGGGGACCTGGCCGACGACGGCGATGGTCGCGGAGTGGATGAGCTCACCGACACCGGGACCGACCAGGGTGAGACCGAGGACGATCTCGCGGTCGAGGTCGACGACCATGCGGGCCTTGCCCCGGTAGCCGTCCGCGTACAGTCCGGCGCCCGCCACCGAGGCCATGTCGACGTCCACGGCCCGGACCCGGTGACCGGCCCGCTCCGCCTCCGCGAGGGACAGGCCCACGGCCGCCGCCTCCGGGTCGGTGAAGACGCACTGCGGGACGGACGCGTGGTCGGCGGTGGCGGAGTGCGCGCCCCAGGGGTCCGTCTCCAGGATCGGCACCCCCGCGGCGCGCGCGGCGATGGCGGCACCCGCGATCCGGGCCTGGTACTTGCCCTGGTGGGTGAGCAGCGCACGGTGGTTGACGTCGCCGACCGCGTAGAGCCAGTCGCTGCCGACGGCCCGGAGGCTGTCGTCGACCTCGATCCAGCCGCCCGGTTCCAGGCCGACCGTCTCCAGGCCGACGTCGTCGGTGTGCGGTACGCGGCCGGTCGCGAACAGGATCTCGTCGGCCTCGATGCGGTCACCGGTGTCCGTGAGGGTGACCACCGTCGAGCCCTCGCGCGAGACGGCGGTCACCGAGGTGCCGGTGCGCACGTCCGCACCCGCCTCGGCCAGGGCCTCGGCGACCAGTTCTCCGGCGAAGGGTTCCATGCGGGGCAGCAGGCCCTTGCCGCGGACCAGGAGGGTGACCTCGGAGCCGAGCGCCTGCCAGGCCGTGGCCATCTCGGCGGCGACGACCCCGCCGCCCACCACGATCAGCCGCCCGGGCACGGCGTGCGCGCTGGTGGCCTCGCGGCTCGTCCACGGCTTGACCCGGTCGAGGCCCGGGAGGTCGGGGAGCTGGGCGCGGGTGCCGGTGCAGACCGCGACCGCGTGCCGGGCGGTCAGCACCTTGCGTTCGCCGTCGGGCCCGTCGACCGTCACGGTGCGCGCTCCGGCGAGCCGGCCGTGTCCGCGGTGGAAGTCGGCGCCGATGCCGTCCAGCCAGGCGAGCTGGCCGTCGTCCTTCCAGTCCGAGGTGAACCAGTCGCGGTGGGCGAGCACCGCGGAGGCGTCGAGGGGGCCTTGCACGGCGGCGGCGAGGCCGGGGACGCGGCGGGCGTCGGCGCGGGCGATGGCCGGGCGGAGGAGGGCCTTGCTGGGCATGCACGCCCAGTACGAGCACTCGCCGCCGACCAGTTCGCTCTCCACGACCGCGGTCGAGAGGCCCGCGGCGCGGGCGCGGTCGGCGACGTTCTCCCCCACGGGTCCGGCACCGAGCACCACGACGTCGTACACGATGGATTCCGTTTCCGTCATGGGGTCCAGTCTGGTTGCCCGCGCGCCCCGTGGCCACACGGTGCGCCCCCGCGCCACGCGGTGTACACCCCGGTGCCACGCGGTATGCGCCGGGGCCACATGGGTACTCGTCCGGAATAGACCCCTGGTGGGTGGCGTTGTGCTGACCGGCGTGACCCGGACACGAGGAAGAGGGAAATGGAATGAGCAGCACCGTCGAACTCACCAAGGAGAACTTCGACCAGACGGTCACGGACAACGAGTTCGTCCTGATCGACTTCTGGGCGGAGTGGTGCGGGCCGTGCCGTCAGTTCGCCCCGGTCTACGAGAAGGCCGCCGAGGCCAACCCCGACCTGGTGTTCGCCAAGGTCGACACGGAGGCGCAGCCGGAACTGGCCGCGGCCTTCGACATCCGGTCGATCCCGACCCTGATGATCGTCCGCGACCAGGTCGCGATCTTCGCCCAGCCCGGCGCGCTGCGCTCGACCGACCTGACCGAGGTCATCGAGTGGGCCCGGAAGCAGAACATGGACGAGGTGCGCAGGTCGGTCGCCGCCCAGCAGGCGGAGAAGGCCGAATAGGGCCCCGGCACGCTCCCGGGCGCCCGGGCCGCGTGAGCCGGTCGCCGACGGGCCGGCCGTCCACCGGTCAGCGGCGGGACTCCGCGGCCTCCCGCGGCCGGGGTGCCAGCGGAAGTCCCGTGTAGTTGGCGGCCAGTTCGGCGGCGGCGGAACGGGACTCCGTGATCCGGCGCAGCCGCGCGAGCTGCAACCGGCGTTCGAAGGCGTCCTCGTGCGGATGCGCGTGCAGCATCCTGGTCATGTCGTACGAGAAGCGCGTGGCCTGCCACACGCGTTCCAGGGCCGTCCGCGAGTACCGGTCCAGGAGTTCCGTCGACCCGGTGCGGTGCAGTCCGGCGAACGCGCGCGCCAGGATCCGTACGTCCGACACCGCGAGGTTGAGCCCCTTGGCGCCGGTCGGCGGCACGATATGGGCGGCGTCCCCGGCCAGGAGCAGCCGCCCGTGGCGCATCGGCTCGTGGACCCAACTGCGCATGGGAGTGACCGACTTGGCGGTGACGGGACCGCGTTCCAGCCGCCAGTCGCCGGCGACCTCGAAACGCGCGGCCAGTTCGTCCCAGATCCGCTCGTCGGGCCAGTCGCCCGCGTCGGTGCCGTTCGGGACCTGGAGGTAGAGCCGGGACACCGACGGGGAGCGCATGCTGTGCAGGGCGAAGCCGGTGGTGCCCCGGGCGTAGACCAACTCCTCGCAGGAGGGCGGCACATCGGCGAGGACGCCGAGCCAGGAGTACGGGTGGTCGTACGCGTACGAGCGGCCCGTCCCGGCGGGGAACGCGGCGCGCGCGACACCGTGGCCGCCGTCGCAGCCCACCACCCAGTCGCAGCGCAGCGTGCGCTCGTTCCCCTCGTGCGCGAACCGCACGACGGGGGAGGCCGTCTCCGGCCCCTCCACGGCGAGCGCCTCGGCCTCGAACAACAGGGTCGGCCCGTCCGCGAGTTGGAGGGCGACGAGATCCTTCACGATCTCCGTCTGGGCATAGATCGTGACGGTTCGGCCGCCGGTGAGCCCGGGGAAGTCGATGTGATGGCGTTCGCCCTCGAAGCGCAGCTCGATCCCGTGGTGGACCATGCCCTCGGCGTCCAGCCGTCCGCCCGCCCCGCACTCGCGCAGGGCGTCGACCGTGCCCTGCTCCAGCATCCCGGCCCGCTGGCGGCGCTCGACGTACGCGCGCGTCCTGCTCTCCAGGACGACACAGTCGATCCCCGTCCGGTGCAGCAGACGGGCCAGCAGAAGTCCCGCCGGGCCCGCGCCGATGATGCCGACCGTCGTCCGCATGACACGCCTCCGGTGTCCGATGCCGCCGGGGCCCAGTTCCGGCACGGGGCCGGCCCCGCCGCGCACGGGCCGGGCGGACGGGCCCGGTGCCGCGAGGACGGCGGACCTCGCCTGTCGCGGCACCAGCCTCCCTCAACTCGACGCGCGGTGCACCACTCGCGCGCCGAGCACTTCGTGCGTCTCGGGCTCCGCGCCCGGTTCACGGACCGCGCGGTCGACGAGGTCGGCGAGGTCGCGCCCCGAGGGCAGGTCGAGGTGCACGGTGCTCAGCCGGGGCCGGAGCAGCCTGCCGAGCATGAGGTCGTCGGCGCCGACGACCGCGGTCTCCTCCGGCACGGCGACGCCCTCGTCCTGGAGGGCGCGCATGAGGAGCATCGCGTACTCGTCGTTGTACGCGAAGACCGCGTCGAGGCCGAGGGAACGCCAGCGCGCGGCGAGCCGGGCGGCGGCCTCCTCCTCGTACGCCAGCGGCAGTTCGGTCACCGTCGCGTCCGTGCCGCGCAGGGCCCGCCGGACGCCGTCGAGGCGGGGCCCGGAGAAGACGTCCAGGCCGCTCTCCTCGGGCATCACCACACCGATCCGGCGGCGGCCCGCGGCCAGCAGGTGGACGCCCGCGCAGTGGCCGACCTGGTCGTGGTTCATGAGCAACGCGTGGGCGCCCTCGACCCGTTCGGGGCCCAGGGTGACAACCGCGCGGGCACCGGCCCGCTTCAGGACCGCCACGCCCTGCGGACCGAGACCGCTGCCGGGCACCAGGACGGCGACCGGGCGCAGTTCGGCCCAGGCGCGGGCGGCCTCGTCGCCGCGCAGGCCGACGCTGCCGTACTGCACGACGGTGTAGTCGAGCCGGCCGAGTTCCGACTGGAGTTCGGCGAAGAACCGGTGGTAGAGCGGGCCGACGGGAACGGCCGGGGCGGGCATCAGGACCATGCGGCTGTGTCCGGCGCGCAGGCTGCGGGCGGCCGCGTGCGGAACGTACCCGAGTTCCTCGGCCGCCTCACGGACCCGGCGCCGGGTGGGTTCGCTGATCCGGACGGCACTGGTGTTGTTCAGGACGTACGAGACGGTCGCGCGGGAGACACCCGCGAGGCGTGCCACGTCGGCACTGGTCGGTACGGGCCGTCGTACGGGCGCCGACGGGGCGGCGGACTGTTTCGGTATCTGCACCATGACGCGACGCATCCTTGCAGAGGGCCCGGAGAGCGCTCGCGCAGGGGCACCCGATCGAGCCCCGGATTTACGGAACTCCCGCCTCCGTAAAGGAGGTTGAGCGCCCGGTACCGCCGAGCCGGTCCAGAGGTTACCGTTCGGTAGACGACCGTTTCGGAGGTGAACCGGATGGCTCCCGACCGTGCCCCTGGGCTGACGGAGAGCGCGCGTGCGCTGGCCTCGGGCGAGGTGGGTTCGCGCGAGCTGGTCGAGCGGGCGCTCGCCCGGATCGAGGCGGCCCGGCCCACGGTGAACGCCTTCCGGCTGGTGCGCGCCGAGGCCGCCCTCGCGGAGGCCGACGCGGCGGACGCGGAGCTGGCCGCCGGCGTGCGCAGGCCGCTGCTCGGAGTGCCGGTCGCGGTCAAGGACGACATGGACGTGGCCGGCGCGCCGACCGCGTTCGGCTGCGCGGGGGACTTCCCGCCGGTGGCCGAGGACGGCGAGGCGGTCCGCCGGCTGCGGGCGGCCGGGGCCGTCGTGGTCGGCAAGACCAACACCTGCGAGCTGGGCCAGTGGCCCTTCACCGAGGGCCCCGCCTTCGGCGCGACCCGCAACCCCTGGCACCACGGGCACACCCCGGGCGGCTCGTCCGGGGGTTCCGCGGCCGCGGTGGCCGCGGGTCTGGTGCCCGCGGCGCTGGGCTCGGACGGCGCGGGCTCCGTGCGCATCCCGGCCGCCTGGACCCATCTGGTCGGCATCAAACCGCAGCGCGGCCGGATCTCGACCTGGCCGCGCCCGGAGTCCTTCCACGGCATCACCGTCAACGGCACGCTCGCCCGTACGGTCGCGGACGCCGCCCTGCTGCTCGACGCGGCGAGCGGCAGCCACGAGGGGGACCTGCACCGGCCCGCGGCGCTGCGCGTCCACGACGCCGTGGGCCGCGACCCGGGCCGGCTGCGTATCGCGCTGTCGCTGAAACCGCCCTTCACCGCGCTGCCCGCCCGGCTCGACCCCGCCGTACGGGCGAAGGTCATCGCGCTCGCGGAGCGGCTCGCCGTGCTCGGGCACACGGTCGAGGAGGCCGATCCGCGTTACGGGCCCATCGGGCTCACGTTCGTCCCGCGCGCCACGGCGGGGATCGCCGAACACGTGCGCGCCGTACCGTTCCCCGAGCTCCTGGACCGGCGCACGCACGGCGCGGCGCGCTTCGGCCGGCTGCTCGGCGGCGCGCCGCTGCGGGCGGCCCGCCGGGCCGAGGCCGCGCTGCAACAGAGCGTCGGGGCGCTGTTCGACACCTACGACGTACTGCTCGCGCCGACCACCGCCGCTCCCCCGCCGGCCATAGGCTCGATGCTCGGCCTGAGCGGCCTGCGCACCGACCGTGCCATGATCGCCGCCTGCCCGTACGCCTGGCCGTGGAACGTCCTCGGCTGGCCGGGCGTCAACGTCCCCGCGGGCTTCGTCGGCGAAGGGCTCCCGGTCGGCGCGCAGTTGCTCGGCCCGGCGGACAGCGAGCCGCTGCTGGTGTCGCTGGCCGCGCAGCTGGAGGCGGACCTGCGCTGGCACGAACGGTGGCCTCCGCACGAGGCGGCCGCGAACTCCCCGGCCGCGTGAGGGGCTTCGGGCCTTACGCTGTGGCCATGGACGATGCCTCGATGGTGGGTCTGACGGGACGGGTCACCGGCACGGTCGGCCCGGGGCTCGTCGGCGAGGTGATGGTCCGGGTGCGCGGCGGCGCCGAGCACTTCCTCGCGTACCCGGCGCTGCCGCAGGACCGTCTCGAACGGGGCACGGTGGTGACGGTGGTGGAGTACCTGCCGCCGCGCACGGTGTACGTCTCGGCCGCGTACGCCGGTTGAGCCGTCCCCGTCCCGGGCGGGGCCGGCCGAGCCGCCCTCGTCCCGGGTGAGAACCGTATGCGTCAAGAACGCAACAAGGATCCCCGCGTCCCTGTACCCCGTCGCCGGCGAGGAGCACACTCCCGTTCGTTCGGTGCCGAAAGGGCACCATCCAAAGGGGGCGTATGCCGATGGTCGTCGGCGTCGTCGCGGGGGCTGCCGTCCTCGCGCTCATCTTGTTCGTCGTGGTCTTCAAACTCATGTGGCGCGTCGCGGAACCCAACGAAGCGCTGATCATCTCCGGTTCGAAGCATCGGACCGAAGGTCTCGGGGAAGGCATGGGGTTCCGCATCGTGACGGGGCGCGGCACGCTGGTGCTGCCCGGTGTGCAGGCGGTGCGGAAGATCTCGCTCGACCTCAACGAGACCGAACTGCACGTGGACTGCGTGACCACCCAGGGCATTCCGCTCAAGGTGCGGGGCGTGGTCATCTTCAAGGTGGGCGACGACTTCGTGTCGATCGCCAACGCGGGGCGCCGCTTCCTCGACCAGCAGAAGATGATGGCGGAGCGGGTGCACAACGTGTTCGCCGGTCATCTGCGGTCCATCGTCGGCGGGTTGACCGTCGAGGAGATGATCCGCGACCGGGAGAAACTGACCGGCCAGACCCGGGCCGCCTGCGGTACGGAGATGGAGAAGCTCGGCCTGATCGTCGACTCGCTGCAGATCCACGAGATCGAGGACCCGACCGGGTACATCCGGAACCTGGCCATGCCGCACGCCGCCGCCGTCCAGCGTGACGCCCGCATCGCGCAGGCCGAGGCGAACCGGCTGGCCACCGAGGCCGAGCAGAAGGCCGCGGCGCGGATGGCGGAGGCGACCCGGGACAGCGAGATCCAGCAGGCCGGCTACCAGGCCGAGCGGGACAAGGCGGCGGCGAAGGCCCAGATGGCCGGCCCGCTCGCCGCGGCGGCCGCTCAGCAGGACGTCGTCGTCCAGGAGACGCGGGTCGCCGAACTCGAGGCGCACCGCCGTGAGCAGCAGCTCCAGGCGGACGTCCGCAAGCCGGCGGACGCCAGGGCGTACGAGATCCGGGCGCGGGCCGAGGCCGAGCGTGACGCGCGGATCTCGGCGGCGCAGGCCAAGGCCAGGGAGACCGAGCTCGCCGCGGCGGCCGAGGCGACCCGGGTCAAGACGGCGGCGAACGCCGAGGCCGAGGCGACCAAGGCACGCGGTGCCGCGGCCGCCGAGGCGACCCGGGCCACCGGTGAGGCCGAGGCCGCCGCCTCGCAGGCCAAGGGTCTGGCGACGGCCGAGGCGACCCGGGCCCAGGGTCTCGCGGAGGCGGAGGCCATCCAGGCCAGGGCCGCCGCGCTGGCCGAGAACCAGGAGGCCGTGGTCGCCCAGCAACTCGCCGAGAACTGGCCGGAGATCGTCCAGGCGGGCGCGAGCGCGTTCGGCAACGTGGATCACATGGTGCTGTTCAACGGGGCCGACGGCATGTCGGACCTGTTCGCCAAGGCGCTCACCATGGGAGGCACCGGCCTGGGCCTGGCACGCCAGTTGCTCGCCTCGATGAACCCGGAGGGGAACCCGGCCGGGAACCCGGCGGCGGAGCTCAACGGGTTCGCGCCGACGGTGAGCGAGAAGGTGCCCGTCGAGAAGGACTAGGGCCCGGGCGTACGGGAGTCGGGCCACGGCTCCCGTACGCCCGACACCGTTTTGCCGACGTGTGCGGCAGGTGCCGCCGGGGAGTTGGGGCAGGTCCCGGCCGCGCGCGGTGCCCTCCGGCTCCGGACCCGCCCGCCCCGGCCTCGAACGCAGGCTCTACCGTGGCCCGCGTGAACGCGTTTACCGATGAGACCGAAGAACACGTCCCCGGCCGCTACGGCCCCACCGCGACCACCGAGGCCGAGCCCCGCGAGGTCGGCCCCGTGAAGACCGAGTACTCCCCGGCGCACGACGGCGACCCCGATCCCGGTGAGATCGTCTGGACGTGGGTGCCCTTCGAGGAGAACGACGGCCGGGGCAAGGACCGCCCGGTGCTGGTCGTGGCCCGGGAGGCCGGGGGCACGCTGCTCGCCGTCCAGCTCTCCAGCAAGGCGCACAACGGCGACCGCGAGTGGGTCGCGATCGGCAGCGGGCCGTGGGACCGGACCGGGCGGGACTCCTGGGTGAACGCGGAGCGCGTGCTGCGGCTGCACGAGGAGGGGATGCGCCGGGAGGCCTGCGCGCTGGACCGCATGCGGTTCAACTCCGTGGTCCACCGGCTGCGGGAACGGCACGGCTGGCGCTGAACGCCCCCCGGCGACGGCCGCGCGACGCGGAGACCCCCGCAGGACCCGGGACGCCCGGGTGGCGCAGGACCCGGGCAACGCAGGACCCGGGCAACGCAGGACCCGGGTGGCGCAGGACCCGGGCAACGCAGGACCCGGGTGGCGCAGGACCCGGGCAACGCAGGACCCGGGCAACGCAGGACCCGGGCAACGCAGGACCCGGGTGGCGCAGGACCCGGGCAACGCGGGACCCGGGTGGCGCAGGACCCGGGCAACGCGGGCTCTGGACGGCGTAGGACCCGGGCGCGCGAGACCCGGGCGCGCGGGCGCGGCGCGGACCGTGCGGGCCGTGACGGTTGCGAGGTGCCGGGCGTGGTGCCCGGCGGGGCTCACGCCGGATGGGGCTCGGGAGCGAACACCTGCTCGAACGCCGCGCGGGTGGTCCGGCCCGGCGTGCGGTCCAGGATGCCGAACACCACGTGGTCGAAGTACCCCTCCAGGCGGCCCCCGGCCAGCACTCCGCTGAAGGCCCGCGCCACCTGCGCCGGGTCGTTCCGGAACACCCCGCAGCCCCAGGCCCCGAGGACCAGGCGGCGGTAGCCGTGGGCGGCGGCCGTCTCCAGGACGCGCTCGGCGCGGACCGCCAGCGCGCCCGGCAGACCGGACGCCCGCTCCGGGGCGGTGCGCAGGACGACCCCGGCGTTCGGGGCCGCCGAGGTCAGGAAACCCACCGGGAACGGCTCGTCGAGGAGCTTGCCGCGGTCGTCCCGGAACACCGGCACACCGGGTGAGTGAATGACACGGTCCGTGTAGAACGGGTCACGGTGGGCACGGTGGTGGTCGTAGAAACCCCGGGCCTCCAGCAGGCACGTGTACAGCGCGGAGGCCCTGCACAGGGCCTCCTCCTGGGCCTGCGCGCCGTTCAGATAGCCGCCGCCGGGATTGCGCGCCGAGGAGAAGTTCAGCACCGCGACCGGGTCCCCGCCCCCGGAGACCAGCCGACGGGCCGCCTCCAGGCTGCTCTCGCCCGTGACCTCGAACGATGTCACGGCCGGCGTCACCGACGGTGTCCCCACCGGCTCCGGTCCGTGCAGCAGCGTCCCGGCCCGCGCCGCCCCGACCGCGGCGGCGATGGACACCGCGCGCCCGGACGGGCCGCGGTAGCCGCCGGCCGCCACGATCTCCTCGGTCTCCCGGGCGATCGCACGCAGGCGCGCGCTCATGGCGCCACCCCCGTACGCGCCACGGACGCGGCCTGCGTGCGTTCCCCCGTCGTGCCCATGAACGCATCGTGAGTGATGCTGGTCGTGCGGCGCAACAGAGTTTCACGGCCCCGCGAACAATGCTCACCGATCCCGGAAGAACGGATTTGCACCCTTGTGCGAACCGCTGAGAGGGTCTTGGGTGGAACGGTCATTGCCGGCCCGGCCCACCGGGCCCGGGCCGGCGGCATGGTGAATCTCAGGAGGATCCAGACATGTCCGATTCGGTGAGTGACTGTACGGAGTGGCCGCGCTCCACGGTCACCGAGGCCGAGGTGGAAGCACTGGTACGGGGCATCTGCTTCAAGACCGGTCCGCCCCGTTTCCTCGGTGTCGAGGTGGAATGGCTCGTCCACGAGCTGCGGGAGCCGCGGCTCCCGGTACCCCATGAACGACTCGAAGCGGCGTACGCCGCACTGCGGACCCTGCCCCTGCGTTCGGCGCTCACCGTCGAACCCGGCGGACAGCTCGAACTCAGCTCCGCTCCCGCCACCTCCCTGATGGAGTGCGTGGGGTCCGTCTCGGCCGACCTGGACGCCGTACGCGCCGTCCTGCGCGAGGCGGGCCTCGGCCTCAGCGGCTTCGGCCAGGACCCCTGGAACTCCCCCAGCCGCTACCTCCATGAGCCCAGGTACGACGCCATGGAGCGGTGTCTCGACCGCGCGGGCCCCGAGGGCCGCGCCATGATGTGCACGTCGGCCTCGGTCCAGGTGTGCCTGGACGCCGGCTACGAGGAACCGGGCCCGCTCGGACACGGGCGCCGCTGGTGGCTGGCCCATCAGCTCGGCGCGGTCCTGGTGGCCGCGTTCGCCCACTCGCCGATGGCCCGTGGACGGCACACGGGCTGGCGTTCCACGCGCCAGTCCCTGTGGGCGTCGATGGACCCCGGGCGCACCGACGCGCCGCCCCTGGACGGCGATCCCCGCGCGGCCTGGGCCCGGCACGTGCTGGACGCCCCGGTGATGTGCGTACGGGCGCCGGAGAGCCCCTGGGACGTCCCGGTGGACCTCAGTTTCCGGGACTGGACGCGGTCCGCCGCGCCACCGGACCGGGCGGACCTCGCGTACCACATGACCACGCTGTTCCCGCCGGTGCGGCCGCGCGGTCATCTGGAGCTCCGCATGATCGACGCGCAGCCCGGCGAGGACGGCTGGATCGTGCCGCTCGCGGTGACGGCGGCGCTCTTCGACGACCCGGAGGCCGCCGAGATCGCCTACCGGACCGTCAAGCCCCTCGCGGAACGGGCCGGCCCCGCACCGGCGCCGCGCAACCCGCTGTGGCGGGACGCGGCACGGTTCGGCCTCGCCGACCCGGAGCTGCGCGAGGCCGCGGCGGTCTGTTTCGCGGCCGCGTACGAGGCGCTGCCCCGGCTCGGCGCCACCACCGAAGTACTGGACGCGGTGGCCGACTTCACCGGCCGCTACGTGGCCCGGGGCCGCTGCCCCGCCGACGACCTGGTCGGCGCGTCCGCGTCCGACGGGAAGGACATGACCACATGACCGGCACGACCGCTTCCGATCCGCGCACGGATCCGGAGTCGCTCCGGCAGCGCGCTCTGGACGCGCTCACCACCGCCCGCGACCGCACCGCCCTGCTCACCTCCTGCGTGGAGGACCCCGATCTGACCGCGCAGCACTCGCCGTTGATGTCCCCGCTGGTGTGGGACCTCGCGCACATCGGCAACCAGGAGGAGCTGTGGCTGCTGCGGGCGGTCGCGGGGCGCGAGGCGATGCGGCCCGAGATCGACGGGCTCTACGACGCGTTCGAGCACTCACGCGCCGAACGGCCCTCGCTGCCGCTGCTGCCGCCCGCCGAGGCCCGGCTGTACGCGGCCGAGGTGCGGGGCCGGGCGCTGGACGTCCTGGAGAGCGCCGCGTTCGAGGGCACCCGGCTCACGGAGTCGGGGTTCGCGTTCGGCATGATCGCGCAGCACGAACAGCAGCACGACGAGACCATGCTGATCACCCATCAGCTCCGCAGGGGGCCCGCCGCCCTCACGGCACCCGACCCCGCGCCCGCGGCTCCGTTCACCGGCCCCGCCGAAGTCCTGGTGCCCGGGGGCCCGTTCGTGATGGGCACCTCCACCGAACCGTGGGCGCTCGACAACGAGCGCCCCGCGCACCGGCGCACGGTCCCGTCGTTCTTCATCGACACCACCCCGGTCACCAACGCCGCGTACCAGGCCTTCATCGAGGACGGCGGCTACGGGGAGGAGCGCTGGTGGACTCCCGCGGGCTGGGAGCACGTCCGCGCGCACGGCATCGAGGCGCCGCTGTTCTGGCGGCGCGAGGGCGGACAGTGGCTGCGGCGCCGGTTCGGGGTGACGGAGGCCGTGCCGCCCGAGGAGCCGGTGCTGCACGTGTGCTGGTACGAGGCCGACGCGTACGCGCGCTGGGCGGGGCGCCGGCTGCCCACCGAGGCCGAGTGGGAGAAGGCCGCCCGCCACGACCCGGTGTCCGGCCGTTCCACGCGCTACCCGTGGGGCGACGAGGACCCCTCTCCGGTCCACGCCAACCTGGGCCAGCGCCATCTGCGTCCGGCCCCGGCGGGAAGCTATCCGGCGGGCGCCTCGCCGCTCGGCGTACGGCAGTTGATCGGTGACGTGTGGGAGTGGACGTCGAGCGATCTGGCGCCCTACCCCGGGTTCGTCGCCTTCCCCTACCGGGAGTACTCGGAGGTGTTCTTCGGCCCCGAGTACAAGGTGCTGCGCGGCGGTTCGTTCGCGGTGGACCCGGTGGCCTGCCGGGGTACGTTCCGCAACTGGGACTATCCGGTCCGGCGGCAGATCTTCTCCGGGTTCCGCACGGCCCGCGACGGAGATTCCTGATGTGCCGTCATCTGGCTTTCCTGGGAGGCGAGGAGAGGCTCGGCACGCTCCTCGTGACACCGGAGCACGGCCTGTACCGGCAGTCGTGGGCGCCCCGGCGCCAGCGGTACGGCACCGTCAACGCCGATGGTTTCGGGGTGGGCTGGTACGCCGAGGGGGACCCGGTGCCGGCCCGCTACCGGCGCACGGGACCGATCTGGGGCGACCCGTCGTTCGCGGACCTGGCCCGGGTGGTCGCGACGCGGGCGCTGCTCGCCGCGGTGCGGGACGCGACCGTGGCGGGCGCGGACGGGGAGGCCGCGGCGGCGCCGTTCGCCGCGGGCCCCTGGCTGTTCAGCCACAACGGTGCCGTCCGCGGCTGGCCCGGCAGCCTCGCCCCGCTCGCGGCGGGCCTGCCTCCGGCCGAGTTGCTGTCGCTGGAGGCCCGGTGCGACTCGGCGTTCGTGTGGGCCCTGGTCCTGCACCGGCTGCGTGCCGGTGACGAGGGAGGACAGGCGCTGGCCGACACCGTCCTGGAGGTCGCCGAGGCGGCCCCCGGATCCCGGCTCAACCTGCTGCTCACCGACGGCGAGGCGATCGCCGCGACCGCCTGGGGCGACACCCTCTGGTATCTGGCCGAGCCCGGCCGCCGCGTCCTCGTGGCCTCCGAGCCGCACGACGACGACCCGCTCTGGCGGGAGGTCCCCGACCACACCCTTCTGACCGCGAACCGCACCGAGGTACTGCTCACCCCGCTCAAGGACACGAGCGACGACATGGCGTCCCCACAGCGCATGGCGTCCGCACAGCACAAGGAGCCCCGTACGTGAGTCCGTTCCTGTTGACCCGCACCCTTCCCGAGGACGCCACGGACGCGGCACTGCGCGCCGACGTCCTGCACGGCCTCGGACACCTGCCCAAGACCCTGCCGCCGAAGTGGTTCTACGACGCCCACGGCAGCGCGCTCTTCGAGAAGATCACCGAACTCCCCGAGTACTACCCGACGCGGGCGGAACGCGAGATCCTGCTCGCGCGGGCCGGCGAGATCGCCGCGGCGAGCGGAGCGCGCACGCTCGTCGAGCTCGGTTCCGGATCGTCGGAGAAGACCCGCCATCTGCTGGACGCGATGCCGGAGCTGCACACCTACATGCCGGTGGACGTCAGCGAGAGCGCGCTCACGCAGGCCGGTCACGCGCTGATCGCCGAGCGGCCCGGCCTGAACGTCCACGCGCTGATCGCCGACTTCACCGACGGTCTCACGCTCCCGGACACCCCCGGGCCGCGGCTCGTGGCCTTCCTCGGCGGCACGATCGGCAATCTGCTCCCCGCCGAGCGCGCGACGTTCCTGGCGTCCGTACGGTCCCTGCTGTCGCCCGGCGACACCCTGCTGCTCGGCACCGACCTGGTCAAGGACGCGTCGGTGCTCGTCACCGCCTACGACGACGCGGCCGGGGTCACGGCGGCGTTCAACAAGAACGTGCTGAGCGTCGTCGACCGTGAACTCGGCGCCGACTTCGACCTCGACGCCTTCGAGCACGTGGCGCTCTGGGACCCCGAGAACGAGTGGATCGAGATGCGGCTGCGGTCGCGCGTCACGCAGACCGTGAAGATCCCGGCACTGGACCTGGCGGTCCACTTCACGGAGGGCGAGGAACTGCGGACCGAGATCTCGGCGAAGTTCCGCGCGGACGGTGTCCGCGGTGAACTGGCCGCGGCGGGCTTCGGTCTGACCCACTGGTGGACGGACGCGGAGGGCCGGTTCGCGCTGTCGCTGAGCGAGGCGGTGGAGAGCTCCCAGAACTCTCCCTGAGACCGCCCCTTCCCGGCCAGGGGACTTCGGAGCGCTCGCGTCGGCACCGCGGCGATCCCGGATCCCCTGGCCGGCGGCTCCCGGGGGCACCGCGGCCCGGGCCGCACGGAGCGGGCCGGGGCCGCCGGTCCCGGCCCGCCGCTCGTCCCCCGGACCACGGGCCGGACGCCCGCTTCGGCCCGGACGTCCCGCTTCGGCCCGGACAGCCCGGACAGAACGGCGCTCCCGTGATGATCGGTATGCTCGCGCCCGTACCCGCGCCCTCCGGTCGGTCTCCGGCGGCGGCACGCGACCGGAACGTCAACGGATGGGCGAGAAGACAGTGTTCGACTACGAGAAGGACGGCGCGGCCATCTACCGCGAGTCCTTTGCCACCATCCGCGCGGAAGCGGACCTCACGGCGCTGCCCGCCGATGTCGGCCAGGTCGCGGTCCGGATGATCCACGCCTGCGGCATGGTGGACCTCGTCCGCGACCTCGCCCACACGCCCCAGGTGGTGGCCCGCGCCCGCGAGGCCCTGCGTTCGGGCGCGCCGGTCCTCTGCGACGTCTCCATGGTCGCGAGCGGGATCACCCGCAAGCGGCTGCCCGCGGACAACGACGTGATCTGCACGCTCTCCGACCCGTCGGTGCCGGGCCTGGCGGCCGAACTGGGCACCACGCGCAGCGCGGCCGCCCTGGAGCTGTGGCGCGACCGCCTGGAGGGCGCCGTGGTGGCCGTCGGCAACGCTCCCACCGCGCTCTTCCGTCTCCTGGAGATGATCGAGGAGGGCGCACCGCGCCCCGCCGCGGTCATCGGCGTGCCCGTCGGCTTCGTCGGCGCCGCCGAATCGAAGGACGCCCTCGCCGAACACCCCCTGGGCCTGGACCACTTGATCGTACGGGGCCGGCGCGGCGGCAGTGCCATCGCCGCCGCCGCGGTCAACGCGATGGCGAGCGAGGCGGAGTGACCGGGAAGGCGTCCGCGCCGGACGCACCGTACGGGGTGGGACCCGGCTCCGGCGGCCGCGCGGACATCAGCGGCATGCGACGGACCCTCCTCACAGCGCTGTCGGCGGCGGCCCTGACCGGATGCTCGTTCCTCGGCCCGGGCGCGCCGTGCACCCTGGCCGACGCGGACTCGGGGGTCTCCGCCAAGTGGCGGCCCGCCGACTTCGGCGGCCTGGACGCGGCGACGATCAGACTGTGCGTGAACAGCGTCTGCGAGGAGCGGAAGTCGGGCGATCCCGACGACCCGTTCATGTCGCTCTCGGTCCGGCTCCCCGACGACGTCGGTGCGGCCACCCTGCCGGTGCGGCTTTCCGTGACCTCCACGAAGAGCGGTGACACCGTCGTCGAGGACGGCGTCCGGGCCAGGCTGAAGGAGTACCGCCCCAACGGCACGTCCTGTCCGCCCGGCGTCTGGACGGCGACCTTCCGCGCCCATCCCGTCAAGGGCCTCACCTCACCGGAGGGCCTGAAGCTCCGGAGGTGAGCCACCCCGCGGAGACACCCGCCTACGGGTGCGGGAACGCGCCCGGGCCGAACCGCTCCCGCAGCCAGTGGACGGCCGCCTCGGGACCCGTCACGACCGGGACCCCGGCGGGCACCGGCGGCCTGCGCACGACGACCACCGGCAGTCCGGCCTCACGGGCCGCCGTCAGTTTGGGTGCCGTGGCCGCTCCCCCGCTGTCCTTCGTCACCAGGACGTCGACGGCATGACGCCGGAGCAGTTCCCGTTCCCCCCGGAGCGTGAAGGGGCCCCGGTCGAGCAGCACCTCCATGCGGGCCGGCGCCGGGGCCGACGGCGCGTCCACGGAACGTACGAGGAACCACAGGTCCTCCAGGGCCGCGAAGGCCCCGAGACCGAGCCGGCCCGTGGTGAGGAACACCCTGCGGCCCAGCGAGGGCAGGAGACCGGCGGCCTCCTCCAGGGACCCGGTCTCGTGCCAGACGTCGCCCTCGGCCGGGGCCCAGCCGGGGCGCCGCAGGGCGAGCAGCGGAACACCGGTGGCGGCCGCGGCGGCGGCAGCGTTGGCGCTGACGGTTCCGGCGAAGGGGTGCGTGGCGTCGACGAACGCGTCGGCCCGGTGCTCGCGCAGCCACCGCGCCAGCCCTTCCGCACCGCCGAAGCCGCCCACGCGCACCTCGCCGGGCGGCAGCCGGGGCGCGCCCACCCGGCCGGCCAGCGAGCTCGTCACCCTGAGGTCCGCCCGCGTCCCCGCCGCCAGGCTCTCGGCGAGCCGACGGGCCTCGGCCGTACCTCCCAGGATCAGTACGTGCACGGTGTCCGGTTCCCTTCCAGGGGGAGGCATGAACGGCACGAGGCCGGAGCTGGGCGAGGAGCCCCAGGACGGCCGCGGAGGGCAACTCAAGCACACCGTGGACCGGCCCCACGGGCCCGGCGTCACCCGGGGCACCCCCGCCGTCTCGCGGAGCGCCACCCGGTGGGGCACGGTGGAATCACGCCTGGCACTCCCGCCACGGCGGAGAGGAGCAGCCGCATGTCCGAGCACACCTACCGGGTCACCGAGATCGTCGGGACCTCCCACGAAGGCGTCGACCAGGCCATCCGCAACGGGATCACCCGGGCCTCGCAGACCCTGCGCAACCTCGACTGGTTCGAGGTCACCCAGGTCAGGGGCCAGATCGAGAACGGGCGGATCGAGCACTACCAGGTCGGTCTGAAGCTCGGTTTCCGGCTGGAGGAAGCCGACTGACCCGACCCCCGCCCCACGGGGTCCACCGCGCCCCCGAGAGCCCCCTCAGGTCCGCCCCTCCCGCTCCTGCGCGTCCTTCAGCGCCGCCGACGCGGCCGCCCACCGTGCCCGTACGACCGTGAAGCCGGCCCGCTCCGCCTCCTCGCACACGAATTCGTCGTCGTCGACGAGGACGCGGACCTCCCGGTCGCGGGCCAGCCGGCGAAGGACCTCCAGCTTGGTGCGGCGGGCGGGCCTGCGGTCGTCGTTGCGCCGCATCCAGACGCGCCCCTCGGGCAGGCCGTGCTCGGCCAGCCACTCCACGGTCGCCCGCCGGCACCGCTCGGGCCGGCCGGTCAGATAGACCACCTCGCACTCCCGCGCGCTGCCCAGCGCGAGCGCGACGCCCTCCGCGAGCGGCGGATCTTTGGGGGCGGCCGCGAAGAACGCGTCCCAGTCCCGGGGCGCGCGCTCCAGGAACCGCTGCCGGTGCGCGGTGTCCGCGAGCGTGCCGTCCAGGTCGAACACGGCGAGTGGTCTGCTGCTCTGTTCTCTCACGCGGACCAGCCTAGACAGCGGCTCCGACAACGGACGGGCCACAACGCCCCGTCCGGAGGCCGCAAAAAGGCGTGAACACGCTCAACTTCCGTCTCTCCAGGCCCTGTTCACCCACCCGGAAAGCCCTTACCGTAAGGCCCGCACAACATGCCGGACAGGATTCGGCACGCCGAACGGGAACGGCCCTGCGGGACGCCGCCTTCCGGGCCGGTTCCCGACATCCCTCCGCCTCCAGGAGACACCCCCGATGTCCCCTCTCCGCAGACTCCTCGCCGGTGCCACCGCCGCGGCCGCCGCACTCGGCGGACTCACCGCCACCGCGTCCCCCGCCACGGCCGCGGACTCCGGAACCTTCAGCGTCCTCAGCTACAACGTCGCCGGGCTGCCCGACGGCATCTCCAGCGCGCCAACACCCCGCCAGAGCGCGACCACGACGATCGGCGGGCTCATCGCCCCCTACGACATCGTCCATGTCCAGGAGGACTTCAACTACCACGCGGCGCTGTACGCGGCCGACACCGCACACGCCCACCGCACTCCCACCAGCGGCGGCGCGGGCATCGGCAGCGGTCTCAACACCCTGTCGAAGGTCTCCTACGACACCGGCGACTTCGAGCGGGTCCGCTGGAACTCCTGCCAGATCGACTCCGGTGACTGCCTCACGCCCAAGGGCTTCACCTTCATGCGCGAACGCCTGGCCGACGGCGTCCACGTCGACTTCTACAACGTGCACACCAACGCGGGCACCAGCGCCGGCGACCTCGCCTCCCGCGCCGACAACCTGAACCAGCTCACCTCGTTCATCGCCACCCACTCCGCGGGCAACGCCGTCGTCGTCATGGGCGACACGAACACCCGCTACACCCGCTCCGGCGACACCGTCGCGGAGTTCGCCGCCGCCAACGGGCTGACCGACGCCTGGGTCCAGCTCGTCCGCGGGGGCACGGCGCCGGCCAAGGGGAGCGACGCCCTCGTCTGCGACCAGAGCGGCACCACCGTGCCCGACACCTGCGAGGTCGTCGACAAGATCCTCTACCGCGGCAGCAAGCTCGTCACGCTGAACGCCACGAGCTACCACAACGAGCACACGCGCTTCCTGACCTCCGACGGCCTGATGCTCTCCGACCACGACCCGGTCACCGCGTCGTTCGCCTGGTCGCGCGACCCGGCCTTCCAGCTCAGCGACCAGTTCGGCGGACCGCACGGCGACCACTTCAACGACATCGCCCGTGTGCCGGCCGGCGCCCGCGCGTCCGTGGTGTCCATCGGCAGCGGCGCACGGGTGGACCGGCTGGGGCTGACACTGGCCGACGGCACCGCGTTCACGCACGGCGGCACGGGCGGTACCGCCGCCTCACTCACGCTGGGCAGCGGCGAGTACCTCACCTCCGCACAGCTCTGCGCGGGCGTGAAGGGCGGTCACACCCGCGTCTTCCACGCGAAGTTCACCACGAACCTCGGCCGCACCCTTTCCGGGGGCACGACGACATCGGACTGCGTGACCCGCACCGCGCCCGACGGCTGGCAGATCGCCGGCTTCCACGGCCGTGCGGGGGACGAGGTCGACAAGATCGGCTTCATCTACACCCGGCGCTGAACGGGCGACGGCCGGCGATCCCGTGAACCTTTCGGTCTCCGGGGGGCACTCAAGAGGAATGACGGAGCGCGACGCGCCCCGCCCACAGGAGATGCCCCCGCACGGAGATCCGCAAGGAGTGATGACATGTCGACCTTCCCGCGCACGACGGCGGACACGGACCGGACCGGTGCGGTGCGCGCGCACCGCGCCCGCCCCGCGGCCCGGCGGGCCGCCCTGCTCGCGGGGGTCGCCCTGACGGGCCTGCTGACCGCCTGCGGCGACGGCACCCCGCAGGGCTCGTCGACGCCCCCTCCCGGCACGGCCGGACCCGCGTCCGGCGGCACGAGCACGACGGCGGCCTCCACCGGGACGGCGGGCCCGGCCACGAGCGCCCCGCCGAAGGGCACGGGAACCGGCACGGACGGCGGGTCCGCCACGGCGTCCCCGGGGAGCACCGGCGGCGGCCGCTGCCACACCTCGGAGCTGCGCGCCTCCGTCGGCCGTGACGACCCGGGGGCGGGGCAGGAGAACTTCCCGGTCGTCCTGACGAACACGTCCGGGCGCACCTGCACGGTGCGCGGCTACCCCGGCGCGGCCTTCGTCGACGCGTCCGGCGAGCAGCTCGGACCCGACCCGCGGCGGTCCCCGGGCACGCCGACGACCGTCGTGCTCACGCCCGGGCACGGCGCGTGGTCCGGCCTGACCTTCTCCAACCCCGGGATCAGCGGGGCGGACGCGGCGACTCCCGCCGCGCTGATCGTCACGCCGCCCGACGAGCGGGACCCGCTCAGGGTGACGTGGACCCAGGGCGAGGTGCCCGTGTCCGGCAACGCGTCGTCGGTCTTTCTGACGGTCCTCCGCCCGGGAAGCGCCCCCTGACCGAATGCCGGACCACCGCGCCCGACGGCGTCCCCTGATCGTGCGCCGGGCCGCCGCTCCGGACGGCACCACCTGACCGCCGACGACCGCCCGGGGAACGGGATTTGTCACAGAACGGCAACATGTCCGGCTTCCCGCGACCCTTTCCGGAATTTCACGCATCCCACCGTTTGACGCACTCCGCGAACGGCGCGTCGTACTGACGAAGGCGCCGGCCCGGGGCCCCGGGCCGGCGCCGAGAGCATCGGGGGATGAACGATGAGCGGTGTCTCACGCAGGCGACTGCTGGCCGCGACGGCGTCGGCGGGCGCGCTGGGAGCCCTGTCGGCCTGCTCGGCCAGGGACTGGTCCGTGGGAAGCGGGGACGACGGCCCGGCGCGGCCCCGGCCGGTCAGGACGATCGGCGACGGTTCCACGGCGGACACCGGGGCCCAGCCCGGGCAGCCGAAGGCGAAGCGGCTGAAGCCCGGTGAACGTCCCCCTCAGTTCGTCGTCTTCTCCTGGGACGGGGCGGGCGAGCTGAGCAACAAGCTGTTCTCCCGGTTCCGCGGGGTCGCGGCCGAGCACGGGGCGTCGATGACGTTCTTCCTCAGCGGCATCTACGTCCTGCCGGAGTCGAAGAAGCACCTGTACCACCCGCCGCGGCACCCCGTCGGCGCCTCCGCCATCGGTTACCTCTCCGACCGGCACATCCACGCGACGCTCCAGCAGATACGCGCGGCCTGGCTGGAGGGCCACGAGATCGGCACCCACTTCAACGGTCACTTCTGCGGCGCGGACGGGGTCCGCCGCTGGTCGCCCGCCGAATGGCGCAGCGAGATAGCGCAGGCGAAGAAGTTCGTCACCGAGTGGCGGACCAACACCGGCTTCACCGACCTGGAACCGCTCCCGTTCGACTACGACAAGGAGCTGACCGGCGGCCGCACTCCCTGTCTCGAGGGCCAGGCGAACCTGCTGCCGACCGCCGTCGCGCTGGGCTGGAAGTACGACGCCAGCTCGCCCGGCGGACTCCAGATCTGGCCCGGCAAGGTACAGGGCGGCAGGATCTGGGACTTCCCGCTCCAGTCCATCCCGTTCCCCGGCCACTCCTTCCAGGTCCTGTCGATGGACTACAACCTGATGGCCAATCAGTCGGGTGCGAACCCGCTCGGCGACCGCACCCGCTACGACGCCTGGCGCGCCCAGGCCCGCGACAGCTACCTCGCGGGCTTCCGGCGCGCCTACGAGGGCAACAGGGCCCCGCTCTTCATAGGCAACCACTTCGAGCGCTGGAACGGCGGCATCTACATGGACGCCGTCGAGGAGGCGATCTCCCGGATGGCGGCCCACGACGACGTCCGCATGGTCTCCTTCCGCCAGCTCGTGACCTGGCTGGAGGCCCAGGACCCCGCGGTCCTGCGGAAGTTGCGCACGCTCGACCCCGGACAGTCGCCGCTCGGGGGCTGGGAGGAGTTCCTGGGCACGGCCGGGTCGGCGGGCACCGGGGGTTCCGCGGGCTCGTCCCCCGGCACCACGGCGTCCTGACGGTACGGGCCGGGGGCCGCCGGGGCCGGCCGTGTCACCGCCGGCCTCCCCGGCCCCCTCCGCCGAACGATCCGTAGCCGCCGGAGCCGGGCCCCGCGCCGTAACCGCCGTCCCGGTCCGAGTCGTTGGTCCCCGCCCCCGGACAGTAGGCGGAGCCGGGGTCGCAGAAGCCGTCGGACGGCTCCGCGGACGGGGTGGCGGGGCCGGGAGCCGTGGCCGTCACGGTGGGCGTCCGGGGGGCGGGTGCCGTCGTGGCCGCGGACGGCTTCCGGGTGGCGGGACCCTTCGCGTCACCGTTCACGGAGTCCCAGTTGACGACCTCCAGCTGGAGCGAGGGTGACGAGGTGTCGAGCGCCCAGTACTGGATCGGCTCCTCCTCACGGGGCTTGAGGACGAGCGCCGACTCCCCCTCGGCCGACGCGGGAACGAGGGCCAGCTCCTGGTTCCAGCGCGGCACGAGCATGCCCTGGAGGGTGAAGTCGTAGCGGACGTTCTTCGCGCCCGGCTCCGACTCGTCCGTGCAGGGGGCCAGTTGGACGGAGTAGCCCAGGTGCGAGTCCAGGCACAGGCCGGGGCGGGCCGTGCCGCGCAGCAGCCCGTCCGTCCCGTACGACCACTCCGTCGCCGACTCCGAGGAGCACGGGACGAGCCGGGCCTCGGCACCGCTCGCCGGTGCCGTCCCGGAGAAGCCGACGCACCCGCCGGTCGCGGTGTTGCGCAGCCGGCCGCGCACGGCGCCGTTCTTCTTCTCGCCGGTCCGGGCCCACGACGGGTCCGTGCCGCGGCCCGGCGCGTCGGCGAGGCGTCCGCCGTCGGCCGCGCCGTGCCGCTCGCCGGTGTCCGCGTCGGCCGCCCACAGGACCAGCGGGACCGCGATCAGCGCGCTGAGGGTCAGCACGGCGACGGCGACGTTGCGGCGGCCCGGCGCGCGCCGGGAGCCCTTGCGCCCGGCGGCTCTGCGGGAGGCGCGGGTACCGGCGTCCCCCGCGGGGCCGGGGGCGCGGGTACCGCCGCCGGAGCGGGGCGCGCCCCGGCGGCGGGAGGGGCGGTCGTCCCCGCCCGGTGCCGGGGCGTCCTGTCCGGACGGGAGGTCCTGCCGCGGCGCGGTCGCTTCGTGGTCCGTGGCCGGGGTGCCGGTGATCCGGCGGGCGTCCGGCGGGGTGTGCGGGGGAAGGCCCGGGGGGCGTACGCCGTCGGCGCCGGGCAGGAACTCGACGATGTGGGCACCGGCGGCGGCCGGGCCGGTACCCGGTGCCGCGTCGGCGCGGGCCGTGGCCTCGCCGGTCCGGCCGGTCTCCGGTTCCCGGTCCGTCTCGTCGGCCGCCGCGGCCCGCGCCTGCCGGGAGGCCACGTAGGCGTGGGCGCCCCAGCCGAGCACCGCCTCGGCGAGCGGGACGGCGAGTTCGCCGTTGAACCGGCTCAGCTGCTCGCCCGCGTGACGGCAGTGGACGCATTCGTCCATGTGGTTCCGCAGGTCGGGGTCGAGGTCGTCGCCGCCGCGCCGGAAGGAGACGTCGAGCATGCGGTGGTAGCGGCGGCACTCCTGGCCGGGGGCGAGTTCGTGGTGGATCTCCAGGCAGCCCTGGCGCAGGCGCTCCCTGGCCCGTTCCAGTTCGGTGACCGCGTCCTCGGGGAAGATCCCCAGCAGGGCCGCGGGCACCTCCGGCCGCTCGGCCTCCACCTCCCCGTGCCACAGCAGGCAGCGGGCCGGCTCGGGCAGCCGCCGGAACGCCCGGGAGATCAGGCGCCTGTCCTCCGGGGGCAGCAGCACCGCCGCCGCCCTGTTCCCGCGGTCCGCTTCGGCCAGGAGATCGGGAGCCAGCAGTTCGCGCCGCTGGTCCATCAGCCACTCGGCCGCCATGCGGCGGACGGTGACGAGCAGTTGGGGGCGCCAGGCGGCGCCCGGCCCGCCCTGGTGCATTGAGTCCCCGAACAGGCGGGTGAACGACGCGGTGGTGAGCATTCCGGCGGGACGCACCCCGGTCGTGCACAGCCGCGCGTAAGAGAACACCGCCTCCCAGTGGCGGTCCAGGAGTTCCCCGACGGGATAGTTCGCGCTCGTGACTCCCTGCCTCTTCAGCTCGTCCGCGAGCCGTTCGTCCGACACCTCGGACACACGGTCGGGGTCGGACGAACGAGACAGCGTTCCGTCATTCACGTCCGCTTTCCCTTCAAGGCAGTGCGGCAATTAGTCCACACCAATGGGTATGGAGACCACCCGTCGGAACCGGAGGGTCCGTCCATGGGGGCCGGCTTCGCGAACGACCACCCCCTGGCAGCCCTTTCGGGTGAGGGGAAACGGGCACGCCGCACGCGCGCAGAACGAAGCCACTATTGTCTGCACGCCGACAACGCCCACCTTTGCACAGGGCGGCGAGCGGGAACAAGCGATCCCGGATTTTCTCCCAATGCGGCACGACCCCGAATTATTGAACAAATGTCAGCCGGCCCCCTCCTAAAGAAATTCGGAAACTCGGCGGCTCGACCTTCCGTCCCGAAGTCTCCACAATGGGAGCGCTCTCACGCGCTCATCCGAGCGCCTTTCCGCACGGAATTCCTGGTCAGACCGGGGCCGGCCGTCGCGGGCGCGCCGCACGCCCGGCGACGGCCGGCCCGGCCGCGTCAGTGACCGCTGATCGCCCGGGGCGTGTACGGCTGTTCCAGTTCCTCGGTCTCCTTGTCCGAGAGCTCCACGTCGAGCGAGGCGACCGCGTCCTCGATGTGCGCCGCCCTGGTGGCGCCGACGACGGGCGCGGTCACGGTGGCGCGCCCCAGCAGCCAGGCGAGCGCGATCCTGGCGCGCGGCACCCCTCGCCCGGCGGCGACGCGCGCGACCGCGTCGACGATCTCCCGGTCGCCGTCCTGGTACAGGTTCCGGCCGAACGCGTCGGCCCCGCTGCGTTCGGTGACCGTCCCCCAGTCCCGGGTGAGCCGGCCGCGGGCGAGCGGGCTCCACGGCAGGACGCCGACACCCTGGTCGGCGCAGAGCGGCAGCATCTCGCGCTCCTCCTCGCGGTAGAGGAGGTTGTAGTGGTTCTGCATGGACACGAACCTGGTCCAGCCGTGCAGCGTGGCCGTGTACTGGGCCTTGGAGAACTCCCACGCGTACATCGAACTCGCCCCGATGTAACGGACCTTGCCCGCCTTGACCACGTCGTGCAGCGCCTCCATCGTCTCCTCGACGGGAGTGCGGCGGTCGAAGCGGTGGATCTGGTAGAGGTCTATGTAGTCGGTGCCGAGGCGGCGCAGGCTGTTGTCGATCTCCGTCATGACCGCCTTGCGGGACAGGCCGCGGCCGTTGGGGCCCTCGTGCATCGCGCCGTTCACCTTGCTGGCGATGACGATCTCGTCGCGGCGCGCGAACTCGCCGAGCGCCCGTCCGACGATCTCCTCACTGGTGCCGTCCGAGTAGACGTTGGCCGTGTCGAAGAAGGTGATCCCGGCCTCGAGGGCCTGGCGGATCAAGGGGCGCGAGGCCTCCTCGTCGAGGGTCCAGGCATGGACGCCCCGGCCGGGCAGGCCGAAACTCATGCAGCCGAGGCAGATCCGGGAGACGTCCAGACCCGTCGAACCGAGCTTCACGTACCGCATGCTCACTCCTGCTCACTCCTGCTCTCGCTGCCGGTGGGGGTGGGGCGGGAAGATCCGAGGACAGAACCCTGCCCGCGGCGGACGCCCGGCAGCCCTACTCCACCGGCGCTTCCGCGTCGTCGTACACCCGCGCCGACGCGATCAGGCCACCGGCGCCCCGGGTGCAGACGGCGAGGCCCGGCTGCTGGGGCGGCCCGGCACCGCCCCAGCCGTCGACGACGTACTCGAACGCGCTGCGGACGCCGTCCTCGGTCACGGTGCACAGCGTGAGCGGGACGCCCCCGCCCGCGGCGAAGAAGGCGTCGTGGAGCTCGGCCAGCTCCTCCGCCCCCGTGTACCGGTACGCGCCGGGCGCCGGCCCCCGGAAGGACCCGTCCGGCGCGAAGGCCGCGACGGCGGCCGCGGTGTCCCCCGCACCCAGGGCCGCCAGGTAGGAGCCCACCACGTCGGAGGCGCGGGCCGACGGGTCCGGCGGCACCACCGGACGGCGCACGACGTGCGGGCCGGGCAGCGGCAGGCGGGAGTGGTGGATCCGCACTGGCAGCGTGGAGGCGAGGTCCACGACGGCGGCCACGGGCAGTCCGGTGCGCCCGCCCTCCGCGCCTTCCATGTGGACGACCCATTCCCCCACGGCCCGCCGCTCGCCGAGCGTGGTGGCGACCTCCTCGATCTCCGCCTTCCGTTCCGCCCTCCAGGTGTCCTGCACGGCCAGCCAGGCCGCCAGGACGGCGACACCGCTGATCCGGCCGGCCTCCGGGTCGTCGAGGGCGACGGGTACGGTGGCCGTCGCCGGGTCGCGCAGGGCGTCGGCGAGCTCGGCGGCGCCGAGCCGGTCGACGAGGTCGGGGATCTGCGGGATCCAGACCATGGGGACTCCTGGGCCGTGCGGAGTGGTCGACTTCGATCGTGTGCCCGCACCGGCCCCGGCGCGACCGCGGCGGACGGGAGGACGCGTCCGTACGGCGTCGCCGGTCACCCGCCCGGTGCTCTGTCCGAATCCCGCCGGACGCGGGGCCGCGCAGGGCGCACTGTTGAGGGTGAACACGCTGTGAGACCTCGGAAAGGACCGACCGATGACGGTCTACACGACCATGGACAGCCCGCTCGGCCGACTGCTGCTGGTGGGTGAGGAGTCGGCCACCGCCAGGGGCGGCACCGCGCTCGCCGCGCTGTCCGTGCCGGACCAGAAGCACGGCGCGGTCGTGCTGGACGGCTGGCGCGAGGACCCGGCCGCCTTCCAGGAGATCGTCTCCCAGCTCGGTTCGTACTTCGACGGCCGGCTGACCGCCTTCGACATCGAGTACGTGACGAGCGGCAGCGACTTCCGGCAGCGCGTCTGGAAGGCCCTGGAGACCGTCCCGTACGGCACCACGGTCAGCTACGGGGAGATCGCGGCGCGGATCGGCGCGTCCAGGGCGGCGGTCCGTGCCGTCGGTACGGCGATCGGGGCGAACCCGCTGCTGATCGTCCGCCCCTGCCACCGGGTGATCGGCGCGAGCGGGGCGCTCACCGGTTACGCCGGGGGGCTGGAGCGCAAGCGGCAGCTCCTCGACCTGGAGAACCCGCCGTCCTGAACGGAACGCGTCACTCCGGCAGGAACTCCGCGGCGGGGCCGGGCGCCCGGCCCCGGGGCCGCCGCCCGCATCGGCCGGCACGACGCGCGACGGCTGACGGGCCTGCTGACGGGCCTCCGGGGGCGGGATCCTCCACAACGCGTACCGACGGGTGCCCCCGTCTCAGGGGTGCGCCGCGGTGTGCGGGCCGGGGTCGCGTGTGCGCTTCCGGGCCGCCTCGGCCAAGGACCGGCGGTCGGGGTGGCCGCCCGCCGGGAGCGGGGGCGGCAGAACGACCTCCGCCACCAGGCCGCGCGCCGACACCACGCGCCACAGCGAGGCGAGCAGCGAGTCCTCGCCGACGAACGCGGGCACGGTGCTGGCCGTCCCGTCGGCGGACCGGTAGCGGATGCGCACCGGCTGGACCGGCGCGCCCGCGTCCAGCGCGGCCTGGAAGAGGGCCCGGTGATAGCGGCCCCGGGCCCTGCCGCACCAGGTGCTGCCCTCGGGGAACGCGGCGACGGCCGAGCCGCCGCGCAGGGTCCCGGCGATCCGCTCCACCGTGGCGGGCAGGGCGCGCAGCCGGTCGCGGTCGATGAAGAGCGTGCCGCCGCGGGCCGCCAGCGCGCCCATCACGGGCCAGCCGCGCACCTCGGCCTTGGCCACCATCCGTGCCGGGCGGACGGCGGCTAGCAGCGGGACGTCCAGCCAGGAGACGTGATCGGCCACGATCAGCACCGGGCCGGCGGGCGGGGCGGCTCCGGTGATCCGTGTCCGGACCCCGGCCGTGCGCACCACGGCCAGGCACCAGCGCCGGATCCACCTCTGCCGCGGCTCGTCCCGCAGCCGTCCGGCCGGCGGGATCAGGGCGATCCCGAGGACGACCACGGCCAGCAGCCCGGTCAGCCGCAGGACGGCGCGCGGCACGCCCGTCCAGGAGCGCCCGGACTCCACGCAGTCGCGCGGTGAGCACGGGGCGGTGGGCAGCCAGGCACTGGCCCCCCGGACGGGGCCGGCGGCGGGCCGGCGTGGCGCGGGGACGGCTCCGGGGAGCACCACCGCTCCCGGCCCCGCGCCGGACCGGGGACGGAGGACCGGGAGACGGGGTGCTCCGGCGCGGGGGCGGCGCAGGACGGTGGGCCGCGGCGCTCCGGCGCGGGGGGTGCTCATCAGGCGGGGACGAGCGAGAGGAAGTGCTTCAGGTAGCGCGGGTTGACCCGGCGCATCGACAGCAGCACGTACATGTCGGCGACCCCGAAGTCCGTGTCGTGCGCGGGCTCGCCGCACACCCAGGCGCCGAGGCGCAGATAGCCGCGCAGCAGCGGGGGCAGTTCGGTGCGGGCGGGGCGGGTGACGCCCTCGGGGTTCCAGGGCAGCAGCGGGCGGACGCGGAACTCCTCGGGGGCCAGGTGCTTGGCCACGACCCGGTCCCAGGTGCCCGCGGCGAGGGTGCCGCCGTCGGCGAGGGGTACGGAGCAGCAGCCCGCGAGCCATTCGTGGCCGCCGTCGACCATGTAGCGGGCTATCCCGGCCCAGATCAGGCCGATGACGGCGCCGTCGCGGTGGTCGGGGTGGACGCAGGAGCGGCCGACCTCGACCAGGCCGGGGCGTATTCCGGCCAGCGGGCCGAGGTCGAACTCGCTCTCGGAGTAGAGCCGTCCGGCGACCGCGGCGCGCTCGGGCGGCAGCAGCCGGTAGGTGCCGACGACCTGGCCGCTCTCCGTGTCGCGGACCAGCAGGTGGTCGCAGTACGCGTCGAAGGCATCAATGTCGAGACCCGGCCGCGGGGTGTTCAGGAGGGCGCCCATCTCCCCGGCGAAGACGTCGTGGCGGAGCCGTTGTGCGGCCCGGACGTCGGCCTCGTCGCGGGCCAGGGTGACGGTGTAGCGGGTGGGGGCGACGGGCTGGGGCGGGCTGTCGAGGGTGGAAACGCCGGTCATGGCACTCTCCTGGTCACGGGCCGGTTCGGCGGAGGGGGGGACCCCGTGCTCGGCGGGAGTCGGGAGCCCGGGGGAGGCAGGCCGGATCCGAACGGTCTGCGCGCTCCTGTTCTTCCGATGCCGGTTGGCGTGTGCGTGACCAGTGCCAGGAGGGCGGATGTGGGGATGCTGAATGACAGGGGTGCCCCGGAAAAGCGGGACGGGACCGGGGTATGAGCACCACACCCGGTCCCGCCCGTCCGCACCGTACGGCGGACGACTTCGGTCTTAACGCCGGCCCGCCTTGCGGGTGGCGCGCAGCCACTCCTTGTTCATGGCGGTGATGGAGAACAGCGGGATGCCCTTGGGGCAGGCGGTCGCGCACTCCCCGGTGAGGGTGCAGCCGCCGAAGCCCTCCTCGTCCATCTGCCCGACCATGTCGAGGACGCGGGTCTCGCGTTCGGGGGCGCCCTGCGGCAGCACGTTCAGGTGGTTGATCTTGGCCGAGGTGAACAGCATGGCGGCGCCGTTCGGACAGGCGGCCACGCAGGCCCCGCAGCCGATGCACTCCGCGTGCTCGAAGGCGAGGTCGGCGTCGGGCTTGGGCACGGGGGTGGCGTGCGCCTCGGGCGCGGCACCGGTCGGGGCGGTGATGTAGCCGCCCGCCTGGATGATCCGGTCGAAGGCGGAGCGGTCGACCACGAGGTCCTTGACGACCGGGAAGGCGGCGGCCCGCCACGGCTCGACGTCGATCGTGTCGCCGTCGCGGAAGGAGCGCATGTGGAGCTGGCAGGTGGTGGTGCGCTCGGGTCCGTGCGCGTCGCCGTTGATGACGAGGCTGCACGCGCCGCAGATGCCCTCGCGGCAGTCGTGGTCGAAGGCGACGGGGTCGTCGCCGGCGAGGATGAGCTCCTCGTTGAGGGTGTCGAGCATCTCCAGGAAGGACATGTCGGCCGAGATGCCGTCCACCTCGTACGTGGACATCGCTCCGTCGGCGTCGGCGTTCTTCTGCCGCCAGACGCGCAGGGTGAGCTTCATGCGTAGCTCCGCTGGGTGGGGTGGACGTACTCGAAGACCAGGTCTTCCTTGTGCAGGACGGGTGCGGTGCCGGTGCCGGTGAACTCCCAGGCGGCCGCGTACGAGAACTCCTCGTCGCGGCGGGCCGCCTCGCCGTCGGGGGTCTGGGACTCCTCGCGGAAGTGGCCGCCGCAGGACTCGGCGCGGTGCAGTGCGTCGAGGCACATCAGCTCGGCGAGTTCGAGGTAGTCGACGATGCGGTTGGCCTTCTCCAGGGACTGGTTGAACTCCTCGCCGCTGCCGGGCACCTTGATGCGCCGCCAGAACTCCTCGCGGATCTGCGGGATGCGCTCCAGGGCCTTGCGCAAGCCGCTGTCGGTACGGGCCATCCCGCAGAACTCCCACATGACTTCGCCGAGTTCGCGGTGGAAGGAGTCGGGGGTGCGGTCGCCGTCGACGGCGAGCAGGAGCCGCAGCCGGTCCTCGGTGTCGGCCAGCACCTCCTGGACGCCGGGGTGTTCGTCGGTGATCTCGCCCTGTTCCGGGTTGCGGGCGAGGTAGTCGTTGATCGTCGCCGGCAGGACGAAGTAGCCGTCGGCGAGTCCCTGCATGAGGGCGGAGGCGCCGAGCCGGTTCGCGCCGTGGTCGGAGAAGTTGGCCTCGCCGATGGCGAACAGACCGGGGACGGTGGTCTGGAGGTCGTAGTCGACCCACAGTCCGCCCATGGTGTAGTGCACGGCGGGGTAGATCCGCATGGGCGCGGTGTACGGGTCCTCGGCGGTGATCCGGGCGTACATGTCGAAGAGGTTGCCGTACTTCTCCTCGACCGCCTTCCGGCCCATCCGCCGGACGGCGTCGGCGAAGTCCAGGTAGACGCCCTGGCCTCCGGGGCCGACCCCCCTGCCCTCGTCGCAGACGTTCTTGGCGGCGCGGGAGGCGATGTCGCGGGGCACGAGATTGCCGAAGGAGGGGTAGATGCGCTCCAGGTAGTAGTCGCGCTCGTCCTCGGGGATCTCGTTCGGCGGGCGGGTGTCGCCGTGCGCCTTCGGGACCCAGATGCGGCCGTCGTTGCGCAGCGACTCGCTCATCAGGGTGAGCTTGGACTGGTGGTCGCCGGTGCGCGGGATGCAGGTGGGGTGGATCTGGGTGAAGCAGGGGTTGGCGAAGAGGGCACCGCGCCGGTGGGCGCGCCAGATCGCGGTGGCGTTGGAGTTCATGGCGTTCGTCGACAGGTAGAAGACGTTGCCGTAGCCGCCGCTCGCGAGGACGACGGCGTCCGCGAAGTACGTGTCGATCTTCCCGGTGACCAGGTCGCGGGCGACGATGCCGCGGGCCCGCCCGTCGACGACGATCAGGTCCAGCATCTCGGTGCGCGGGTGCATCTCGACGTTCCCGGCGGCGATCTGCCGGGACAGGGCCTGGTAGGCGCCGAGCAGGAGCTGCTGGCCGGTCTGGCCGCGGGCGTAGAAGGTGCGGGAGACCTGGACGCCGCCGAAGGAGCGGGTGTCGAGCAGGCCGCCGTACTCGCGCGCGAAGGGGACGCCCTGGGCGACGCACTGGTCGATGATCTCTACGGAGATCTGCGCCAGGCGGCGGACGTTGGACTCACGCGCCCTGAAGTCGCCGCCCTTGACGGTGTCGTAGAAGAGCCGGTGCACGGAGTCGCCGTCGTTGCGGTAGTTCTTCGCGGCGTTGATGCCGCCCTGCGCGGCGATCGAGTGGGCCCGGCGCGGGGAGTCCTGGTAGCAGAACTGGACTACGTGGTAGCCCTGTTCGGCGAGGGTGGCGCCCGCGGAGCCGCCCGCGAGCCCGGTGCCGACGACGATCACGGTGTGCTTGCGGCGGTTGGCCGGGTTGACCAGCTTGGCCTCGAACCGGCGCCTGTCCCAGCGGTCCTCGACCGGACCGGCCGGTGCCTTGGTGTCGGCGACCGGTTCCCCGGTCGTGAAGTGGGCGTATTCGGTGGTCATTTCAGCTCACCACTCCGGTCATGACTCCCACAGGGACGGCGATGAAGCCGGCCGTGAGCAGCAGTGCGAGGACGTTGGCGACGGTCTTCAGGGCGCGGTCGCGGGTGCGGCTGCCGGCCCCGAGGGTCTGGGCGGCGCTCCAGAAGCCGTGCCGGACGTGCAGGCCGAGCGCGAGCATCGCGACGATGTAGACCACGTTGCCGTACCAGGTGGAGAAGGTGTCCACGACGTTCTGGTACGGGTGGCCCTCCTGGAAACCGCCGGAGTGCACGGTGCCGGTGGTCAGGTCGAGGAGGTGCCAGACGATGAACAGGCCGAGGATGATCCCGCCCCAGCGCATCGTGCGGGTGGCGTAGCTCGCGCCGCGCTTCCTGTGCACGTACTTGCCGGGCCGGGCCCTGATGTCCCGTCGGCTGAGCTGGTAGGCGGACGTGGCGTGCGCGACCACGGCGACGACCAGGACCACGCGGACGAGCCACAGCGTCCACTCGTAGTGCATGAACGGTTCGCCGACGGTGCGCAGCCAGTGGGCGTAGTGGTTGAACTCGCCCGCGCCGAAGTAGATCTTCAGGTTCCCGATCATGTGGGCGACCAGGTACAGCAGCATGATCAGGCCGCTGACGGCCATCACGGTCTTCTTGCCGACGGAGCTGTCCCACACGGTACGCGCCATGGACGGCCGTCGGTCCGTCCGCGTTGCCAGAGCCATGGGACCCGACGCTAGGGCCGATGGTCCCGATCGGTCCAAGACATGAAGCGGCTGGTTTCCATAGACCTGAGCTATTGTCGAAGGATGCAGTTCCATCAGCTCCAGTACTTCGTGGCCGTCGCGGAGACCCGGCACTTCACCCGGGCCGCCGAGCTGGTGCATGTCGCGCAGCCCTCGCTGTCCCAGCAGATCAAGGCGCTGGAGCGGGAGTTGGGGGCCGATCTGTTCCTGCGGGCGCGCGGCAACATCACGCTGACCGACGCGGGCGAGGCGCTGCTGCCGCTGGCCCGGCGCATCCTCGCCGACGCGGACACGGCCCGGTACGAGGTGCAGGAGCTGGCCCAGTTGCACAGTGGCCGAGTGCGGCTCGGCGCGACCCCGAGCCTGTGCACCGGCCTGCTGCCCGACGTGCTGCGCGCCTTCCACGACCGCTATCCGGGCATCAGACTGCTGATCGAGGAGGGCGGCTCGCACGATCTCGTACGGGAACTCGCGCGCGGCGCCCTTGACCTCGCCCTGGTCGTCCTGCCGCTGCCCACCCCGTCCCCCTCGCTGACCACGGTCGAGCTGCTGCGCGAGGACCTGGTGGTGGTGTCGTCACCGGACACCCCGGAGCCCGGCGGCGGCCGGGGCACGGCGCGGGTCGCCGATCTGGAGGGCGAACGCCTCGTGATGTTCCGGCACGGCTACGACCTGCGGGAACTGACCGTCGCCGCCTGTCGCGCCGAGGGCTTCGAGCCCGACTTCGCGGTCGAGGGCGGTGAGATGGACGCGGTTCTCGGCTTCGTCCGGGCGGGCCTCGGTCTGGCCGTCGTACCGCGCATGGTGGCCACGCGGTCCGGGCCCGGTCTGCGGGTGACGCCGATGGCCCCGCCCGGTCTGGAGCGGACCATCGCCCTGGCGCACCGCAGCGATGTGGCACCGCCCCGGGCGGCCCGGGAACTGCAGCGGATGCTCCTGGACCACTGACGACGGGCCGCCCCGGCTCGGCGGGCCGGGACGGGGCCGCCGAGCCGGACGCGGTGCGCGGCGCGCCTTTCGGCCGGGGAAGGCGCGCCGCGGCGGGGTACTCAGCCGACCGCGTCGACCAGCGCCAGCTCGTGCAGCCGCTCCGGCGGGCCCGGGCGGGCGTAGTACCAGCCCTGGGCGGTGTCGCAGCCCAGTATCCGCAGCTGTTCGGCCTGCGCGCCGGTCTCCACGCCCTCGACCGTGACCGCCAGGTCGAGACTGTGGGCGAGGGAGACGATGCCCTCGACGATCTTCAGGTCGACCGGATCCGCCGGGAACTGCTGCATGCCCTGGGTGAAGGACCGGTCCAGCTTGAGGATGCTGACCGGCAGACGCCTGAGGTTGGCCAGGTTCGAGTAGCCGGTGCCGAAGTCGTCGAGCGCGATGTCGACGCCCATCTCGGCCAGCCTGCGCAGCGGTTTGAGCAGGTCGTCGTCCGCGCCGATGAGCGCGGACTCGGTGACCTCCAGGCACAGCGCCCGGGCGTCGAGGCCCTCGCGCTCCAGGATGTCGACCGTGTCCTGGACCAGTCCGGGATGGGTGAGCTGGCACGGCGAGAGATTGACGTTCACGCGCAGCGGGCCCGCGTCCGAATGCCGTTCCTGCCAGCTGCGGGCCTGGCGCACCGACTGCTCCAGGACCCAGCGGCCGAGCGGCACGATCAGTCCGGTGTGCTCGGCGAGCGGGATGAAACGGTCGGGTCCGAGGACGCCGTGCTGCGGGTGCAGCCAGCGCACCAGCGCCTCCGCGCCCCGCACACTGCCGTCGCCGAGGTGCACCAGCGGCTGGTACTCGATGAAGAACTCGCCCCGGTCCAGGGCGGCGGGGAGCGCGGTGGTGAGCCCGTTGCGGGTGATGGCGCGGGCGTCGGCCTCGGGGTCGGCCAGCTCGAAGCGGTTGCCGCCCGCCGACTTGGCCCGGTACATCGTGATGTCGGCGCTGCGCAGCACCTCGGCGGCGCCGCGCTCCCCGGCCGGGCCCTCGACGACGCCGACGCTGCCCCGCACGGTCAGGTCACGGCCGTCGATGCTGATCGGGGTGACGAGCGCGTTCATGATGCGCCCGGCCAGCTCGTCGACCTCGCGCTCGGTGTCCGGTCCTGTGGTGAGGGCCACGAACTCGTCGCCGCCGAGCCGGGCGACCATCTCGCCGGGGGCGGTCGCGCAGGACTGGAGGCGGTCGGCGACCTCGACGAGCAGCCGGTCGCCGGCCGCGTGCCCGAGGCTGTCGTTGATGGTCTTGAAGCCGTCGAGGTCGAGGTAGCAGAGCCCGAAGCGCTGCCCCTCCCCCGCGGCCAGCGCCTTCTCCAGGCGCTCGAAGAACAGGGTCCGGTTGGGCAGTCCGGTCAGCGCGTCGTGGGTCGCCTCGTAGCGCAGCCGCAGATTGAGCAGCCGCCGCTCGGTGGTGTCCTCCATCAGCGCGAGCTGGTACTGGGGCTGGCCGTCCGCGTCGCGCAGCAGGGAGACCGTCAGATTGGTCCACAGGGCGGTGCCGTCGGGGCGGTAGAACGCCTTCTCGACGTGGTAGTGCTCGCGCTCGCCGCGCACCAGCTCCTCGTACAGCCGGCACACCTGGGGGGCGTCCTCGGCGTGTGTCCATTCGAAGACCCGCCGCCCCCGCATGCTCTGCTCCGAGCCGCCGAACATGCGCAGGAGGGCTCCGTTGACCTGGAGGATGTTGCCTTCGAGGTCGGCGATGCCGATGCCTATGGCCGCGCCCTCGAACACCGCGCGGAAGCGGGCCTCGCTGTCGTGCAGTGCCTCGGCGACGGCGCTGCGCGCGGTCAACGCTGCCTGGGAGATGGCCTGTTGCTCGGCGAGGGTCCGCTCGCGCAGCGCCTCGGCGTACCCGGCGGCCATGGCGTGCTGGAGCCGTGCGGAGCGGGTGCGCAGCGCCTCCTTGGGGCCGTCCTCGCCGCAGTAGAGCACCAGGTAGGCGTCGACGCAGTCGAGGGCCCGGCTGAGGGCCTCGGGGTCGGTGCAGTGCGCGGCGACGAGCGCGGCGCCGACGGCGCGCCCCTCGGCCGCCTCGAAGGTCCTGGCCCGCAGGGCCTCGCTCAGCCGCCGCGCGAGCGGCAGCAGTTGTTCCTCGAACTCCGGGCGGGTCAGCGAGGTGGAGGTGACGGGGAAGACCGCGCGGCTCCAGATCGTCGCGAACCGGCGCAGTCTGTCCTCCGGCCCGTCCGGCTCGGCCCTCACGCGGTGCGCCCCACGCCGCCGAACCCGGAGAAGGAGTAGGGATCCTCGTCCTCGGACGCCGTGTCGGGCCGCCATTCCGGCATCGGCACCAGTCCGGGTTCCACCATGTCGTACCCCTCGAAGAACCGCGCGATCTCGTCGCGCGTACGCATGATCAGCGGGTTGCGGATGTTCTTGTAGACGTCGACCGTGCCCTCGGCCTGCTCCCGCAGGAGCGGAATTCCCTCGTACGAGGCATGCGTGACGACGAGCATGCTCCCCGGCGCGAGGGCGTCGCGCAGTTCGGCCACCGCCCGGTACGGGTCGTCCGCGTCTTCCACGAAGTGAAGTATGGCAACGAGAAGCAGGGCGACCGGCCGCTTCAGGTCGATCAGCCGCTGAACGGGGAGACTCGCCAGGATCTCCTGGGGCTTGAGCAGGTCCGCGGCGACGACGTCCGCGTCCTCGTTGCCCCGCAGCACGGCCTGACTGTGTGCGACGGCAACCGGATCGTGGTCGACGTAGACGACCCGTGCGCCGGGCCGGGCGGCCTGGGCGATCTCGTGGACGTTGCCGAACGTGGGGATGCCGGAGCCGATGTCGAGGAACTGGTCGATGCCCTCGTCGGCCGCGTGGCGAACGGCCCGGCGCATGAACGCCCGGTTCGCCTGCATGATCTTGGGGAGGCCCGGCATGAACTCCATCGCCTTGCGCGCCGCTTCCCGGTCGACCTCGAAGTTGTGCGAACCGCCCAGGTAGTAGTCGTATATCCGGGACACGCTCGGCACTGAGATGTCAATGCTGCGAGGGGCCCAGGCGGGACGCTCCATCTATCTCTCCAAGGCGTAGACGACGGCATGGACGATCCGGTGTTCGAGCAGAGGCTACTGATCGTCCGCCAAAGGAGCGAGTCAAACCGGAAATTGAACGTCCGTTCCGAGTCACTGCCTCGGGCACGTGCCGAATTGGCATCTGCGAACACATGCCGCACACACCACTCACCGCCCTCGCGAAATCCCTCCGAAGCGTTCCAAAAAGCTCCGTGGGGTCACGAAGCGTGGCCAAGTGCCCCGTCGGGCCCGGGCGTTCTTTCACATCCGGGCCCGCGCCCGGATCTTTCACGTTCCGGCGACGGCCGGAACGCTCCGTCCGTGCCGGGACGCGCGAGGACCCGCCGGACCGGGCGCAAAGGGTCCGCCCCCTCCGGCGGAGGGGGCGGACCCTTTGCGACGCGTGTGTCCGGGCGGGCCGGACGGCCGTGGGTGCCGAGGTCCTACTCGGCCCCGGCCGCGCCGACGGCCTTGCCGTCGGGCGAGACGGCGTACCACGTGCCGCCCACGCCCTGACCGTTGGTGTCACCGGGAGCCTTGTCACCGGCGAAGGTGTAGATCGGCCAGCAGTTGACCGTCATCTGCTTCACGCCGTCGGGGCGCGTGAAGGGCATCAGGCCCTTCTTCTTGACGCCCTTGGTGTCGTCCTCGTCGACCGGGGCGACCGCGGGCCACTTCTCCAGGCAGGCGCCCGTGCAGGCCGACTTCGAGACGGGCCAGGCCTGGTCCTTCGCGAAGCGGTAGACGGTCATGCCGTTCTTGTCGACGACGATCTCGCCGAGCTTCGGGTCCT
Source organism: Streptomyces sp. NPDC058751 (assembly GCF_042746485.1). Lineage (NCBI taxonomy): Bacteria > Bacillati > Actinomycetota > Actinomycetes > Kitasatosporales > Streptomycetaceae > Streptomyces > Streptomyces sp. NPDC058751. The sequence continues at coordinate 107,218 of NZ_JBHYPZ010000019.1, read as the reverse complement.
TGCGGACCGACAGGCCGGGCAGGGAGGCCAGCGTGGCCTTCTTGCCGTCGGGCGCCGAGGCGAACCAGGTGCCGCCCACGTTCTGGCCGTTGGTGTCACCGGCCTTGGTGTCCTTGGCGTACCGGTACATGGGCCAGCCGCCGATGGTCAGCTGCTTGGTGCCGTCGCTGCGGGTGACCTCGCCGAGCAGGGCCTTGTCGACACCGGCGGCGGCCTCGGCGCCCTCGGCGGGCACGGGCGGCCAGGCGGTCGCGCAGTCGCCGTCACAGCTCGACTTCGGCGGCTCGGCGGTGTCCTTGTCGAAACGGTAAAGGGTCATTCCGGCGCCGTCGGTCAGCACCTCGCCGAGCTTGGCGTCCTCGCCCACGGCGAGCTCGCCCGCGGCCTCCGTCTTGGCGGCGTCGCCCTCGCCCTTGGAATCGGCTCCGTAGCCGTTGCCCGCACCGGCGGTGGTGTCGGTCCCGTAACCGCCCGCCGCCGCGGTCGAGCCCACGTTCTGGGCACCCGTCGTGGTGCCGTTTTCCTGACCACACGCCGTCGTGAGCGCCAGCACGGCCGCAGCTGACGCTACGAGTGAGGCGCTCCGCCAGGAGGTCTTCATTGGTAACTCCCGCTGTTCGCATAAGTGTTGCAGCGCCCATGCAGCGCCACGCATGGCCCTAGGTACGGGCGGGGGGTGCAGGAGCGTTCAAAGGGGCCCCAAATTTCTTTCGGAATGCTGTGTCGTGTTCGATCCGTATCGCGCATACGTTCGATCCATATCCGCGCCCGCCGGCCGCACACGTCAAGCCTCCGGGGGGCCGTGGTACCCAATTCGTGGCCAATCCAGGGCACTTCGGCGCGACCCGGCCCATCGCGCCCCATGATCTCCGTCGTGCACGCACCCCAACGGACCCGATCCGCCCTCGTCATACGGGTACTGGCGCTGACGGCGCTCACCTGGCTCCTCGTCGGCGCGCCGAGCGGAACGGCCTCGGCCGACGCCTGCGCGTACGCCTCGACGGGCCCGGACGGCGACGGGATCACCGCGGTGGCCGTGGCGGGCGGCGGAGCGGCGGCCGTGGCAGGTGGCGGAGCGGTCGCCGTCGCCGGACACACCGTCCGGTGCCCGGCCCCGACGCCAACGCCGACGCCGACGCCGACCCCGCCCTGCCCGCCGACGCCCACGCCCGCGCCGCCCCCGCCGACACCCGAGCCCCCGCCACCCCCGAAGCCCGAGCCGACACCGACACCGGCCCCGGCCCCGCCGCCTCCACCCACCCGTGCGCCGAAGCCGCCACCGCCACCGCCTCCTCCGGCCCCGAAGCCGAAACCGAAGCCGAAACCGGCGCCCCCGCCACCGCCGCCGGCTCCGGTCCTGGCACCGAGACCCACGCCGAAGCCCGCGCCGGCACCGAGCGCGCGCCCCGCCCCGCGACCGGTTCCGGTCAGCTATCCGGCGTACCGCGCCCCCGCACGCAAGCACGCGCCCCGCGGCGGTCCGTCGCTGGTCTCGTTCACCCTGCTCATCACCGCGCCCGCCGTGCTCGCCGTAGCGGCACTGCGCCCGCGCTGACCCCTGGAGGCACACAGTGTCGGATTGGCTTGTTCTCGCCCTCGCGATGGCGGCCGCGTGCCTCGTGGTCCTCGTCGTGGCCCTCCTGCGTCACCGCAGGGCGCGCGAGGACGAGGACCCCACCGAGACGCCGGACGTCATCGAGTACATGACGATGATGATCGGCGTGGTGTACGCCATCGTGCTCGGACTGGCCATCGCCGGCGTCTGGGAGGCCCGCGGCGGCGCCGAGGCCCAGGTGCAGACGGAGGCCCAGGCCCTGCACGAGATCTCCGAGCGGGTCCGGGTCTACCCGCCCGACGTCCGCGACCGGATCCGCGGCGACGTCGACGCCTACGTCCATCACGTGGTCACCGTCGAGTGGAGGACCATGGCCGAACAGGGCCAGGTGACCGCCGAGGGCGGACGGCTCCTCGACCGGGTCCGGCAGGACGTCACCGATTACCGGCCGAGGTCGGACTTCGAGGCGCAGGCCTACCAGCCGCTCCTCGACCAGGTGACCGCGGCCGACACCGCGCGCAGCGCCCGCGCCGGCTCCACGGGTGCGACCATGCCGGGGATGGTGTGGTTCGGACTGATCACCGGCGCCGTCGTCACGGTGGGAATGGTCTTCGCGCTGCAGATCCGGCGCACCGCCCGGGAACTGATCCTGGCCGGGCTGTTCTCCGCCCTGATCGCGTTCCTGCTGTTCCTGATCTGGGACTTCGACACCCCCTACGGCCGCGGGATCACGACGTCGACGGAACCCTTCACGGCGCTGTTCCCGCAGCTCCCCGGCTGACGCGCCGCCGCCCGGGGGCCTTTCCCGGACGGGGACGGGCACCACGCCGTGCGCGTCCCCCGTCCGCGCGCACGCCGTCCCCCGGACGGCCCACGCGATTGCCCCGTTCGCGCTACTGGGATCGCGCCCCTGTTCGCCCTTTCCTAGCGTTCCGACCATCGAGGTGCATTTCTGGCGCAAGCGGAAAAGGTCCGCAGCAAGGCTCCTCGGGGACCTGGAGGCTCACCATGCGCGCGATACGCGTCGCTTCGGCCGCACTGCTGGGCGTGACCGCCCTGGCCCTCGCCGCACCCGCCGCCCTCGCCGGCGACGGGGACCACGGACTCACCCCGATCACCCCGTTCGCCTTCAGCGTGCAGCCGTCGACCGTCGCCGCCGGCGGTCAGGTGTCACTGCTCCTGAAGCGGGACGGCGGGTGCAGGGGGACCGCCACGGTCACCTCCGGGGTCTTCGACACCGTCAGCATCCCGCCGGGGCAGTCCTCGGCCACCGCCAGGGTCGACCGGGACGCCAGACCCGGGGCCGTGTACGACGTGACGTTCTCGTGCGGCGGAGCGAGCGGCAGCACCGGCCTCACCATCTCCGGCGGCCACCATCCCGTCCCGCCGACCCCGGTGCCCCTGCAGCGGGGTGTCCGGGCCGGTGTCGGCGGCAGCGCCGGTGGATTCGACCTGAAGCAGATCGGGTTGGGCACGGCGCTCATCGCCGGTTCCGTCGGCGCGGCCTGGTACATGTCCCGCCGGCGCACCTCCTCCGACGAGACCTGACGCAACGGAACGGCCCCTCGCCCGGTGGGCGCGGGGCCGGGCGAGGGGTCGTCACGTGCGGCTCCGCGCGGCGGCGGCCGGCCTCCGAAGGGGGCGGGACCGGCCGTCGCCGACGCGACGGTCAGATGTGCCGCTCCGACCTGCGCCGCATCCAGAACAGCCCGCCGCCGACGGCCGCCGCGGCCACCAGACCGCCGCCGATCGCCATGTCGGTGGGCGTGGCACCGATGCTGCTGCTGCCGCCGAGACCACCGCGCACACCGCCGATGACGGTGAAGGCGGCCGGACGGGTCAGCGGTCCCGTCCCCTCGCAGTTGACCGTGATGTCGTACGAGCCGGGACGGGCGTCCTGGTTGATGGTGGCCGTACCGCTGGCCGACTCGTTGCGGCTGCCCAGGAGCGGTGTGAGTCTCGCCTGACGGAACGCGGGAGAGGTCATCGTGCCTCCCTTCGGGCACCCGTCGACGGTCACGGTGAGCTGGCCGCCACGGGCGATGACACTGGGCTGCGCGACGATGTTGCTCGGCGTGTTCCACGCCGCTGCCGTCGGGGCGGCGAGCCCCACGGCGGCGACCGCGGCGGCGGACACCGCCAGGGCACGAGTAGTACGCATGTGATCCTCCGCGGGGGCGCCCCGGGAACCGTCCCCGGTGGATCGGCGAGAAAGCGCCTCCCAGTCAGACCCTCAGATGCCGTGCACGGGGCCGCATTTCGGGAATGGTCCGTCCTGGTGAGAGGACACGCCGAAGGAATTCCACACAATCGGATATTGCCGCAGGTCACGGACTGTCGGAAAATTCCTGGTCACGGCAACTCGGATGGCGCACGGGGCATTCCGTCGGCCACCCGTTCGCCCGCGCCCCGTCGCCGGGCGGCTTTGCTGCCATTAGCGTGCTCATATGCGCGTATGACGAGGCGACGGCCGCGTCGAGAGGGGATGGCGAATGTCTGCGTCCGAGGTGGCCGAAGAGGAGGAGCGGCGGAGGAAGCGCGCTCCTTGGGGCGTCATAGCGCTTGTTCTGCTGACCGGCCTCGCACTCATCCGCAACGGTTCCGGCGAGTTCGACGTGGGCCCGCCGCAGCCGGCCTCGGCGGCCGCGGCGGACAGCCACACACCCGGCGGCACGCTCGCGAAGGCGCCCGCCGCCCTGCCGTACTCCGTGGTCGACCGGGTGCGGATCCCGGCGATCCGCGTCGACGCCCCGGTGATGCCGGTGGGTCTGGACATCGACGGCTGGGTGGACGCGCCGCCGCCCGACGACCCGAATCTCGCGGGCTGGTTCACCGGCGCGGTCTCGCCCGGCGAGAAGGGCACGGCCGTGGTCGTGGGCCATGTCGACAACACGCGTGGCCCCGCCGTCTTCTACGGGCTCGGGGCGCTCAAGAAGGGGAACAAGGTCGAGGTCCTGCGCAAGGACGGGAAGACCGCGGTGTTCGAGATCTACGGCATCGAGGTCTTCGCGAAGAGCGATTTCCCCGGAGACCGCGTGTACAACAGCAAGGGAACCCCCGAATTGCGTGTCATCACGTGCGGGGGCGGTTTCTCCAAGCAGCACGGCTACGACGGGAACGTGGTCGTCTTCGCGCGCCTCTTCGAGGTGCGCTGAGCATTTCGGAACCGGACGCGAGAACCGGTCGGCAAGACGCTTCGCCTCCCGCCGGCCGGTCCGGCCGAAAGCCCCGCGGCACACGGTGCGCGGGGCCTTTCCTCGGTTCTAGGCGCGTTTCCGGCGCGGCACCGTGATGTGGTAGCCGGCGTCCAGCAGGCGCGGGAGATAGGTGCGCAGGGCCCGCACGCTCTGCGAGCGGTCGCCGCCCGCGTCGTGGGAGAGGACCACGACGCCCGGGGCGGCCTGCTTCTGGATCGTGCCGACGATCGCGCGGGTCCCCGGCCTCGCCCAGTCGTTCGTGTCGACCGTCCAGCCCAGCGGCTCCATGCCGAGTTCGGCGCCGATCTGGTAGGTCGCCCGGTTCCACGCCCCGTACGGCGCGCGGAACCAGGACGGAGGCTCGCCGCAGACCTCGTCGACGACCTCGCTGGTGCGCGCGATCTCGGAGCGGATCGCGGAGCGGGAGAGCTTGGTCAGCAGCGGATGGCTCCAGGTGTGGTTGCCGACGAGGTGGCCGTCGTCGGCCATCTCGCCCAGCAGGTCCTTGTTCCGCGCGGCCATGTTCCCGCACACGAAGAACATGGCGTGCACGTCGTACTCGCGCAGGGTCCGCAGGATCTCGGGGGTGTAGCGCGGGTCGGGGCCGTCGTCGAAGGTCAGCACCATGGTGCGGCCGCGCCCGGACACGCGCATGAACGGCTCGTGCCGGACGAGGGTGCGCAGCTGTGTGCCGTGCTGCGGGGGGCCGTACCCGGTGAGTGGCTGGAGGCGGTACGCGGAGGGCTTGAGGGCCCGGTTCGCCTGCGGGCCGGAGAGCGCCGGACCGCGTACCGGCCCCGTGGCCTGACCTCCGGTCAGGACACGGGCCGTGCCCGCCGCTCCGGCCGCCCCCAGGACAGCGGCACCGGCGATCAACGCCCGGCGCCGGGTAATCAGCTGATCCTTTTTCATGACCAATCAGTCACCCGGCGGAGGGGACGCCACGCCGAACGGCACCTGTAGGGCCCCGTGAATGCACCCGCCCGGCCCATCAGCGACGGCGCACCAGGGGGAACGGCAGCGTCTCGCGGATCGTCAGACCGGTGAGGAACATGACGAGCCGGTCGACGCCGATCCCGAGCCCGCCGGTGGGCGGCATGGCGTACTCCAGCGCGTCCAGGAAGTCCTCGTCCAGCTCCATCGCCTCGGGGTCGCCCCCCGCGGCCAGCAGCGACTGCTCGGTGAGCCGACGGCGCTGCTCGACCGGGTCGGTCAACTCGGAGTAGGCGGTGCCCAGTTCCGTACCGAAGGCGACGAGGTCCCAGCGTTCCGCGAGCCTCGGGTCGGTGCGGTGCTGCCGGGTGAGCGGGGAGACGTCGGTCGGGAAGTCCTTGTAGAACGTGGGGAGCCCGGTCCTCTCCTCCACCAGACGCTCGTACATCTCCAGGACGACGTCGCCGCGTCCGTCGTCCGGCGTGTACGGCACGCCCGCGCGGTCGCACAGCCGCAGCAGCCTCTCCAGGTCCGTGCCGGCGTCGATCTCCTCCCCCAGCGCCTCGGAGACCGCGCCGTACACCGTCTTGACGGGCCACTCCCCGGAGATGTCGTACTCGACGCCGTCCTTGCGGGCGACCGGTGTGCCGAACGCGGCGGTCGCGGCGCCCTGGATCAGCTCGCGTACGAGGTCGAGCATCACGTCGTAGTCGGCGAAGGCCTGGTACGCCTCCAGCATCGTGAACTCGGGGTTGTGCTTGTAGGAGACGCCCTCGTTGCGGAAGGTGCGGCCCATCTCGAAGACCTTCTCCATGCCTCCGACGCACAGCCGTTTGAGGTAGAGCTCGGGTGCGATGCGCAGGTAGAGGTCCAGGTCGTAGGCGTTGATGTGCGTGGTGAAGGGCCGGGCGTTGGCCCCGCCGTGGATCTGCTGGAGCATCGGGGTCTCGACCTCCAGGTAGCCGCGGTCCAGCAGCCCCTGGCGCAGCGCCTGCACGGCCGTGGAGCGGGCGCGCACGACCTCGCGGGCGGCGGGGCTCGACACCAGGTCGAGGTAGCGGCGGCGGACCTTCGCCTCGGGGTCGGCGAGGCCCTTGCGCTTGTCGGGCAGCGGGTGCAGGCACTTGGCGGTGAGCCGCCAGGAGGTGACGAAGACCGTGAGCCGGCCGGTGTCGCTGGCGCCCGCGAGACCGTCGGCGCTGATGTGGTCGCCGATGTCGATCACCTGCCGGAAGCGGCCGAGCGCGGGGCCGGCCCCGTCCCGGGTGAGGGCGATCTGGAGGTCGCCCGACCAGTCGCGCAGCACGGCGAAGAGGATGCCGCCGAAGTCGCGTACGAGCATCACGCGTCCGGCGACGGTCACGTCCTCGCCGCCGCGGACGTCGGCCAGGACGTGGGTGCGCGGCGGGATGCCGACCGGGTAGGGGTCGGTGCCCTCGGCGCGCAGCCGGTCGAGTTTGCGGTGCCGCACGCGGACCTGGTCGGGCAGGGCGGTGCCGGGATCTCCGGCCTCGGCCGTGCCGTCCGCGTCGGGGCCGAGGGCCGCCGGGGACGGCAGTCCCGCGGTCGTGGCGGGCACGGGTCCGCCGCTCACGTGCCCCTTGCCCCACAGACTGCGCAGCGAGGGCACGGAGACGAAGCCTTCGGCGATGGCGGAGGCCAGGCCGATGCGGGCGAGGGCGCCGGTGTCGCCGTAGCAGATGAAGCGCGGGTACCACTCGGGGTGGTACTTGGCGTTGGAGCGGTACAGGGCCTCCAGCTGCCACCACCGGGAGAAGAACAGCAGCAACCTGCGCCAGAGCCGGAGCACCGGGCCGGCGCCGATGCGGGCGCCCTCCTCGAAGACGGAGCGGAACACGGCGAAGTTGAGGGAGACGCGCCGGACCCCGAACCGGCCGGCGACCGCGCACAGCTCCGCGACCATGAACTCCATGACGCCGTTGGGCGCGCTGCGGTCGCGGCGCATGAGGTCGAGGGAGATGCCGTCGCGGCCCCAGGGCACGAAGGAGAGCAGCGCGAGGAGCTTGCCGTCGGCCCCCATCGCCTCGACGAGCAGACAGTCGCCGTCCTCGGGGTCGCCGAGCCGGTCCAGCGCCATCGAGAAGCCGCGCTCGGTCTCGGTGTCGCGCCAGGCGTCGGCCCGGCCGACGATCTCCTCCATCTCGCTGTCGGACAGGGTGGAGTGCCGGCGGACCCGGCAGGTGGCGCCGGAGCGTTTGACGCGGTTGACGGCCTGCCGGGTGACGCGCATGTCGCGGCCGGACAGGTCGAAGCCGGCGACGTGCAGGATCGCCTCGTCGCCGAGCTGGAGGGCGCCGAGCCCGGAGCGCGCGAACGCCTTGGCGCCCTCTTCGGAGGCACCCATCGCGGCGGGCGCCCAGGCATGCCGGCGGGCGATGTCCAGCCAGGCGCCGATCGCGTGCGGCCACGCCTCCCGGTCGCCGACGGGGTCGCCGCTGGCGAGGCACACCCCGGCCTCGACGCGGTAGGTGACGGCCGCCTTGCCGCTGGGCGAGAAGACGACGGCCTTGTCGCGGCGGGTGGCGAAGTAGCCGAGCGAGTCGTCTCCGCCGTACGCCTTGAGCAGGGCGCGGATCCGGGCCTCCTCGTCACCGTGCAGGGCCGCGACCAGACGCTGGGAGCGGAAGAGCGTGGCGGCCGCGTTGAGCAGGGCCAGAGCGCCGAACAGGCCGAGGACGAAGAACAGCCACCGCGGCGGACGGCCGTCGAACGAGCGGCCGGAGACGAGTCCGCCGCAGACCCGGTTGGCGGCCCACAGCAGCCGCTGGTCCTTCGGCAGGGTGCCGGGGAACAGCTCGACCAGGCCCCAGCCGAGCAGGATCGCCACGACGAGCCCGGTGACCAGGACGAGCAGGGCCCGTCGTACGGCGGCGCGCCGCGAGTCGGCGTAGAACTCCCGGCGGGCCACGATCAGCAGGGCGAGCAGGAGTCCGCAGACGATCAGCGAGGGGATCGAGGCGAGGTACAGGCCGACGGCGACACCGAGGAGGTCGGTGAGGACGAGCAGGCCGAGGTAGACGACCACGAGCCACCAGGCGATCTTCTTGCGGGCGGCCGTCGCGGCGGCGAGCAGGAAGAGGAAGACGGCGTACGCGAGGTTGGCGCTGACCGGGATGATCAGGAGGTCGAGGAAGCGCACCAGCGGGCGCAGCAGCGCGCGCAGCGGGGGGATGAAGGCGAGCAGGGTACAGAGCAGGCCGATGGCGACGAAGAAGGCCGCGAAGCCCTCGGGCACCTTGCCGAGGAAGCCGCTCCCGGGCGGCCGTGCCGGGCCGCCGGCGGTCTTCGGCGGGCGGGCCTCCACGGTGGCGCTCATGGTTCCGACTGTAGGAAGGACGATGGCGCCCCGCCCGTCGAGCGGATCTCCGCCGCTCCCCCGGGGCGGGGGGACGCGCGGGTTCCGATAGCCTCGCAGCCGTGGCGGAAGAGCAGCACGCGCATCGGTTCGAACGCGGGACGGACGGGCCCAAGGTCATCCTCGTCGGTGTGGACGGCTCCGACTCCTCGTTGCGCGCCGCGGCGTACGCCGGTGGTCTGGCGCGGCGGCAGCGGGCGCTGCTGGCGGTGGTCTACGTCAAGCCGGTGATGGCGGCGGGAGCGGCGCTCGGGGTGCCGGTCGCGGACACGACCGACGAGATCGCCGAGGACCTGGTGCAGTACATCCGCGATGCCACCGAACGGGTGAAGGACGTCTTCGACGTGCGCTGGGAGTTCCACACCTTCCGCGGCGATCCCTACAACGGCCTGGTCACCGCGGCGGACGAGCTGAAGGCGGACGCCGTGGTGGTCGGCGCCTCCGAGCGGTCCGGGCACCGGATCGTCGGTTCGGTGGCGGTGCGGCTGGTGAAGGCGGGCCGCTGGCCGGTGACGGTCGTGCCGTAGAGGGTGCCGCCGGGGACGCCCGGGACCGTGAGTGCCGCCCGGGGATGCGCGGGGTGCCGTTGCGGCCGGTCCCGTTCTGCGTCGTTCGGCCGTGCCGGGGCCGAACCCGGCCGCCCCCGCCGGCCGAGGCCGACGCCGCGTATCCGGCCGCGCGCGGCGCCGGCGCTTCGCTTCGGGGCCGGTCCGGTCGAGGAGCCGGCCGGCGTTCGCAGGCGTGTGCGCCGGGCGGACGGCGGTGCGGAAGCGGCGGCCCCGGAACTCCGGGCTCCGCCTCGGCCGACCGTTCGGCGCACCGTTCACCGACCGCTTCGACCGCCCACCGCACAACCGCGTCCCCGGCCTGTCCGCGCGGGGCGCGGGGCGCTGACATACACGCCATGACGGCCGGAACCACCACCATCACCCCCAGGACGACCGCCGAGCACGAGCTCGCCGCGCTGCAACGCGAGCACGGCCGTCCCCTCTTCGCCCTGCTGCTGCGCCTGTCCGACGGCGACCGCCAGCGCGCCGAGGACCTGGTGCAGGAGACGTTCGTGCGCGCCTGGCAGCATCCCGAGGCCCTGCGGGCCGACGACTTCGACTCCGTACGGCCCTGGCTGCTGACCGTGGGGCGACGGCTGGCCATCGACGCGCGGCGGGCCCGGCAGGCACGGCCCCCGGAGGTGGGGGACGCGGTCCTCGACAGTGCGCGCATCTGCGCCGATCACGCCGAACGCTCGGCGGCGACCCTCGATGTGCGGGAGGCTGTGAAGACACTCACTCCCGAACACCGTGAAGTCCTGGTGCTGGTGTACTTCCAGGGGGCGAGTGTGGCGGAGGCCGCCGCGGCGCTGGGGATTCCACCCGGTACGGTGAAGTCCCGCGCGTACTACGCGCTGCGTGCCCTGCGCCGGGTCCTCCCCGGATACGCGCCCGACCTGCGGTGAAACCGAAGACTTGGTCAAACCTCCGTAAAGCGCCTGCCGATGACCATGGTTGAGCAATCAGCTTGCCTCATCCGTTTTCCGGACTGGGGCCCGGGGTCGGGCGACGCGCACGCACCGGAGGAAGGCAGGAAGGGATGCTGCACAGAGGGCAAGAGAGCACGGACGGCACCGATGGGGGCGAACTCACCGTCCCCATGGCCTGGTTGTACGCCGAGTACATCGCCGACGAACTGCTGCGGACGGGCGACCTGATGCCGCCCACCTCCTTCGAGTTCCGCGCCGGGCGCGACGCCCTCGCGCTGACGGTCTTCCTGTCCGACAACGGCGGCGAACTCTCCGGGATCCGGGTCATCACCCAGCTGGAGACCTGGCTCTCGCTGACGGCGTACGACCAGCCCTGGCACACCTGGGTGCGCGAGCGCCTCGCGCTGCGCGCGGCCGAGGCCACCGGACGCGCCGCGCCCGATCCCGATCTGGAGCTGGCGTCCGCGGCCTGGCGGTGGCTGGAGGAGACGGAACTGCTCGCTCCGGACCTGGACGCGGTGCCCGGCGGCGGCTTCGTGCCCGGGGAGGACGAGGGGCCGAAGGTGTGGACGGCGGCCTGGCGGCTGGGGCTGCCGCTCGGACATCTGGCCATCCACCTCTTCTGAACGGCGGCCGTGACCACGTCCGGACCGCTTCGGGCGACGGCCGCGACCGCGCCCGGATCACCTCGGGCGACGGCCTCGACCGGGCCGGGAGCAATTTTTTCCGGCCCGCACCAATCCGCGAGCACCCCCGCTCCGAATGTCTTCACCCCGATTCCTGACGAGTCTTGAGTGATTCGGCGCTCAGATGCGTACCCGTGGGCAACAGCAACACCACTCACCGTCCGCACCAACGCCACGAGGATTCGGTATTCGGTATGAGGTCCCTGGAACGGCATCGCGATGTCGGCGCTTACGCGCTCGGCGTGCTCGGCGAGGCGGAAGCCTTCCGCTTCGAGGACCACCTCGTGGAGTGCGCCCAGTGCACGGCGTTCGTCAGCGAATACCGCCCCGCCACACGGCAGTTGATGCTGTACCGCCGGTCGACGCCACGCAGTGTCCACCCGTTCGCCGCCCCCGGGCCGCGACTGCTCGACCGGCTGCTCGGCGAGGTGGTCACGCGCAACCGGGCCAAGCGCCGGCGCCTGCTGTTCGCCCTGGCGGCTTCCGTGGTGCTCGCGGTGAGCGGGTCCGCGCTCGCGCTCACCGCCGGGCACGACTCCCCCTCGGGCAGGGACGTCGCCGAGGGCCTCCCGTCGAGCCAGATGGCCAGGACCGACGCCGAGACCGGGGTCTGGGCCCAGGTGACGACCCGGGAGCGGGTGTGGGGCAGCGAGATCGAGGTCGAGGTCAAGAACGCCGAGGGCCACCGCTCCTGCAAGCTCGTCGCCATCGGCAAGGACGGCTCGGAGCAGGCGGTGACGAGCTGGATGGAGCCCGCGCACGACGAGGCCTCGGTCACCATGCAGGGCGGCTCGTCGATGCGGAGCGACGAGATCCGCGGGTTCGAGGTGCGCACGTCGGACGACGAACACCTCGTGACGCTCAACTCCCCCTGAGCGGGGCCCGCTTCACCGCTGGGGACGCCGGGTGACCGCGCGAACGGTCCGCCCCCTCGGTCCCCCTGAACACCCGCCCGGATCACCCCGGGGCGCCTGCCCGAGCCGCCCGGCAGCCGGCCCGTGGGAGCGCTCCACCGCGTCGGCGGGCGTGCAGCACGACGTGCCGCGCGGGCGGCCCCGTACCCGGCCGGGGCGTGCCGCCCGGGATCAGACGCGCTCGCGGACCATGAACTCGCACCACACGACCTTGCCGCCACCGCGCGCCTCGACGCCCCAGACGTCGGTGAGGCGGTCGACGAGCAGCAGTCCGCGGCCCGAGACACCGGACTCGCCCGCCTCGCGGCGGCGCGGCAGCGCGCTGGAGGAGTCCTCGACCTCGACGCGCAGTCTGCGGTCGGACCCGGTCAGGACGCGCAGGGTGACGATGGCCGAACCCTCGGTGTGCATCAGGGTGTTGGTGATCAGTTCGTCGGCGACCAGCTCGATCTCGTCGGCCCGCTCCCGGGCCCCCCACGCGCGGACGGCGGCCCTGATCATGTGGCGGGCCTCGCTGAGCGCCTCGGGGTCGCCGGGCGCCACGTGCTGCTGGAGGCGTCCGCCCGAACGCTGGTCGATCAGACCGTGGCGGCGCAGGAGCAGCAGGGCGACGTCGTCGTCGCCGCCGCGTTCCTCGGCCATGTCGATGAGCCGGTCCGCGAGGTCGCTGACGTCGTCCGGGCCGCCGCGGACGAGTTCCCCGAGGATGCGCATGCCCTCGGCGAGGTCGACGCCCGGCTCCTCGACGAGCCCGTCGGTGCACAGCAGCAGGGTCTCGCCGGGGTCGAGCTCGACGGTGGCGACCGGGTATTCGAGGCGCCCGAACTCGGCGGACAGGCCGAGCGGCAGACCGCCTTCGAGGGGCAGCCGCCGGCAGGTCCCGTCGGCGTACCGGACGAGCGGGTCGATGTGGCCGGCCCGGACGAGCTGGGTCACTCCGGTGGACAGGTCGATCTCCGCGTACAGACAGGTCGCGAAGCGGTCGGTGTCGAGTTCGTGGAGGAAGACCGAGGCACGGGCCATCACGGTGGCCGGGGTGTGGCCCTCGGCCGCGTAGGCGCGCAGGACGATGCGCAACTGGCCCATGACGGCGGCGGCGTGGGTGTCGTGGCCCTGGACGTCGCCGATGACGGCGCCGACGCGTCCGCCGGGCAGCGGGATCAGGTCGTACCAGTCGCCGCCGATGTCACGGCCGAGCGAGGCGGAACGGTAGCGGACGGCGACGTCGGCGCCGCTCACGCTGGGGATGGAGCGCGGCAGCATGGCCTGCTGGAGACCCTGGGCGAGGTCCTTCTCCTGTTCGAAGAACATGGCCCGCTGGAGGCTCTGGGCGATGCTGCTGCCGAGCGCGACGAGGACGTTGCGCTCGTCCTCGGAGAAGCCGTGCCGGTCGTTGTAGAGCAGGCCGATCGCGCCGATGGGGCGCGCCTGCACGATGAGCGGCAGATAGGCGGCCGAGGTGATCTTCAGACCGGTGATGTTCGGCCACAGCAGCGGATACGACTCGGCGAACTCCTCGGGCGACTCGATGAAGTGCGGTACGAGGGTCCGTACGACCTCGTTCATCGGGTACTGCGCGTCCAGGCGCGTGATCCGGGTGCCGGGGACGTAGCCGTGCTCGGGGCCCGTGGCGACCATGCGGATGCGACCGGCCTCCACCAGGCCCATGACCAGACTGGCCGCCCCGAGGTGGATGAGGCCGTGGGTGTCCTGCAGCACGTCGATGACGTCCTGCACGGTGACGGCGTGGGCCAGCGCGGCCGTGGTGAGCTGGACGACGCTGGTCTGCTGGCGGCGCACCTCGTGCCGGGCGGCCTGTTCGCGGCGCGCCACGCTCTCGTCGAGCTCGGCGGTGGCGTCCCGGACGATGCCGATGATCCGGCGCGGCCGGCCGTTGTCGTCGCGGCGGATGTAGCCCTGGGTGTGGGTCCAGCGCAGAGTGCCGTCGCGGCGACGGACGCGGAAGTAGGCGCCGTAGTTCTCGCTGCCGTCCTTGAGCGCGTGGGAGACCATCGTGTCGAGCCGGCGCGACTCGGCCGGAGGAACGCGCATGCCGAGGGTGGCGGGGTTCCCGTCGTATTCGTCCGGGCGCACGTCGAAGACCTCGTGGGCCTGGGCGTCCATCTGCATCAGACCGGTGTCCAGGTCCCAGTCGAAGCTGCCCATGCGGTTGAGCGCCAGGATCGGATCCGGGTGGGCGGGCCAGTCGTCCGGGAGTGACAGGGCGCTCGCTCCCCGATCAACCATGGGGCCACCATGCCAGTATTTGCCCGATTGTTCGACTTCTGGAGGGCCTGATCGCGGGCCTTCCGGAAGAAGGAGCGTTCACGTCCCGGGGGTGTCGGCGGAGACCTCGAAGACGCCGTCCGGACCGGTCGGCCCGTCGGGGGCCGGCCAGTCGTCGGGGGCGTCGGGGCTGCCCGGGCCGGTGTCCTCGGTGGGCGTGCCCGGCGGGTCCGACGGGACCCGCGGCACCGGGGACTCAGGGGAGCCGGAGCGGTCGGGGGCGGTCGGGTCGGCCGGCGGGGCCGTGGTGGTGCCGGAGGGGGCGGGGCTGGTCGCGGGCCCCGTCGTCGGCGGTGCCGTGACGGTGGCCCTCGGGCAGCGCGGGGACTCGGCGCTCGGACGCGCGGGCCGGCCGGGTCCGGCCACGTCCATGGCGGCGCCGTCCGTCGGATCTCCGGTGGGCACGGTGCCCGGCCCGGTGCTCTCGCCCGGGGTGCCCTCCCCGGTGCCCGGTGTCGGGGTGGGGGTGGGGGTGGGAGTGGGGGTCGCCGTCACCGTCGCGGTCGGCGTGGGGCAGTCGGACGCGGAGGCGTCCGGGGACGGGCTGCGGCCGCCCGGTGAGGCGTCCTCGGAGGGCTCGCGGGCGGAAGCGGAGTCGTGCGGCACCGGGGCCGCTTCCTCCGGCGGCGGTACGGCGCGGTCGTGTCGGTGGCCCTCGTGCCCGACCGGCCGCTCGATCCAGGTGCCGTGCCGGACGTCGACGATCGTGAGGGCGGTGATCACGTCGGGAGCCGGTGCCACCGTGACGACCCGGGCGGGCCGGTACCCGCTCCAGGGCCTGCCCCGGGTGTCCGGGTCCCCCTCGGGCTCGGCGGGCCGGCCCAGCGGGTTGCCGCAGGCGCAGCGGACCCGGGGTAGGCCCCGGTCGTCGACGAGGACGGCCGTGCCGGCCTGGAGCACGGCCTGGAAGCCGGTCGCCCGTCCGGCTGCGAAGCCGTGGTCCGTGACTCCGGTGTCGGCGCGCAGCACGACGGGGGTGAGCTGCCGCAGATAGCCGGGGAGGGCTCCCTGGGAGACGCCGGAGAGTCCGGCGAAGGCGCGGGCCTTGGCCGGGTCGGCGGCGAGGTAGCGGATCTGCTTCTCGACGTCGCAGCTCCCGGCGTTCCGGGTGCCGCCGTACAGGCCCGGTGTGGCGCCCGAGACCGTGCGCGCCCCCTGGGTGCCCGTGGGCGGGGGCTGCGGCGTTCGGGTGACGGACGGCCGGGGCCCGGGTGTGGTGTCCGTGGGCGCCGTGAAGGGGTCGGGCCCCTGGACCGCGAGGGGCTGGAGGAGCACCTCGCCGCCGGTGGATCCGTTCGGCGCCGTGCTCCCGCCACCGCCGCCGCAGCCCGCGACGACGAGGAGTGCCGCCGCGAGCGCGCAGGCCGCGGCCGAGGTCCTGGTGGGTATGTGCACGCGTGCTCCCGTTCGTCCCGGGCCGTTCGTGCCTCATTCTCTGCGTCACCTTCTTGGCGCACGCAAGCGGAAAAAGGTCACCCAGCGTCACAATGGAGGGGAGAGGAGCACGCGCCATGGAGTGGTTCGTCGCACCCGGGTACGAGCTGAGCCGACTGGTGTTCCAGCGGGGGCTGGCCGTGCTGTACCTGGTCGCGTTCCTCGGCGCGGCCCTGCAGTTCCGCGCGCTGACCGGGGAGCGCGGGATGCTGCCCGTGCCCCGTTTCGTGCGGCGGGTCGCCTTCCGGGACGCGCCGAGCGTGTTCCACTGGCACTACTCGGACCGCTTCTACGCCGCCTGGTGCTGGACGGGCTGCGCGGTGTCGCTGGGACTGGCCGCCGGACTCGACGGACTGCTGCCGCTCTGGGGCGCGATGCTCCTGTGGCTCGTCCCGTGGGCCCTGTACCTGTCGGTCGTCAACGTCGGCCAGACCTGGTACTCGTTCGGCTGGGAGTCGCTGCTCCTCGAGGTGGGGTTCCTCGCGGTGTTCCTCGGCAACGACGAGGTGGCGCCGCCGGTCGTCGTGCTGTTCCTCATGCGCTGGGTGCTGTTCCGCGTGGAGTTCGGGGCGGGGCTGATCAAGATGCGGGGCGACCCCTGCTGGCGGAAGCTGACCTGCCTCTACTACCACCACGAGACCCAGCCGATGCCGGGTCCGCTGAGCTGGTTCTTCCACCATCTGCCGAAGCCCTTCCACCGGGTCGAGGCCGCCGCCAACCACTTCACCCAACTCGCGCTTCCCGTCCTGCTGTTCACTCCGCAGCCGATCGCGACCGCCGCGGCCTCGCTGATGGTCCTGACCCAGCTCTGGCTGGTCGTCTCCGGAAACTTCGCCTGGCTGAACTGGACGACGATCGTGCTCGCCCTGAGCGTGACCGAACTCCCCGCCACCACCTCGTCGTTCCCCGCGGCCCCGCTGTGGTACGAGGTGGTCGTGCTGGTGGCGGCCGCGGGCCTGGCGGCGCTCGGCTACCGCCCCGCACGCAATCTGGTCTCCCGGCGGCAGGTCATGAACCGCTCCTTCGACCCGCTCCACCTGGTGAACACCTACGGGGCGTTCGGCAGCGTCAGCAGGATGCGTCACGAGGTGGTCGTCGAGGGTACGGCGGACGAGGTGCCGCGCGAGGACGCCGACTGGCGGGAGTACGAGTTCAAGGGCAAACCGGGCGATCCGCGACACTGGCCGCGCCAGTTCGCCCCGTACCACCTGCGGCTCGACTGGCTGATGTGGTTCGTGGGGCTGTCTCCCGGTTACGCCGGGACCTGGTTCTCCGGTCTCGTGGAACGGCTCCTGGAGAACGACCGTGACACGCTGCGCCTGCTGCGCAGCTCCCCGTTCCCCGCCGACGCACCGCCCCGCTACGTGCGCGCCCGCCTCTTCCGCTACCGGTACACGACCTGGCGCGAGCTGCGCGAGACGGGCGCGTGCTGGCACCGGACCTACGTACGCGACTTCCTCCCGCCGACCCGCCTGGAGAACACCACGGAACGGGGGGTGCCCCGCTAGGGCCTGTCGCCGGCTCCCGTCCGCCGCGTCGAAGGTCAGGGGGCCCGGACCCTCGACGCGGCGGACGGACCGCGGGCAGAGTGCTCCCGTAACTACTCACCAGTACGACACGAGTGAGGAGCGCCCGTGACCACCTGGGCCGGCCGGACCGCCATCGAGATCGCCGCAGCCGTACGCGAGAAGAGGGTCACCCCCCGCGAGGTGGTGGCCGAACACCTCGCGCGGATCGAACGCCTCGACGGGCGCGTCGGCGCCTTCCGCACGGTCCGCGCCGAGGCCGCCCTCGCGGAGGCCGACGAACTGGCGGCCGGGGACCTCGGCGGGCTCCCCCTGGCGGGCGTGCCGGTGGCGGTGAAGGACAACCTCGCGGTGCGCGGGGAGCGGACCCGCAACGGTTCCGCCGCGACCCCGGACACCCCCGCCGACGAGGATCACGTCACCGTGGCCCGGCTGCGCGCGGCGGGCGCCGTCGTGGTGGGCCTGACGAACGTGCCCGAACTCTGCGTCTTCGGCACCACGGAGGGCGTGTACGGCACCGCGCGCAACCCCTGGGACCCGTCCCGCACGGCGGGCGGCTCCTCGGGCGGCAGCGCGGCGGCGGTCGCCGCCGCGATGGTGCCGGTCGCGCTCGGCAACGACGGCATGGGTTCGCTGCGCATACCCGCGGCCAACTGCGGCCTGGTGACGCTGAAACCGGGCCACGGAGTGGTCCCGGCCGGGATCGGCCACGGCGACTGGTTCGGCATGTCGGAGAACGGCCCGCTGGCCACGACGGTCGAGGACGCGCGACTGGTCCTCGCCCTCCTCGCGGACGTCGAGCCGGCCCCGGCCGCGGAGCCCGCCGCCCTCGGGATCGCCGTCTCGGTACGCAGCCCGATGGCCGGAGTCCGTGTCACGCGTCCGTACGCGGACGCGGCCCGGGAGGCCGCCGCCCTGCTGGCCGAGGCGGGGCACCGGGTGCGGACCGCGAACCCGCCGTACCCGCTGTCGCTGAGCCTGGCCTCGCTCGCGCACTGGACGGCGGGCACCGCGGTGGACGCCGAGGACCTCGACCCGCGCGGGCTGGCGCGGCGCACCCGCGTGCACGCCGCGGTCGGCCGCCGCTTCGTGGCGGGCGTGCGCAAGGGAGAGAGCCGCGAGCGGCTGCGCGGGCGCCTCGGGGCGTTCTTCGCGGAGTACGACGTGCTGCTCACCCCGGCGCTCGCCCGGCGCGCTCCCGCGTCCGCCGACTGGCACGAGCGGGGCTGGCTGCGCAACGTGCTGGCCAACACCAACTACTCGCCGATGACCCCGCCCTGGAACCTCACCGGCTGGCCCGCGATGTCGGTTCCGTTCGGAAGACTGCCGGGCGGCGCGCCCTGTGCCGTCCAACTCGTGGGCCTGCCCGGCTCGGAGGCGACACTGCTCGACGTGGCCGGGCAGCTGGAGGTACTGCACCCGTGGCGGCGCACGGCACCGCTGGGTTAGTACTGCGGCAGGTGCTGGAGACAGCCCCGGCCGGGGTGGTGTCCGGACGGGGCGGGGCCTCGCGTGCCGAAGCCGCGGCCGGTCGTCGGCCGCGGCTTCTCCCACTCGGCTCGAACGCGGGTCCGGCGCTCCCGCGCCGTCCTCGATCGCGCCGGCTCCTGGTGTCGGTCAGTCCACGCTGGGCAGGATGTGGGGCTCGGCGAGGTCGTCCTCGTAGCCCGCGAGGCGGATGGGAGCGGACCTGGCCCACACGTCCAGGCTTCCGAGCTTGGTGTCGGACCCGCCGCCCAGGCGCTCCCCGCGTTCCTTGAGGCTCTGGTCTCGATTCGTCTTCTCTGGTGTCACCGCGCACTCCTTATGTGTCGGGTCACCCTCGGGACGTTAGGGCCCGGCGCTCTCGGGCCACCTGACGTCCGCTCGGGTATGAGTCGAAGCAGTTAGGACGCGGTGGCGCCGGTAACTCGTGCGAGAGCAGGCCGTGGTGACCGGCTTGTCCCAGGACGGACCGTGGGTGTGGGTGGACCCCAGTGAGTCTGTCCGTCGGCTACAGCCTAACCAAATGAGCGGGCCCCCGCTCTATGGGGCTGAAAACGTGAGGTAACTTTCACGCGTCATCCAGGCTCCATCACCCCCCGATCTGCGCCGATTTGAAGCATGATGCCCTCTTCGCGACCACCCGTTCGGCTCAATATCGCCCCTGAACGGCGGTGTCGGAACCGTCCGGGGGCGGGACCGGGTCACCATCGGCCTACACCGTCACACGTGTCCGGTACGAAGACGTCACGCAGTTCAGGTCCCGTTGGCCGGTTCGCAAGCAGGCCGTGCTGTGCTGTCGCACGGCAACGGCTTTTCTCGCGGGAGGACTGACGCATGGAGCTGCGCAGCGTCGCGGAGCTGATGGATCTGCTGCACGCCTGCCGGGGCGTCCACGACACCTCCGGGCCCGCCCGCTCCAGACTCCGTCCCGGCGGGACCGCGCCCGTCGGCGACCCCGTCGACCTGCACGGCCACGCCCTGCAGACCGCCGCGCTGCTGCGCCGGGGGCACCCCAGCGACAAGGAGCTCCAGGTCGCGGGCCTGGTGCACGTCATCGGGCAGTTGCTCGGACCGGGCGACGACGCCGGGCACGCCGGTCTGGCCGCCGCCGCGGTACGGCCGCTCCTCGGCGAGCGGGTCTTTGGACTCGTACGGCTGCAGGCCGCGGCGGAGCGGTACCTGGCGGTCGGCCCACCGGGCCACGAGCCGTCCCCGCACGCCCCGTTCGCCGCGGCCGGTCCGGGCGGCGCGATGACCCGGCGCGAGGCGGCCGCGTTCGAGCGCGACCCGCTGGCCGAGGACGCGGTGACCCTGCGGCAGGCGGCCGACGCCGGCAGGGTCCCCGGCCTGCACGCCGGGGACCTGGAGGACTGGCGCACCCTGCTGGAGCTGGTGGCGGAGCGTTCCGGACGGGCCGGCGACCGGACCGGCGCAGGGGGACCGCGGCACCCGGGTCCGGCCGCCGGCCTGGAGGAACGGTCCGCGCGGCTGGGAGCCGCGGACTGACGAACGCCCGCGCCCGTCGCGTCCGATGCGCCCGATGCGCCCGATGCGCGGCAACGGGGCTCCGGGGACTGTCGGCTGACGGTCCGTCATGAGACGGTACGCGGATGACGTCGCCGTACGGACTTCAGGGCAGGGCCGCCGTCGTCACCGGCGCCTCGCGCGGAATCGGTCTCGCCGTCGCCGAGGCGCTCGCCGGAGCCGGTGCCCGGGTGTGCGTGAGCGCGCGGGACCCGGACGCGGTGCGGCGCGCGGCCGAACGGGTCGGCGGCGTCGGACTCGCCGGTTCCGTCGCCGACGGAGCGCACCTGACGGAACTGACCGGCCTGGCGCTGCGCACCTTCGGACGTCTGGACATCGTGGTCAACAACGCGGCGACCAACCAGCCCTACGGCCCGCTCATGGACGCCGACCCGGGGCGCTGGCGCGAGGCGTTCGCCGTGAACGTCGAGGCGCCGCTGCGTCTGGTGCAGTGCGCCTGGCGGGCCTGGATGGGCGAGCACGGCGGGGCGGTGGTCAACGTCTGCACGGAGGGCGCCGGGCACGTCGGCCCCCGGGTCGGCGCGTACGGCACCAGCAAGGCGGCCCTGCTCCACCTGACCCGGCAGCTGGCCGGCGAGCTGGCGCCGGGGGTGCGGGTCAACTCGGTCTCCCCCGGCCTCGTCCGTACCGAGATGGCCCGCTTCGTGTGGGAGGGCTGCGAGGACGAACTGGGCGCCGCCCTCCCGCTCGGCCGCATCGGACGGCCGGAGGACGTCGCCCGCGCCGTGACCTGGCTGGTCTCCGACGCGGCCGGGTGGATCACCGGTGCCGACCTGCTGGTCGACGGGGGAACGCGGGTGGGCGCCGCCCGCCCGGGCTCACCGGGCGAAGGCGTCCACGGACGGCTGCGGCGCCGGGCCCCCGACGGGCGGGGGCCCGGGGCTCACCACTTGCCGGGCGCGTAGTCCTTCAGGAAGACGCCGTACAGGTCCTCGCCCATCTCGCCGCGGACGATCGGGTCGTACACGCGGGCCGCGCCGTCGACGAGGTCGAGCGGGGCGTGGAAGCCCTCGTCGGCCAGCCGCAGCTTGTCGTAGTGCGGGCGCTCGTCGGTGATCCAGCCGGTGTCGACCGAGGTCATGAGGATGCCGTCGGTCTGGAACATCTCCTGGGCGCTGGTGCGGGTCACCATGTTCATGGCCGCCTTCGCGGCGTTCGTGTTCGGGTGGCCCGCGCCCTTGTAGCCGCGGCCGAACACGCCCTCCATGGCGGAGACGTTGACGACGTAGGCGCGTCCCGTGGACGCCGTGCGGGCGGCTTCGGCCATCTGCGGCCGCAGCTTGCTGATCAGGATGAACGGCGCCGTGTAGTTGCACAGCTGGGTCTCGAGCAGCTCGACCGGGGAGATCTGCTCGATGGTCTGCACCCAGGTGTTGGACTCGACGACGTCGGGGAGCAGGCCGCCCGCGTCGATGGCCGTGCCCTCGCGGTGGCGGACCACGCTGGCGTTCCCGGCGACCAGGGCGAGGTCGGCCACCTTCTGCGCCTCCAGGCCGGACACGCCGACGGGCAGCGCCTGCAGTCCGTCGACCGCGCCGGAGTTGAAGGCGCCGATGAGGTGCTGGGCGGGCAGCTCGCCCGCGGGCAGCGGGGCGCTCTCGCCCTCGACGAGCGCGGCGTACGCGGAGGGCAGCCGGCGCACGGTCTGGGTGGCGTTGTTGATCAGGATGTCGAGCGGGCCCTGCTCGGCGACGCGGTCGGCCAGCGCCACGGCCTGGGCGGGGTCGCGCAGGTCGATGCCGACGACCTCCAGGCGGTGGATCCAGTCCGCCGAGTCGTCCATGGCCTTGAAGCGGCGGATCGCGTCGTTCGGGAAGCGCGTGGTGATCGTGGTGTGCGCGCCGTCACGCAGCAGGCGCAGCGCGATGTACATGCCGATCTTGGCGCGGCCGCCGGTGAGCAGCGCCCGCTTGCCGGTGAGGTCGGCGCGGGCGTCGCGGCGGGAGCGGTTCAGGGCGGCGCAGTCCTGGCAGAGCTGGTGGTAGAAGTAGTCGACCTCGACGTACCGCGTCTTGCAGGTGTAGCAGGAGCGCGGGCGCTGGAGTATGCCCGCGATCTGGCCGGCCTCGGTCACGGACGAGGGGAGGATGCCCTCCGTCTCGTCGTCGATGCGCTGGGCGGAACCGGTCGCGGTGGACTCGGTGACCAGCTTGTCGTGGGCCGTCTTGGCGGCGCGGCGCTCCTGGCGGCGGCGCTGCTTCACGGTCCGGTAGATGCCGGCGGTGGCGCGGCGCACGGCGATGGCGTCGGGGTGGTCGACCTCGATCTTCTCGAGTTCGTCGAGCACGCTGAGGCAGACGGCCAGCCGCTCGGGGTCGATGCCGGGACCGAACGCGACGTCCGCCACATCTGTCGTGTCCACGGCGGGGGTTGCCCGGCCGTCCTCTGTCACCGTCATCGCTGCCGTTCCTCGGGTTGTGCGCCGCGTTCGAAACCGCGCTCGCTTTCGAAGGCGGAATTTTACGGACCAATCGCGCGCGGCACCAAACCCGTGGTGATCAAGGCGTGCAGGCGGTGATCAGTACGCGCACCTCCTCCTCCAGGGAACGGGCCAGCAGACCGAGGTCGGGAACGGCCTCCGCGTCGGCGACCAGCCCGTAGTGGACCTTCCCCCGGTACGTCGAGACGGCCACCGCGAGGGCCTGGCCGCGTGCCAGCGGGGCGAACGGATAGACCTCCGCGAGCGGGCAGCCGCCGAGCTTCAGACCGAGGCTGGGCAGCGGCACGCTGGTGACGAGGATGTCGAACAGCAGCCGGGCGGCCTGGCCGACGACGGGCCCGCCGATGCGGTGCCCGAGCGGCGGGACGTGGTCGGCGAGCAGCGCGACGGCACCGGCGCCCCGGTTGGGTCCGGCGTCCTTGTTCCGGTCCATCTCCGTCCGTACGGCGCGCAGCCGCCCGAGCGGGTCCGGGTCGTCGACCGGAAGCCGTATCAGGTAGCCGGAGAGCCGGTTGCCCTGTGGCTGCGCGGTGCGCGGCCGGCGCCGGGAGACGGGGATCAGGGCGCGCGGGGAGACCCCCTCGCTGCCGTCGCCGCGCTCGTCGAGCCAGCGGCGCAGGGCGCCCGCGACGACGGCGATCAGGACGTCGTTGACCGTGCCGCCGACGGTCTTGCGGACGACGTGCACGTCGTCGAGGTCGATGACCACCCCAGCGGTGCGCCGGGTGCCGGTGGGCTCGGAGGTGAGGGCGGGCGAGGACCGCGCGGTGAGTGTGGCGCGGGCCACCGAGGTGCCGATGTCGAGGGCGCGGCCCACGTCGGAGAGGGTGCCGCGGACCAGCTCCGGCAGCTTGCGGACGTCCGGGAAGAGTCCCCGGGACGGCTCCGCGGGGCGCGGGCGGGGCTCCGGCAGGTCCATCGGGTCCATGATGGCCGCGGCGAGCATCAGCGCCCTGAGCCCGTCGGCGAGCGCGTGGTGGAACTTGAAGAGCACCGCGAAGGACGTGCCGTCCTCGCCGGGCAGCACGTGCGCCTCCCACGGGGGCCGGCCGCGCTCCAGCGGGCGTTCCATGAGCCGGCCGGCCTCGGCGTGGAAGTCGGCGGTGGGCTTGTGCAGCAGGACGTGGTCCAGCGGCTCGAAGTCGGGTGCCTGCTCGCGGGCGGCGCCGCCGAAGGCGAGCGGCGCGGTGGGCTGCCACACGTCGCGGATGCGCATGCGCAGGCCGGGGACCGCGGCGGCGCGCGCCGCGAGCAGGTCCGCGGCGTGGGCGCCGGCGGCGGGCGTGTGCGCGGCGAAGACACCGAGGGCTCCGAGGTGCATCGGGTGCCGGTCGGACTCGATGTTCCAGAACGCCAGGTCGAGTGGTGCGAGGAGGTCGGAGATCAAGGGCTTGCTCTCGCGTCGACGACGGGTGAACTTGCAGTCAACCCGGACTGGTGATTACGGTCAAGTACGATCAAGTTACGCACAGTTAACAGCGGATTAAGTCCCGCCCCTCGGCAGGAGGGGCGGGACTCCTTCTCCCCGGTTCCTCCTCAGCGCACGCCGGGTGTCATTTCAGGACCGGGGGCGCCGCGGAGGCCGACGTTCCCCACTCGGACGGCTCCGGGCCGACCGTGAAACCGAGGGACCGGGTGCTCTTCAGCGTGTCCGTCGTCAGGTACGTGCGGCCGTACGGCGAACCGTCGAGGCGGGCCGACCGGATGTACCGGTCGGTGTCCGAGGTGCCCGGCG
This sequence comes from Streptomyces sp. NPDC058751, assembly GCF_042746485.1. NCBI lineage: Bacteria > Bacillati > Actinomycetota > Actinomycetes > Kitasatosporales > Streptomycetaceae > Streptomyces > Streptomyces sp. NPDC058751. The sequence goes on along the minus strand of NZ_JBHYPZ010000019.1, from coordinate 82,629 downwards.
CCGTGACCGTCAGGGCGCCGCGCGGGTAGTAGCGCCGGTCGAGGGTGAGGTCGACCCGCTCGAAGACGGGCGTGGACAGGCCCCAGGTGTCGTAGCCCGGCTGCACCGGGAAGATGCCGATGGAGGACAGGACGTTCCAGGCGGACATCGTGCCGAGGTCGTCGTTGCCGGTCATGCCGGTCGGCGCGTCGGTGAACAGGGTCAGCGCCGCGTGCACGACGTCGGTCGTCTTCCAGGGCTGCCCGGTGGACAGGTAGGTGTACGGGGCGATCAGGTCGGGCTCGTTCTGCGGGTTGTACTTGTCGGCGTTGTAGTAGGCGTACGGGCCGTTGACCCAGACCTCGCGGGCCGTCTTCGCGGGGTCCTTCAGCAACTGCCCGTAGGCGAAGAACGAGTCGAGCCGGTCGTTCGCGGCCTGCTTGCCGCCGATCAGGCCGACCATGCCGGGCAGGTCCTGCGGCACGAGCCACTGGTACTGCCAGGACGTGCCCTCGTGGAAACCGACGCTCTCGGCCGGGTCGGCGGGCCCGGCGAAGGCCCCGGAGGCGTCCCGGGCACGGAAGAAGCCGGTCGAGGGGTCGTGGACCGCGCGGTAGCTCTGGGAGCGCGCCAGGTAGCGCGCCGCGTCCTCGGTGTGGCCCAGGTCCCGTGCCATCGCGCCGAGAACGGCGTCCGACAGGGCGTACTCCAGGGTCGCGGAGGCGCCGTGGTCGTAGTCCGAGTCGCCAGGCTTCGCGTGCGGGCGGTCCTTGACGTACGGGGCGAAGCCGTTCGCGATGTACTCCGCGGCGGCCTCGCGCCCCACCGCGGGCGAGCCGGCCGGCGGCACGCCGTCGGCGTTCTTCCTCAGCGCGCGGTACGCCCGCTCCTCGTACCCCCCGAGCAGACCCTGCTGGTAGGCGTTGGTGAGGAACGGGGTGACCGGGTCGCCGGTCATGATGTTCGTCTCGACGGTGCCGTAGCCCCACTTGGGCAGCCAGCCGCTCTCCTCGTCGACCTTGATCACCGAGATCGCCATGTCCCGGGCCTCGCGGGGCGCGAGGAGGGAGAGGAGCTGCGACTGGGTGCGGTAGGTGTCCCACAGCGACCAGTTCTGGTAGTACGTGAAGCCCTTGGCGTGGTGGATCCGCTGGTCCCAGCCGGTGTAGCGGCCGTCGGCGTCACTGCCGACGTTGGGCGCGAGGAAGGAACGGTAGAGCGACGAGTAGAAGGTGCGGCGCAGGGTGTCGGTGCCGCCCGTCGCACGGACGTCGTCGAGCCGGTCCTCCCAGGCGCGGCGGGCGGCGGCGCGGACCTCGTCGAAGGAACGGCCGCCCTCGGAACGGAGGTTGACGGCCGCGCCGCGGGCGTCCACGTACGAGAGCGCGGTGGTCGCCTCGACCGTGCGGTCCTCGGTGGTGTCGAAGCGCACGAAGGCCCCGGTGCGCCCGGTCGTGCCGGCGGCCTGCCGGGAGCCCTCGGTGACGGTGTCGCCGTTCCAGGTGCCCGAGGTGGTGAAGGGCCGGTCGAAGCGGGTGATCGTGTACACCGTGTAGGGCTCGGTCGCCTGGCAGAAGCCGCTGCCGGTGATCGCCGTGCGGACGGTCCGGTCGTCCAGGATCTCGACCTTCGTGGAGACCGTCCTGTGCAGCGACTGGCCCGCGTTCAGCAGAACGTTGGCCTTGTCGGTGGCCGGGAAGGTGTAGCGCTGCACGCCGGTGCGCGCGGTGGCCGTCAGCTCGGCCCCGATCCCGGACCTCAGGTCCGCCCGGTAGAAGCCCGGGTGCGCCTCCTCGGTGTCGTGGCCGAACTCCGCCGCGTACCGCGCGTTGTCCGTCAGGGTGACGTCCCCGGTCGTGGGCAGGACCGGCAGGTCGCCGCCGAGGCCGCAGCCGACGCCGGAGAGGTGGACGAGGGAGAAGCCGCGGATGTGGTCGTGGGAGTGGTCGTAGCCGGTGTTGTGGCCGGTGTCCGGCGAGAACTGCACCATGCCGAAGGGCACGGCGGCGCCGGGATAGGTGTTGCCCTCGTTCTGTGTTCCGATGAACGGGTTGACCAGGTCGGTGAGTTGGCCGTCGCGCGGCTCGGCGGCTTGTGCGGTGGGCAGGGCGAACAGCGCGGACGCTGTCACCAGCCCCGCCACGCACAGGCGCAGGCGCCGGGTCCATCTCATGCGGGAGACCTCCGGTGGGGTGATCGGCATCGTTGTCCTCGTGCGCGGGCGGGGCGGGGACCGGCTTCCGGGCAACCGGAGGGAATCCCGCGGGACGTCCCGCACCGGGGCACGGCGCCCCGGACCGCCCGGGATGATGACATCGTTGTCAGAGTTGTACAACGTTGTCATCGACGGCAGTTGGCATGACAGCACGGGATTCCGCGGCCCGTCCAGGGACATGACAAGCAGGGCGGGACAACGGCCGGAAGTCGCCGTGCGCGAGGGGTCCGCCGCGAGGGCCGTCGTGAGGAGCCCCGGACGGCCGGTCAGAGCACGCGCTGCCCCTTGCCCAGGGCGATCACGCCCCCCTTGGAGACCGTGTAGAGGTCGGAGTCGCGCTCCGGGTTGACGCCGATCGTCGCGCCCGGCGGTACCTCGACGTTCTTGTCGAGCACCGCGCCGCGCACCACGGCGCCCCGCCCGACCTTGACGTTGTCGTGCAGCACCGAACCCTGCACCACCGCCCCGGGGTCGACGACCACGCCCGGCGACAGCACCGACCGCGTCACCTGCCCCCGGATCAGGCACCCCGCGCTGATGATGGACTCGCTGGCGATGCCACCGGCGTTGAACCGCGCCGGCGAGAGCTGCCCCGAGCTCGTGTAGAGGGGCCAGCCGCGGTTGAACAGGTTGAACGCGGGGCGCTCGGCGATCAGGTCCATGTGGGCGTCGTAGTAGGCGTCGAGGGTGCCCACGTCACGCCAGTAGCCCTGGTCGCGGGCCGTCTCGCCGGGCACGTGGTTGTCGCTGAAGTCGTAGAGCCACGCCTCGCCCCGTTCGGTGAGCGCCGGCAGGATCGAGCCGCCCATGTCGTGCACGGAGCCGTCGTCCTCGGCGTCCCGCTGGAGCGCCTCGACCAGCGCCTTGGTGGTGAAGAGGTAGTTGCCCATCGACGCGAAGACGCGCTCGGGGTCGTCCGCGAGGCCCGGCGGGTCGGCCGGCTTCTCCAGGAAGCCCCGCACGCTCCGGCCGTCGGGACCCGGGCTGATGACTCCGAAGGAGGACGACTCGGCGCGCGGCACCCGTATTCCGGCCACCGTCACGCCCGCCCCGCTCTCGACGTGCTGGGCGAGCATCTGCCGGGGGTCCATCCGGTAGACGTGGTCGGCGCCGAACACCGCGACGTACTCGGGCCGTTCGTCGTGGATCAGGTTGAGCGACTGGAGGATCGCGTCCGCGCTGCCGAGGTACCAGCGGGGCCCGAGCCGCTGCTGGGCCGGGACCGGGGTCACGTAGTTGCCCAGCAGGCTCGACATCCGCCAGGTGGTGGTGATGTGCCGGTCCAGCGAGTGCGACTTGTACTGCGTGAGCACGCAGATGCGCAGGATGTCGGCGTTGACGAGGTTGGAGAGGACGAAGTCCACGAGGCGGTACGTGCCGCCGAAGGTCACCGCCGGTTTCGCCCGGTCCGCGGTGAGCGGCATCAACCGCTTGCCCTCACCGCCCGCCAGTACGATTCCCAGCACCGAAGGTCCACCGCGCCCGCCACGCCGCATGCTGCCGCCCCTTCCACGCCCGGTCGGGCCACGTCCGGCTGTCCGGACGTGGCCCGCGTTCCGAAGTTCACCTGACCGAAGTTCGCCCGTCCGGACGGTTACCCCGCTTTGAGGACTTCCTCGTACAGCCGGACGGTCCTGCGCGCCACGGCGTCCCAGCCGAACTCCCCCACCGCGCGCCGCCGTCCGGCCTCGCCCATGCTCCGGGCCGTGCCCGGGTCGGCGAGCACCGAGTCCAGCGCGGCCGCGAGTCCCGCCTCGAACCCGTCCCCGAGCGGCACGAGAAGGCCCGTGCGACCGTCCTCGACCACCTCGGGAATGCCGCCGACCCGCGAGGCCACCACGGCCGTTCCGCAGGCCATCGCCTCCAGATTGACGATGCCGAGCGGCTCGTACACCGAGGGACAGACGAACACGGCCGCGTGGGTGAGGAGTTGGACGACCTCGGGCCGGGGCAGCATCTGCGGGATCCAGTGCACTCCGTCCCGCACGGCGCCCAGTTCCCGGTACAGCTCGCGGAACTCGCGCTCGATCTCCGGGGTGTCGGGGGCTCCCGCGCACAGGACGACCTGGGCGGCCGGGTCGATGTCCCGTACCGCGCGCAGGAGATGGGGCACCCCCTTCTGCCGGGTGATGCGGCCGACGAACAGGACGTACGGGCGAGCGGTGTCCAGGCCGATCCGCTCCAGGACGTCGGTGCCGTGGTCGGGCCGGTAGAGATCGGTGTCGATGCCGTTGTGCACGACGCGCACCCTCGCCGGGTCCAGGTCCGGGTAGCAGCCGAGGATGTCGTCGCGCATGGCTCCGGAGACGGCGATCACCGCGTCGGCGGCCTCGATGGCGGTGCGCTCGGCCCAGCCGGACAGGGCGTAGCCGCCGCCGAGCTGCTCGGCCTTCCAGGGGCGCAGCGGTTCGAGGGAGTGGGCGGTCATCACGTGCGGAATGCCGTGCAGCAGCTTTCCGAGGTGTCCCGCGAGGTTGGCGTACCAGGTGTGGGAGTGGACGAGGTCGCGGCCTTCGAGGGCGGCGGCGATGGAGAGGTCCACGGAGAAGGTGCGCAGGGCGTCGTTGGCGCCGTCGAGCGCGGACCAGGACCGGTGACGGAGGACCCCGCCGGTACCGCCTTCACCCCAGCAGTGCACGTCGAGCTCGGTGAGGGCCCGTAACTCCCGCGCGAGGAACTCGACATGGACGCCCGCACCACCGTAGACGTCCGGCGGATACTCCCGGGTCAGCAGTCCCACGCGCACACAGAACCCCCGTACTAGCGGCTGGTGCCCTTCATGGTCACTCAGTTGAAGCCGATACGGAAGACCGCGAGAGGCGCCCCCGTGTCAGGTCCGGCGGGGCGCCGGGCGCGGCGGGCGCTCGAAGCAGCAGTCGCCGCAGACCCCGCCGCCGGGCACCCGGTAGTAGAGGCAGCAGCTGCGGCGGCGCAGGGTCCCGGGGTCGAGGGTGCCGGAGAGGTCGGGGTGCGCGAGGAGCCGGCCGGCCAGGGTCCTCGCCCGCCCACTCACGTCCGGGCGTCCGTGGGCGAGCGCCCAGCGGTCGAGTTCGCGTACGGTCCCGGCCAGGGCGGAGCCCGCGTTCCCCCACAGCAGGGCCGGCTGGACGCGGTGGCGTGAGCGCAGGGCCGCGCCCAGCGGCACGAGGAGCCCGGCGCGCACGACCGCGTCGAGATCGGCCACGGGCCGGAAGCGGACCTCGCGGAGCCAGAGGTCGTCGGGTGCTCCGGCGTCCGGGTCCCAGTGCAGCAGCTCCGGATCGAGGTCGGGCAGCCGGCCGCAGAGCGCGGCGGCGCCGAGGGCGACCGACCAGAAGCGGGCCGCGAGCCCCTGCTGCGCCACCGACACCGCGACCCTCGGTTCCGACGTGCGGATGCTTTCCGCGACCTTCCGGACGCGGAAAGTTACCGGATCTCCGTAAACCTCCTCGGACGTACCGGATCGCGGGTCCCGCCAGGCGCTCGCGAGGGTGGGCAGGGGGCCGCACGGCGGTACGCCGGTGCGTAGTACGAAGAATCCGCCGAGCGCGTCGAGCGCCTTGAGTCCGGGGTCGAGGTCCACGAAGAGCAGTAGTACCAAGCCCCCTAGGGGGAACCACCAGTGGACCAGGACGTGGTGTCGCCCACCCTGGGGAGGACACGGGGCGATTCGTACTCCATCGGCAGTAGGACCCATTGAGTGCTCAGGGACGACGACGAGAACTAATTCGCGCGGCATCGTTGTTTGCATGGAAGCCGACCGTTCGTCGCGCCGGGCCGCCGCTCCGCGCCGTACGCAGAGGAGGGACTCATGAGTGCCCTCGCTTTGTCCGTGGTGCTCTCGTTCGTCTCCGCCGTCGCGTACGCGGGCGGCGCGATCATCCAGGAGCAGGTCGCGACGACCTCTCCCGGCCAGACCTACGCGCCTCTGCGCAGGCCGGGCTGGTGGGCCGCCGTCGCGCTGACCGGCCTCGGCGGGCTCCTGCACGTGGTCGCCCTCGCCTTCGGCCCGCTGAGCCTCGTACAGCCGCTCGGCGCGCTGACCATCGTCTTCGCGCTTCCGATGGCGGCCCTGTTCGTCGGCCGCAGGGCCGGTGCCGCCGCCTGGCGCGGCGCGATCATGGCCACCGTGGGTCTCGCGGGTCTGCTGTCCCTGGTCGGCGCGGCGGACGCCCAGTCCCTGAGCAACGCCCAGCGCGTGGCGCTGGGCGTGGTGTCGGGCGGCGCGGTCGCGGCGCTGATGGCGGCGGGGCGCGCGGCGCACCGGCACCCGGCGGTGCGCAGTGTGCTGCTGGCGGTCGCGGCGGGCGTCGCCTTCAGCATGTCCTCCGTGTTCACCAAGACCGTCGCGGTCGACTGGTCGCGGCACGTCTCGCTCGCCGACCTGTCGAGCCTCGCGGCCATCGGCGCCTTCGCGACGGCCGGCATGCTGATCTCGCAGGCCTCCTACCGGGGCGCGGGACTGGAGGCCCCGCTGGCCACGCTGACGGTCGTGAACCCCGTCGTGGCGGCCGCCGTCGGCATCACGATGTTCGGCGAGACCTTCCGGTACGGCACCGTCGGCACCGTCCTCGCGCTGGGCTGCGGTGTCGTCGCGGCGGGCGGTCTGATCCTGCTCACGACCGAGCGGATCGGCAGCGGCGAGCGACCGGCGGCCGAGGCCCCGGATGCCGAGGTCCCGGCCCCCGTGACCGCGCCTCGGGCGGACGTGACCGCACCTCGGGCGGACGCGGACGCCGGACAGCGGACCGAGGAGGCGCGCCGGGCCACCACCGACGGCCCGGCTCCGGTGACCGGCACGGTCCCGGTGGCGGTCCCGTCCTCGGTGACCCTCGCGGCCCCGGTGGCCGTCGCGGCTGTGGCCGAGGCGCGGGTGCCCGGGTCGGCCGTGGCGCGGCCGCGTCTCACGGAACCCGCCGTCCCGGCCGTCGCCGGCCTCGGCACCCTCACGGCGGCCGAGGCGGCCGTGGCGGAGCTGCTGGCCGGGCTGCCCGACCCGGCCGAGGGCGCGGACGGACGCGTACCGGATGCACAGCCGGACGCCGGGGGCGCGGCACACGCTCCCCGGGCGGGCGCCAGGAGCGCTGCGGGGGACGCGCGGGCGGGTGTCGACGGTGTCTTCCCGCCGGTGCCGCGGCCCGCGATGCCGGGCGCGTTCGCACCGGCTCCGGTCAGGGCCGCCGTGCCGGCGATGGAGGTCATCGCCTCGCGGCGCCCGGCGGCCGGGGACGAGCTGCCGTACCTGACCGTCATGCTCGGTGTGCCCTACGCGCCCCTCCCGCTGTTCGTCAACCGCCACCGCACCCGGGTCAAATCCTGACGCCGCCCGCCCGGAGGTACGCCAACGGGTCGATGTCCGAACCGAAGCCGGGCCCGTTCCGCACCTCGAAGTGCAGATGCGGGCCCGTGCTGTTGCCCGTGGACCCCGAGCGGCCGATGCGCTGGCCGACCACCACGCTCTGCCCCGTCTTCACGGAGATCGCGGAGAGGTGGGCGTACTGCGTGTAACGGCCGTCGGCGTGCCGGATCACCACCTGGTAGCCGAACGATCCGCCCCAGCCCGAGTCGACCACGTGCCCGGAGGCGACCGCCGCGACGGACGTGCCGGTCGGGACGGGGAAGTCGACGCCCGTGTGATAGCCCTTCGACCAGGAGGAACCGGTGGCGTGGTAGGGCGTGCCGGTCGCCCCGCGGACCGGGGCCACCAGTGCGTGCGTCCCGGACCTGGCGGGGGTCGTCGTGTGCGAGGACGTCCTGCCCGAGGAGGCCTTCCCGGCCGGCGTCGTCTTCGGGGCCTTCTTCTCCGGGGCCTTCTTCGCCGGAGCCTTCTTCTCCGGCGTCCGGGGAGACGTCCTGGACGGGCTCTTCGCCGGCGCGTGCCGGGCGGGCGCGGGTGCCTGGGCCCTGCCGCCCAGGGCGAGCCGCTGGCCCGGCAGGATCAGGTCGGGGTCGGAGCCGACGGTCGCGCGGTTCGCGGCGTACAGTCCCTGCCAGCCGCCCCGGACGTGCCGGGAGTCGGCGATGCCGGAGAGCGTGTCGCCGTGCACCACCGTGTACGTCTCGGCGGTCCCGGCCCGCGACTGCGGTGTGGTCTGCGGCTGTACGTCCCGCACCGACCGCTGCTTCGCCGGCCGCGGCGCGGGCCCTTCCGGGGAGACGTCGGGGGCCGCGCCCCCTCCGGTCAGCCCCGCCCGGACCGAGCACACCGGCCACGCGCCGGGCCCCTGCCCCTTCAGCACCTTCTCGGCCACGGCTATCTGCTGGTCCTTCGTGGCCTGGTCCGCGCGCCGGGCGTAGGCCTGGCCGCCGTACGCCTCCCAGGTGGACCGGGTGAACTGCAGTCCGCCGTAGTAGCCGTTGCCGGTGTTGATGCTCCAGTTGCCGCTGGACTCGCAGGCGGCGACCTTGTTCCAGGTCCCGACGTCCGCGGCGTGGGCGGCCCCGGTCCCGACGAACGGGAGCGCGATCCCGGCGCCGCCCGCCGTGACGGTGAGTGAGGCGCGGTTGATCCTGTTCGGCTGGTACCGGCGGTGCCGGCCGCGTACGGCCATGAGGGAGCCCCCCTAGACATGCGTCAGGAGCGGCAAAAGTAAGCGTCGGGAACCGGCCGGGACAAGACGGCAACCGGTCGCTCCTGAAAGGCGGTTGACCGGATCCGGGGCCGTCCCCGGAACGGATGTCCTCCGCACGGCGGACGACCGGGCCGAGGCGGGAGCCGGGCGTGTCGCCCCCCGCTCCACGGCCCGCCGACGTCGGGTTCCCGCGGCCGGCGACGGGCGTCCGGCCCGTTCGCCGGGTCCGGCCGCGCGGGGGCGGGGAGCGCGTACGGGCCGCCCGGCACGCCCGCCGTCCGCGGCCCGCGCCGCGCGGACTGTCCGAAATCCGCCCTCGCGCCGCCGGGACGTTCCCCTGCGTGGACACCTGCGACACGTCAGGATGGCCTGGGGCAATACTGGCGAGCGGCACGGACGGACACGGCCGGCGACAGTGGTGCCGGGCCGCCTCCGCTTCGGCCGACGGACTTACCGCACTTCTTAGGAGCCAACCGAATGAGCACTTCAGCCCAGATCGGCGTCACGGGTCTCGCGGTCATGGGGCGCAACCTCGCCCGCAACTTCGCGCGCAACGGGTACGCGGTCGCCGTGCACAACCGCACGTCGGCGAAGACGAACGCGCTGGTGGAGGAGTTCGGCCACGAGGGCACGTTCGTGGCGGCCGAGACGGCCAAGGAGTTCGTGGCGGCGCTGGAGCGGCCCAGGCGTCTGGTGATCATGGTGAAGGCCGGTGAGCCGACGGACGCGGTGATCCAGGAGTTCGCCCCGCTCCTGGAGCCCGGCGACATGATCATCGACGGTGGCAACGCGCACTTCGCGGACACCCGGCGCCGTGAGCGGGCGCTGCGCGAGCAGGGCATCCACTTCGTCGGCACGGGCGTGTCCGGCGGCGAGGAGGGCGCGCTGAACGGGCCGAGCATCATGCCGGGCGGCTCGGTCGAGTCGTACTCCTCGCTCGGGCCGATGCTGGAGAAGATCTCCGCGAAGGCCGCCGACGGGTCGCCGTGCGTCACCCACGTGGGTCCCGACGGCGCCGGGCACTTCGTGAAGATGGTCCACAACGGCATCGAGTACGCCGACATGCAGCTCATCGGCGAGGCCTACCAGCTGCTCCGCGACGTCGCCGGGTACTCCCCCGCGCAGATCGCGGACATCTTCCGCACCTGGAACACCGGCCGGCTCGACTCGTACCTGATCGAGATCACCGCCGAGGTGCTGTCGCACGTGGACGCGGCGACGGGCGAGCCGTTCGTGGACGTCGTCCAGGACCGGGCCGAGCAGAAGGGCACGGGCCGCTGGACCGTGCAGATCGCGCTGGACCTGGGCGTGCCGGTGTCGGGCATCGCCGAGGCGGTGTTCGCCCGCTCGCTGTCCGGACACGCCGGCCTGCGCGAGGCCTCGCGCGACCTCGCCGGTCCGACGGCACAGCGGCTCGACGAGTCCGAGGCCGCGGCCTTCGCGGACCGGGTCGAGCAGGCGCTGTACGCGTCGAAGATCGTCTCGTACACGCAGGGGTTCCACGAGATCACCGCGGGCAGCGACGAGTACGACTGGAACATCGACCTCGGTTCCGTCGCCGCGATCTGGCGCGGCGGCTGCATCATCCGGGCGGCCTTCCTCGACCGCATCCGTGCCGCGTACGACGCCCGGCCCGACCTGCCGAGCCTGCTGTCGGACGCGACGTTCGCCCAGGAGATCGCGGCGGCCCAGGACGACTGGCGCGAGGTCCTCGTCTCCGCGACCCGCCAGGGCGTGCCCACCCCCGGCTTCTCGGCGGCCCTCGCCTACTACGACGCCCTGCGCGCCGAGCGCCTGCCGGCCGCGCTCACCCAGGGGCAGCGGGACTTCTTCGGAGCGCACACGTACCGCAGGACGGACCGCGAGGGGTCGTTCCACACGCTGTGGGGCGGTGACCGGTCGGAGGTCGAGGCATAGCCCCGCCGCTCCAGGGGGTGCGGATCGCCTGACGGCGACGCCACGGGCGACCCGCACCCGCGCGTCGTCGTCCGCGCCCCGGCCGAAGCCGTCACGTGTCCCGTTCCGGGAGCGTGACGGCTTCGGTGCGCTTCGAGGGGGGTGCGGCGACGGCTCCGGGCGCCGGAGACCTGGCCGGCCGGTCCGGCGCGCCCGTCAGGACAGCGGTCCCGGCCCGGGATCGGGTTCCGGCACCGGGTCGGGTCCCGGCGGCTTCGGGACCGGGGACGGGGGCGGTACGGGCCCGGGGGCGGGACCGGGGCCGCCCGGGTCGGGTACGGGGCTGGGCGCCGGCCCCGGCGCGGGACCGGGCGTCGGTCCCGGGGCGGGGTCGGGGCCGCCCGGATTCGGCACCGGGTCGGGGAAGGGGGACGGCCCCGGGGGCTCGGGACCCGGCCCGGGGGTGGGTGCCGGCGGCACAGGATCGGGATACGGCTGCGTCATGGCGGTCCTCCAGCCAGTTCGGTACGGCGGCCTCTGGACTTGTCTCCCGCGTACCCCGCCCCCGAGCCCCCACTCACCCCCTCGCACGCACAACGGCACCCAGACGGCCCGCCCGGAAGGGCACCGGCACGGACGGTCCGGTCCGGTCCGCGACGGCAGCCGTGATGGTGACTGTGGCCGTGGCCGTGAAGGTGGCCGTGGCCGTGAAGGTGGCCGTGGCCGTGAAGGTGGCCGTGGCCGTCAGAAGCGCCCGGGGTGTGCGTCGAGCCAGTCGATCGCGGCTTCCCGCAGCTCCGGGGCGGCCACGGGGGCCTCCTCCGGGTGCCGCGCGGCCCACTTCACGACGTACGGGCAGAGCGGCGCCACGGCGACGCCCTCGCGGGCGGCGATGCCGTACAGCTCGCGGGCGAGGGAGCCGGCTATGCCCCGGCCCTCGTGCTCCGGCGCCACGACGGTGTGCACCGGGACGAGGGCCCGCGCGGGCTCCTCCAGGACGAAGTACTCGATGCGCCCGGCCACTTGGCCCCCGGCGAACGCCTCGAGGCGGCCGGCCGGCCGGTCGTCGCGGATCTCGATGTCACTCACGGGCACTCCTCGGGTCCGGGGTACGGCGTCCTGGGTCCTGGGCTCCTGCGACGGCGTGGCGCCGTCGCTCAGACGGTGACGGCCTGCGGGCTGCGCTCCTGGTCCGAACCCGGAACCGGCTCGGACGGGTCGGCGCCGAGGGACACGATCCGGTTGTCACGGTCCACGTGCACGACCCGGGGCTTCAGGGCCCGCGCCTCGGCGTCGGAGACCTGGGCGTAACTGATGATGATCACCAGGTCACCGGGGTGCACGAGATGGGCGGCGGCTCCGTTGATCCCGACGACACCCGACCCGCGCTCCCCCTCGATGACGTACGTCTCCAGGCGGGCGCCGTTGGTGATGTCGACGATGTGGACGAGCTCACCGGGCAGCAGGTCGGCGGCGTCGAGCAGATCGGCGTCGATGGTGACGGATCCGACGTAGTGCAGGTCGGCCTGGGTGACCGTGGCACGGTGGATCTTGGACTTGAACATGGTGCGCAGCATGTTGGACTCCTGAAAGACGGCTCCCTGCCCGCTTTCTGCAGGTCAAGGGCGGCCCACACTGTACATCGACACGCCCTGAACTCGAAGACTTTCAGGAACATCGTGTACCGCTGCGGCCGGGCGCCCCACCTGCTCATTTCTACGCCGGCCAGGCCACCGCGAAGCCACCGACCAGGCGCACACCCAAAGAACAGCATGGGACTGATACTGAGTGGACGCTGACTTACCTGACGCCCCATCAATCATGTCGAGGATCGATGGCATTCGGCCCGCTCGGAGGCGGTTCGATCGAACGCACGGCGGCCGCGCTCCGGTCCGGGGGATTCACGGGCCTCGAAGAGGCGTTGCGGGTCTTGTACGTAGACCGGCAGCACAGCATCGAGGACACGGCGAGCACCCTCGCCACCGGCAGGAACAGGCTGCGGCGGCTGCTGGCCGAGTACGGCATCCCGGTCCGCCCGAGTGGACAGAACTCCGCCGCCGGGCGGCACGCACGCGTACATCTCAACGACAGGGCCACCGCCGAACGCGTCGGCGCCCCGGACATCAGGACGGGGCTGCGCGAGCGGGCTGCCGAGGGCACCACCTTGCGGGAGCTGGCGGCATCGACCGGCCGCAGCATCCCGTGGGTGGCGGCCCGGATCGGCACCCGGTCCACGCAGGATCGCCGCGCGATCGGTGACCGCACCATGCGCGAGGCCATGAAGGCCGCCAGCCCCGCCGCTGAACCGTTCCGGGTTCGGTAGGGACTCCGGAGTGCCTCGAACGTCCGCATGCGGCCACCACCCGGTCCACCAACCCCGGTGGATACACCCAGGTCAACAGACCAAAACCCGATAAGTCAGACGCACTCGCAGCCACCCAAACCACCCCCGGGACCCACTGCCAATCAGCCTACGCCCACGGCAAAAGCAACGGCATTGCCTCTAGAGATCTTTAACGGTGCGGGTTACGTCGGGGCGTGACGGCTGTGGTGGGCCGCGCTATGCCGGGAGAGTGAGGTATCCCGATGGCGGTGGATTGACGGCCGAGGAACGGGCTCGGCGTGAGCAGGTCCGGCTCGCAGCCGCTGACCTGTTCGAAGCCGGGGCCAGTGACCGGGAGGTGGCCCGGCGGTTCCGGGTGACGCGGATGTCGGCGAACCGCTGGCGGCGGGCCTTGGCTGTCGGCGGGCGGCAGGCTCTGGTGTCCAAGGGACCCGGCGGTGCCCGCTGCAATCTCGACGCGGGCCAACTACGCGCGTTGGAGGCGGTGTTGGATGCCGGCCCGTCCTCTTCCGGCTGGAGTGACCAGTGCTGGACTCTGGCGAGGATCGCCGAGGTCGTGCGCCGCCGGTTCGGTGTCGAGTACACCCTGGCCGGGATGGACCTGCTGCTGCACCGCATCGGCTGGAGCGTACAGGTCCCGTCCCGCAAGACGACCGAGCGCGACGAGGCGAAGATCGCCGCCTGGAAGGACGAGCAGTGGCCCGTCATAAAAAAGACGGCGGCGGACCTGGGCGCCTGGCTCTGCTTCGAGGACGAAGCCGGCCAGGGGCTGAGGCCGCCCAAGGGCCGAACCTGGGGCCGCCGAGGCCACACGCCCGTCGTGCGGGTCACCGCCGCGGGCACCAAACGGGTCTCGATGGCGGCGCTGATCTGCACCAAGTCCGGCCACCGGTCCCGGCTGATCTACCGCATCCACCTCGACCGTGGTCCCGGCAAAGGCCGGCGCAAGGGCTTCACCGAAACCGACTACGTCCGCCTGCTCGACGCCGCACACCAGCAACTCGGCGGCCCGATCGTCCCGGTCTGGGACAATCTGAACACGCACGTCAGCCGCACTATGCGGGAGCTGGTCGATGCCCGATTATGGCTGACTGTCTACCAACTCCCGCCTTACACACCTGAGTTCAACCCGGTCGAGGGCGTGTGGTCGCACCTGAAACGGTCCCTGGCCAACCTCACCAAACACAGCCTCGACCAGCTCACCGCGCTGGTGAAGACCCGGCTCAAACGGATGCAGTACCGACCTGGCCTCATCGACGGCTACATCGCCAAGACCGGACTCAACGGCACTGCATCGGATCGTGCCGAACACCGTTCGCGGGAGAGCGTCCTTCGTCAGCCGCTGCCTCTATGCTCCGGTCATGAAGTGGATGTGGGCGGGCATCGCGTTCAACGCGGTGGGCATATTCGTCATCGATTGGGGCGTGGCGGGAGCGATTGCTGACGGATGTGCCCCCTCGCTGCGGGGCGGCTGTGCAGTCCCAGAGGGCGGCGGCTGGCACTTCGCCGCATTCTTCGTTCCACCATGGCTGCTAGCGATTCCTGCCAAATTGGGTCTGTACGCCCACGATTGGCGTCCCACCCTGGGCTACTCGGTCGGCGCTCTCCTCGGTTGCGTGGCGACCTTCTCCACAGGTGCATCGCTGGGGTACTGGGTCCTGACCCTTACTCTTCTCGCCTTCGGGACAGTGACGCCTTGGGCCACACGGCGATACAGTCTCGCCGCACAGCAGAAGGCCCGCAACATTGCCCGGCAGCAAGAGGAACATCGATCCGCGAGGCAACGGCGGGCCGAGCGGAGGCAACAGCGACGGCGATAGCCAGCGGCCATCCCCACCATCACCCTGCACGCCACACAGTCTGATCCAGACCAAACAGCCCATCGACTCCTGTCAACATCGGTAACCCCAGCCGTTAAATGTCTCTAGAGGTTGCTGACAGTTGGCGCAGCAAAAGACGGCCATACGGTCATTCCCCTCGCCTCCGACGCTCCCTGAGACGAGTCGACCGGTCAACGGTCAGCACTCAACCCCGTCCACAAGCTCGCCGCGCACCAGACCGTTGTCCCCGGGCGGCGGGTGAACCCGGGCATCGCGAAGGCCGCCGACTTCCGCTGCAGCGGGTCAACGTCGGCCTACTCGATTTCAGCCAATCAATCACCTGGAAAGCATGTCCTTCACATTCAACTCAGGTCCGATCTGCAAGTCTTGAGCGTTGTTTTCCTTCGGTGAGGGCCAGTTGACGGGCAGGCCGGTACAGCTACATACGGGAGGGCGGTGTCGAGGTGCGGCCTGTCAGGGACTTCCTCGTCGACAGCCCACCAGGCCAGCCCAAGCGCCCTACCTGTAGGGCGAATTCAAGCCAATGTGATGCGTGACACCATTGACCTAAGAGGATGTCTCACGTGGCGATGTCTCGTCACGGACGGCTCACTTGCGGGCGCCCCCGTGTAACTGCGTCGATGAGGCCCGGAGTTTTCGCTGTCCCCCGGCCGCCAAGTAGCTTCTTGACCCTCACACCGTGTCAGGCGGTCAGCTCGGAGACATCATGTTCACCATCGGAGACTTCGCCCGGCATGGCCGCGTCTCGGTCCGGATGCTGCGTCACTACGACGCGACCGGACTGCTGCGCCCGGCTCACGTCGACCCCGCCAGCAGCTATCGCTACTACACCGCTACCCAGCTCGCCCGCCTCAACCGGATCATCGCGCTCAAGGACCTCGGATTCACTCTCCAGCAGGTCCAGGACATCGTGGACGAGAAGGTCAGCATCGAGGAACTGCGCGGCATGCTGCGGCTGCGGCGGGCTGAACTGGAGACCGCAATGGCTGCCGCGGGAGCACGGCTGATCCAGGTCGAGGCGAGGCTTCGAGCGATCGAGAGTGAGGGGCACATGCCCACGAACGACGTTGTCATCAAGAGCGTCCCTGCCGTCCGGGTGGCGGAGCTGACGGCAACCGCCGCGAGTTTCGAGCCCGAGGACATCGGCCCGGTCATCGGGCCGCTCTACGACGAGTTGTTCCGGTGCCTGGGCTTGGCGGGTATCACCCCCACGGGCCCGGGCGTCGCGTACTACGAGGACGCCCCGGAGGGCGAAGGCAGGATCAGCGTCCACGCCGGCGTCCAGGTCTCCGCCCCTCTCCAGGACGGCACCTTCCGGATCCTCGACCTGCCGTCCCTCGACCAGACAGCGACCATCGTGCACCGCGGTTCGATGGACACCGTGCTCCCCACCGCCCAGGCCCTGGCCCGCTGGATCGACGCCAACGACTACCAGTCGACCGGATACCCCCGCGAGATCAACCTGGAGTGCCCGGAAAATCGTGACGACTGGGTGACGGAACTGCAGGCACCGGTGACCCGGGCCTGATCAATCGCGCCCCGGCCTGGCCAGTGATCCCGTTCGGGCAGCGGGAGACCGCTACGGTCTCCCGCTGCCCGACTTCAGTCTTGAGAGCTTCTTGTAGCAGGTCAGAGCGGCAGCGAGGCCGAGGAAGGCGAGGAAGGCGAGGAAGTGTGAGCCGGTTCGCTCGTATCGGACGGTGAGACGGCGGAAACCGAACAGCCAGGCGATCGTCCGCTCGATCTTCCAACGGTGCCGGCCGAGCCGTTCGCCCGATTCGATCCCCGGGCGCGCGATGCGCGGGATGAGCCCGCGTTCGCTTAGCCAGGCGAGGTGGTCGGCGGAGAAGTACGCCTTATCCGCGCGAAGCTTGCCGGGACGGCGCCGACGCGGTCCGCGGCGGGAGCGGACCGCCGGAATGCCACGGATCAGCGGCTTGAACGCCTGGCTGTCGTGCAGGTTCGCCCCAGACACCGCAACGGCCAGCGGGATGCCCTGGGCGTCGGACAGGACGTGCAGTTTGCTGCCCTTCTTGCCGCGATCAACCGGATTCGGCCCGGTCAGGGTGCCCCCCTTTTCGCCCGGACCGAGGCGGCGTCAATGATTGCCGAGGTCCAGTCGACCTCGCCCCTGGCGCCGAGTTCGTCCAGCACCGCCCGGTGAAGCCGGCGCCACAGGCCCGCCTCGGTCCACGCAGTGAACCGGCGATGTACCGTCGCGGGAGACGTACCGAACGTCGGCGGCAGATGCCGCCAGGCGCAACCGCTGGTCAGTACGTACACCACGGCTGTGAACACGGCCCGCTCATCACACGGAGCGGTCCCACCACCTTGCGGACGAGCAGTGAAGGACGGCAGCAACGGGGCGACCAGTTCCCAGAGTTCGTCAGGAACCAGCCGCTGCGACAGATCAGCACCCACGACCAGCATCATGCCGCACAGACTTCCCACCACGCGAGACAGCCTCTTACTACAAGACAATGGTGACCCTTGGTCCCACCTTTGGCGCAGTAGTCGCGTCCAGGGCCTGGGGCAAGCAGGGGCTCGTGACCGTCTACCGGGTGGAAGGCGCGGGCAATCAGAGGATCAAGGTCCTCGACGGCGGGTTCGTGACGCTGAAGAACGCCAAGAAGCCGGTGTTCCTGAACTTCGGTGTGAAAAAACGTGCGGATGATTTCCTGGAGAAGCGCCTCTCGCAAGGATTCTCCGACTCCAAAATCAAATCATTCGATGTGGACGCGGAGTTCGTCGACTGGCTTCGCGTGAACTCCGTTCCTGAATCCATGGCCAAGGACTTCCCTGGGGCGCCGTTGAAGGTCGACACCACAAAGGCCGTCGATCAATACATGCTGCGCCCGCAACACATGAGCGCCTTCTTTGATAGCATGCTTCAAGGAACTGGACGGGAATTCGGACCGAACTAGGCCTGGCAATAGTGTGCGACCCCGCAGTTTTCTGCTGCGGGGTCGCACACTATGTAGGCCGTATTCAATTGTGGAGCAAGGGTATGATCGTGGAAATCCATGTGACGGGTCGAGCCGCAGACGTCACCGCACTCGGTGAGGCTCTGGCGCTGGCCCTTCGCGTCGAGGCCGAAGGCGTCGAGGCGCTGCCAGAATGGCTTCGCCGGGAATTCACTCTGCCGTCCACTCCTGAAGAGAAGTCCAGGTGGCTCGACCAGTGGCGGAAAGAGTCGACTGAAGGGCAAGCGCGCATGGAGAAGGAGCGGGGTTGGGATATGCCCGGTTGGCTCTACTGGATATCTGGGGAGAGCGGCCTGTGGACGGTGGAGACTCTGGTCCGAAGGGATGACGAAACGCTTGCTATCTCCCTGAACGCGGCCGACTGGCCCATCCCCGTGGCCGCGCTCGAATGGCTGGCCGAAAAGGCGGGGGTGGCGCTTGACGAGGTCGGTCCCCGCTGACCCACACCCCTTCGACGGGGAGACGGCCTTTTGTCTCCCCGTCGAGCATCGAAACTGTCAAACGAGTGGCTCTGGCTCACTTCCAGCGGTAACGGAGTGTCATGCCTCTGAAGGTGGTCCCCGAATGCCTCCGCCGCAACTTGGGGGCGTTACCAGCTTTCGGAGCTACGTCTGGAAGTTGCAGCCGAGATGCCCCAGTGGTGCAAATCACGATTTGACCAGCAGCTACTACTCTGCGAACCCGAACTCACTCAGAGTCCCCGGAAAGAGGGTTCCGATCGTCAAGAGCGCCAAGGACATCCAGGTGGCGAAGAGCCTCGTCAGCGCCATCGATGACGCTCTGGCCGGAAAGTACACTGGCGCGTCCAACTATCCGGGTCTGGGGAACTGCTGATGAGAGACGACATCCGCTTGCTGGAGGAACTCGTCGCCGCCGTCCCCGAGTTCGGCGAGCTCTACGAGATCCACGTCGAGAACAACGGCAAGCCACTGCCGCACGTCTTCTTCGGTCTCGACGTAACACCGGCCGTCGTCGACTCCTACCTCGGCAAGGCCCCAGAGGCGCCTGACTGGCGCGCCACGCTGGAGTTCCTGGAGCGGCAACTGGGACGCGGGATCCCCGACGTCACCGAAGTGATCGTGACGTCGTTCCTGTACCAACTGCCCTACAAGCACGAACCGGGATACGGAGTTATCGAACACCTCGGCCCGCTGCTGTCCGCGAAGTACCGCGAGCTGCGGCCCTCGCGCTGACTCGCACGACCTGTGACGACTGTGTTCCCGGGGTCCCGCGTGAATTCCTCGAATTCCGCGGGGCCCCCGGGCCTACCAAGGACTGGAAAAGCAATGAGTGACCTGCACAACGTCGTGATGCCCCGTCAGGTGCGCGCGGCCCAACGGCTGCTGTTCGGGCTGGCGTTCGCCGGGCTGATAGTCATCCTTGCGCTCTGGGGCAGCCTGACGTCCTACGGCTTGGGCGACCTGATGGCGCCGTGGACCCTGGTCTGGGTGTGCGCGCTGCTCGCCCTGAAGTACGGCGGCAGCGCGCGGGGCGGGATCCGGATCACGACCATCGTGGTGATGGTGTTTGTGGTCCTGCCGTCGTTCAGTAAGGCACTGGGCGCGGCGGGGCCCGCGGAGTTCACGGACGCCGCGCTGCGGATCGTGCTCGGGCTGCCCGTGATCGTCCTGTTGTTCCTGCCGGAGACTACGGCCTGGTTCGACCGAGAGAAGTGACGAAGGCCGTCCAGGCAGCGGGGCCGACCGGGTTCGGGCCTTGACCCCGGAGTTTGAACACGCCTATGCGGCTTGGGTCAGGGTAGTTGTTGTTCGCGAGAGATCGTTCTCGTAAGCGATCGGCAATTGCCGACCGAGGTGGGAGTGCCGGCGTCGGGTGTTGTATCGGATCAGCCGGCGGAAGGCGTCGAGTCGCGCTTCACGCTCGTTCAACCAGCCTTTGCGGCCTTCCCGGCACTTGGCCCCACCGCCCGACAGAACGCAGAACCAGGCACCTCCGGTGATCTCGCTGCCGCTCAACAGAGCCACCTGGAACTCCAGTTCCACCGCCCGACTTCGAAGGCAGGCCCCTTCGGGCGCCACCCGCCGGGCCGTGTCGAGTTGTTTACGCAACGACCCTATGGCCTGAGCGAGTTCGACGAGGTTCTCGGCGGGGTCTCGGTCGGACATGTCATCCCCCTGCCGCACTGCGCCAGTCAGCCCCATCGTCACCCACCGGAAGCACCCCGTCACATTGACCCGCACGGTCCGTCAGGACGTGCCGCCGGTATGCGTGGAACCGACGAGGCGGGAGAGCGGATGAGTGAGCGTACCGTGGCGGCGTACCAGCGGGTGCGTCCTCGGCACCAGTGCCGACTGATGGCCGTGCCGGACAGCGGCGGTCGTGTCGTGGGCTTGGCCAGGTGTCCCGAGGTGGCAGGGGCGCAGGCTGATCATCAGCGGTTGCTGCGCCGCTCCCCCGTCGGTGGTGAGGCATTCCGCACCGCGGCTGACGCTCCATCTGCCCGAAGGCGCAGGGCAGGTGTACCCGATCGCCTCTTGTGGCGCACGCTCCGGGGAGCGTAGACAGATATGCATCTGTGCGTCCGTTGACTCCATGGGAGGCCAGGTCCATGCGTGCACATGAGCCCGCCAAAGCTCAGGCCGCTTCGCCGCAGGCTCCCCGGAGCGCAGACAGGCCGTCCGGCCGGGCACTGGGCGCCGCGCCGCTGGGGCCGGGCGCGCTGACACCTGCCGGGTTTCTCGCACTGCAGCGCAGCGTGGGCAACGCGGCGGTACCCCGGCTGCTGCAGCAGCTCGGGCTCGCGCCGACGGACAGTGGCGGCGACCAGGGGACCGCGCACGAGCACGAGGCCGTGGGCGGCCATCGGACGGACGCACCGGCACCGGTGCCGCCCGCCCGGAGCCCCGCCCCTGTTCCGGCGTCCGCACAGGCCCCGATCGTGCAGCGGGCCACGGAGACCGACGGCACCATGACGTTCGAAACCCCGGCGTACACGACCGACCAAGGCCGCGCGGGACGAGTGAGTGTGAACAACATCCGGGGAACCGCCCTGGGGGCGGCCGCGAATTCACCCACTCCCGGGACCAAGCCCATCGGCTGGGACCAGCTCTACAACCACGGCCATACGCTCTCGAACCCGAACCCGAACAATTCCCACTACAACGCCGTGAAAATGCATCTGATGAACGGAAGGCTGGGCGGGCCGGGAAACAATACGAACAACCTCGCGCCGGGCCCGGCCACGGTCAACAGTTCGATGTCGGCCGGCCCGGAAACCGCTGCGAAGCAAGCCGTGAACAGCGGCCACTGGATTTGGCTCGAAACCGCCGTCGCCTATCAGACGAACACGGTCAACGCAAGCGACTTCACCTCGGTCATACCCAACATCATGACCATGAGCTGGGGCCTCATGACGAACGCATCGCCAACGGACTTCACTCGCGGCGCAGCCCAGCCGCCCGCCTGGAGCGTGGCGATCAACCAGCCCGCCGGTGCGCTGACCGCCGGCCAGCAGGCCGCGTACCAGGCGCTCGCGACCACGGCCCAGCTCGATGCCGTGCTGCGCAACCCGGTGAACGGGGCATTGCTGGTCAGCGGCCAGGAATTGGCCCAGGCGTACGCGCTCGTCACGCCGACGCTGCAGAAGCACATGGTCATCAACTACCACGACATCTATCTCGGCATGGATGAAACGACTGCTGCCGCGACCCTGATGACGCTCACGCCTGCCGAAGGGTATGCCCTCGCCAGGGCACTTGTTCCCACCGGGGACCCGTCCCTCATCGCCGAGCTGGTACTGGAACCGCTCTACAGCGCTGCCGGGCAGGCAACTCTTCAGAATATCTTCACGCTGTTCCCCACGGCGGATCAGGTTGCGCTGGCCGTACGGCGAAGCGGGGAGATCCTGCCCTATATCGGGGCCCTCGGGGTGACCTTGGCCCAGACGAATCGAACCGTCTTCAACCTGTATGACGATGCCACCACGGACACCATTCTCGGTGTCCTCACGGGAACGCAGATCGACAATCTGCTCAACGGTTCCCACGGCTGGTACGACCTCATCTCGGAATGGTGTGACCGCAGCCTTGGGGGTCCGGCCACGGCAGACCAGCGCGAGGCGTTCCTGCAACCAAGGCTCTCCGGCCGGATGATGAGCACCTACGACAGAGAGGTCCTGCGCTGGCAGCGTCGGGACGAGGAACCGAGGAAGAGAAAGAGCGCCCGGAAATAACAGATGCCGGGCCGCGGGGAGGCGCGACCGCCCGGAAGGGGCCGTGGTTCCTGGTCGGCGTGTCGCAAAGAGCCGTTGTGCGGGAGGTATGTCGTGGTCGAAGGCTATCGGCGGCGGGTGCGGGCCATGGTGAGCGGGTTGCGGGAGCATCCCGGGATCGAGGTGCTGCAGGTCAGGATCGCCGAACCGGCACCAGCCGAGGTGCTCGCGCACCTGGCCCGGGTGTATGCGGGCGGGCTGCCCGCCCCTCTGGCCGACTTCTACGGGGAACTGGACGGGTTCTTCGTCGACTGGGTGCAGACTTCCGCCCCCGACAGGCCGGGTGCCGAGCCCGCCAGCGGCAGGATCAACGTGCGTCCGGCAGCCGAGGTGTTCGGGCCGGGGCCGGGCCGACAGTTCCTGGACGAGGACGTGCGCTTCCGGCCGGTGCGTCCCTTCGACATCTTCACCTCGGAGGCCTGCGGGGCGTTCCTGCAGGGTCCGGACATGGCAGTGGCCGACGAACTCCACCTGCACGTCTTCGGGGAGGGCACCGAGTCCACCGGGCACACCGCTGAGGCCTACCTGGACCGTGCCATCGCCTCACGGGGCCTGTGGATGTGGGTGGGATCCCTGTGCCCGTCGATGCAGGACTCGCGGGAGGTCGCCGATTTCCGCCACGTGATGCCCCAGCTGTTCGACGACTACGACGACGCGTTGTTCCACCCCGGCCCACGCTGAGCCGACCGGGCCGGTCTCGGTGCCGGGAGTTCGCTGCGGCGATCACAGCCCCGCTCTCGGCGATGACACAGAGGGCGAAGGCACCGGCCAGGGTGCACTCGCCCGGAGGATCCCTCTCCCGCACCCGGCGACCGCGCCACCGCGCACATTGCCGGGACGGTCCGCCGGCCGACAGCGCCGCCCGCACCACCATAGGGCCGGATCCGTGCGGGAGGGGGCGGGGCCCGGTGTCCCCGCCGAGGGCAGGCCCACGCTGATCCTCCGGTCCGGCGGCCGACAGCCCCGGGGCGGTTCAAGTCAATGGATCCAGCCGGAAGCCTTCCGACTGATTCTTCGAGCCGGCCGTTACCGAGTTCTACCGTCGGGACCCGGACTGGACATGGGAGCGGGATGCGGTGTTTGACCGTTACCGCGGCCCGGTTTCGCCGTGAGTCCACTGCGGGGTACCTCTCGGCTGCCGTGCAGGCAGCCACCCACCGTGGACGGCTCCGGGTTGGAACCTGCCGGCTGCACCGCAGCCTCTCGTTGCAACCGCGGTAGAGGGGATGGACGCGATGACCGCCTCTCAGGTGTTCTCGTCATGGATCCGCGCACCCAGATCCTCCGCCCACTCCAGCGCCCACGCCTTGAGTTCTTCGATCTGCCGGGAGGTGAGTCCGTACGCGGTGTAGTCCTCGTCCTCGTACCAGTCCACGCCGATCAGCCGGTCCCGGAGGTCTTCGAGGCTGAACTCGTCGTGGGCACGACGGCGGCCGAGGTTTTCGAGGTCGGCGGTGGAACGGTGGCGGGAGGCGGCCTGGACGTCGATGAGGTCGCGGACGGTGCCGCGGTCGGCGAGGGCACAAACCTTGGTGCCGATCACGTCGTCGAGGGAAAGAACGGGCCCGTAGGGGGTCTGGGCGGGCGGAGCCCAGAACGCCTCCTTGAGGACGTCGACCTCGCACTCCTCACCGGTGTCCGGATCGGTGACGAGGAACCGGCCGCTGAGCGGATCGGTCCGGACGTGCATGGTCCGCCATCCGCGCGCGCCGAGGCCCGCTGTGAGTGAGGCGACGATCTCCTGCATCGGAGCGGGGTTCTCGGTGGCGACGTCGAGGTCACGGCTGAAGCGTTCGACCAGGCCGTGGGCCTGCACGGCGTATCCGCCGGTGAGGACCAGAGGGCAGGGGAGCCGAGGTCGAGGATGTCGGCGAGGAGACGCTCGTGGAGCGGAGTGAGCTTCACGCGGCGGTCGCGCCGGCCAAAGCGGTGCGGAGCAGCTCGGGGAAGGCGTCCTCCCAGACCTCGCGGACGTAGGGACTGATCAAGCGTCGCAGCACGGGCCACTGCTCGGTGAGCAGCCGGTGGTGCAGGAGGGCCACCAGGTCCTCACCCAGTCCCTCGGCGAGGACGGTCCGGTAGAGCGTCATGCGGGACTTCGGACGATCCAGGCTGTAGCTCGTCCGCCCGGACCAGACGATGTGGAGCGGCAGGTCCACGTCGCCCTCGACGGGGCCGGCCAGCTCCTGCAAACGCTCGGGCAGTCGGCTGCGGTAGCGGTCCCGCAGCACCTCGGCACGGGGGGCGGTGGTCGTCGCGTCCATGCATCCAGTATCGCTGCCGGGAGGCGGCGGCACGGCGGATACGGGGGTCCCCGTCGTACGTACGGGTCGGGCACCGCCCGCCCTTCCCCCGGACATCTCACCCAGGAGGCACGCTCAGCACGTCATCGCCCACCCACGCAGGCCCCCGCCACGGCGGCCGCCAGGTCAGCGAGCCGGGACGCCTTCAAGCCCGATGCTGACCATTTGCTGACCCGAGTCACCTTACAAGGCTTCTGACCTGCACAAACGCCCAGATTCTAGATCTTGGACTTGAACATGGCACGAAGCACGAGGAAGCTCCCGAATTTTCTGCTCCCTGCCCGCTTTTTGCAGGTCAAGGGCGGCCCACACTGTACATCGACACGCCTTCGGCCCGAAGGCTTCCAGAAACATCGTGTGTTGCTGCGCCCAGGCACCCCGCCTGCGCATTTCTGCGCCGACCAGGCCGCCGCAAAACCACCGACCAGGCGCACACGCAAAGAACGGCATGGGACTGATGCCGAGCAAATGTCGACTTGCCCGACTGCCCATCAATCATGTCGATGATATTCGGCCTACAGGTCGTTCTTGGATGATTCGTGAAGCTTCACATGTCACAGGTGGATACTCGCGCCTCTCACGTGTCGGGTTCCCGTACAGAGCGGCGGGAGTGATCGCCGATATCAACTCTACTTGGAACAACAAAGACTTCACGGGATGAGGCAGGCAATACAGGCTTCCCTCGCGCCCCGTCAATCGCGCCAACCCCTAAAGTCCCCCAAGGGCCGCTCCGCCACGGGAACTTGCCGGAATGAAACAGGCCCTACTGGTGAAAACGGCCTCTGACGGCGACGCCATCCGGCAGAAGGCGGGCGCCGTCCCGGGCGGACAGCCGCGGGCTCTGACCGCCGTCGACTCGAACCGCGTCTTGGCCGCCGCGCAGAACGGCGTGTACAAGTCCCGCGCCGGCGGCAGGACTTCCGCCGAACGGCTGCCCGTGTCCACCGGCGAAGGGCGCTGAACGCTCCTCGCCTCCCCGGTACGGGGGCCGGCCCGCCGGACCGGCCCCCGTACCGGGCACGGACGATCAGCTCTGGTAGGCGACCAGCGCCATCATTCCGACCTCTCCGTGGTACGCGTTGTGGCAGTGCAGCATCCACTGGCCGGGGTTGTCGGCGTCGAAGAGGACGGACAGCCTCTTCTTGGGCAGGACGATGGCGGTGTCCTTGCGCGGCCCGGCGTCGCCGAGCTGGTAGGTGTGGCCGTGCAGGTGCATCGGGTGCCACATCTCGGTGGTGTTGACGAAGTCCAGCCGTACTCGCCGGCCTTCCTCGATCGTGAGCGGGTTCGCGGTCGGGTCGGCCATGTCGAAGGGCTTGCCGTTGATGGCCCAGTCGTACTTGCCCATGCCACCGGTCAGCTCGACCCGGTGGACCTGGTCCACCTTCTTGGAGGGCAGGCGGACGTCGTCAGCCGCTCGCAGCCGGGACGCCGTCAGGATCCTGCCGCTCAGTTCCCTGGGGCGGACGGTTTCCTTCGGTGCGCTGCCGGGTGCTGTACGCACCAGGGCCATGCCTGCGGCGTCCTTGCCCTCGGCCAGCGCGACGAGCGGGAAGACGCCGTCGCCGAGGGTGACGAGAACGTCGTACCGCTCCCCCATGCCGATCAGCAGGGCGTCGACCTCCTGGTCCTCGACGGGGAAGCCGTCGGTGTGGGTGACGGTCAGCTTGTGGCCGCCGAGCGCCAGTCGGTACGCCGTGTCGCCGCCCGCGTTGATGATGCGCAGCCGCAGCCGTCGGCCGGGCTTGCCGTGGTAGACGGCGGGGTCGGCGGGAACACGGCCGTTGACCAGGTGGTGCGGGTACTTCACGTCGCCGGCGTCGCCTCCGAGCAGCTCGCTCCCGGCGCCCGTCAGCATGAACTTCATCGGCATCCCACCGGATGTGGGAGAGGCGGAGGAGGGCGAGGGGTCCTCCCCCATGTCCATACCGCCCATGTCATCCATGTCGTGGCCCGCGTGACCGTTGGAGCCGGAGTCGCCGCCCATGTCCATGCCGCCCATGCCGTGGCGCAGCTCGGCGAGGACCTCGTCGGGGGTGCCGGTGACTCCGTCGACCCAGTCGTCCAGGACGACGACCCATTCGTCGTCGTAGGACAGCGGTTCCTCGGGGTCCTCGACGATCAGCGGCGCGTACAGGCCCCGGTCGAGCTGGACGCCGACGTGGGGGTGGAAGAAGTACGTGCCGGGGGCGTCGGTGATGAAGCGGTACGTGAAGTTGGCGCCCGCCCGTACGGTCTGCTGCGTCACCGGGGGCACGCCGTCCATGTCGTTGCGCATGGCGATGCCGTGCCAGTGGATGGACGTCGCGGTCTTGTCCGGCAGCTGGTTGGAGAGTTCGGCGGCCAGGGTGTCACCGGCGGACAGGCGGATCTCCCTGCCGGGGGCCCGGCCGTCGAAGGCCCAGCTCCTGGCCATGATCCCGCCGCCCAGGTCGAGCACGGCGGGCGCGGCGGTCAGGGTCACCTCGTGCGTCCTGCCGGTGCCCTTCCGCTTCTTCTCTGCTGCGGCGACCGCGGAGCCGGAAGGGGCGACCAGGGCGGGTGTCGCGCTGGAGCCGCCGCTGCAGGCGGCGAGCGCGCCGGCGCTCGCGACGCCGAGCCCGGCGAGCAGGACGGAGCGGCGGTCGATGCTGTTCATGGGTGTCCTCGATCTCAGTGTGCGCATACGGAAGGCGGCGTGCCGGTACGGCTCCTCGGCGCGGCGAAGGCGGCGAAGAAGCCGTGGGGCACGGCCTAAATGCGCAGCTGAGAGAGAGCGGACAGGTCCGGGGGCGCCCGGTCCACGGTCCCGGTGCCCTTGGGCCCGGTGGGGACGGCTCCGTACGCGGCGAGACCCACCCGCGTCGAGGTCTGCGACGGTGATGCGAGCTTCACGGCCTCGAGGCTCGCGACCGAGCAGTACTGCATGGCCGTACCGGAGCAGGCCGGCCCATGGGAAATGCTCATGGCCGGCGCGACGGCTGCCGTCGGCCCTGCGGCCCGCCCGGCATCGCTTCCGTGCCCGTGCCCGGACATGACCGTCCCCGGTGCGGCGTGACTGCCCGTCATCACCGTGCCGGGTGTCATCACGTGCACGGCGGACGCATCGGTCGCGGTGGCAGGCGTCTCGTGGTGAACCAGTACGGCAAGCGCCGTGAGCAGGACGATGACGGCGGCTCGCGCCCAGCGGACGGTGCCGCGCGAGGCGCGGGTCCACAGGGCCCAGGCTCCTGGTGCTGTCATCACTTCCTCTGAATTCCCGGCGAGACGACTGTCGGCCAGTATACCCCGAGGGGGTAAGCTGCACTCCCGGAGCGGCGGCACGCGCGCCCTCCGCCAACGACGGCCCTGGCGCCTCACGCCTGAGGGACGGACACCCCGCCAGGTGCGCTACGGCGCTCGTGCTGCGCCTGCTGTTTTCGCCGTCCGTACGCCGTGACACCCCTCGGCTTGTACACCGCAAGGACCCGTGCTCGGCCGATCCTCCGCCGGTACTCGGCCGCGGCGACGTCGGCCTGGCTGTCAGCGCGCGAGCGGTCCGTCCAGCATGTCCAGAACGAATCCTCCGAGCAGCCCGAGAACGACGGACCCGGTGGCCGCCCCATAGGCGACGGCGGCAGCCGATCTCGACGTCGTACCCGGATCGCCCCCGGGTCCGCCCGTGAGGAACGCCGGGGCGATCCAGCGCAGGTAGTAGAAGAGGGAGGCGACCGTGTTGACGGCCGCGACGACCGCGAGCCATGCGTAGCCGCCGTCGAAGGCCGCGCTGAAGGCTTCCAGCTTGCCGAAGAAGACGGCGGTCGGAGGCGTGCCCACCAGGCCCAGCAGGCAGACGACGAGCGAGGCGAGCAGGGCCGGGTGCGTCCGCGCCAGTCCGCGGTAGTCGTCGATGGTGTGGGCGTCGGGGAGTGCGCAGACGACGGCGAAGGCTCCGAGGTTGGTCACCGCGTACGCGGTGAGGTAGTACAGCAGCGCCTCCTGGCCGAGGTCGGTGCGTCCGGCGACGGCCACCGGGAGCAGGAGGTAGCCGACCTGACTGATGGTGGAGTAGGCGAGGAGCCGCTTGACGTCCTGCTGGAAGAAGGCCGCCAGGTTGCCCAGCGTCATCGAGGCGACCGAGAGCACGGTCACCAGGTCGGCCCAGGGCAAGCCGGCGTCGGCGAGTGGCACGGCGGCGAGCCGGTAGAACGCGGCCAGGGCACCGATCTTGGGGATGGTGGTGAGGAAGGCCGCGACGGGCGCGGGGCTTCCCTGGACGGCGTCCGGCACCCAGAAGTGTCCGGGAACGCCTCCGGCCTTGAACAGGACACCGGCGAGCAGGGCGAGCGTGCCGGCCGCCACCAGCCCCGTCGGCGCCTCGGCGAGTTCGGTGCGCAGCAGGGGATACGCCGTGACTCGCCCGGCAGCCAGCAGGACGGTGATGCCGGCGAGCATCAGGACCCCGAGGAGCGCGCCGACGGCGTAGTACTTCAGTGCTGCCTCGGTGCCGGGGCCGTCCTTGCGGAATCCGGCGAGCGCGTAGGCGGGCACGCTGGCCAGCAGGTAACCGGCGGCGAGGAGGAGCAGGTCCTGGGCTCCGGCCATCATCAGGGCACCGGCGGAGGCGAGCTGGAGCAGGACGTAGAACTCCGTCTCGCGCGAGTGGGCGTGCAGGCGGGGCATGGCAAGCGCGAGGACCAGCAAGGTCGCGCCGAGGATGACGATCCTGCTGGTGGCCGTGAGCGTGTCCAGGGCGAAGGACTCGCCGAAGGCCGTCTCGACGGGGTTGGCCGCGGCGATCGCGGCGGCCACGACCCCCGCGGTGCAGGCCGCGACCGCCAAGGCTCCGATCAGCCACTGTCGGCGGCGCGGCAGCCACGCCCCGAGCAGCAGACCGATCACGGCCGAGGCCGCGAGCAGCACCTCGGGGAGGAGGTCGAGGGGATTCTCGTTCGTCCCGGTCATCTCGTTCATCGCGCGAGCAGCTCCAGCACGGTGCGCGAGGCGGGTTCGATGACGTCGAGGACGAACCGGGGAGTCAGGCCCAGGACGACTCCCAGGACCAGCAGCGGAATGATCGCGAGCCCTTCGTGGAGGCGGATGTCCGGGAACGGCCGGTCGGCGCCCGGCGCGGCGACCGGCAGCCGCGACGGCCCGAGGAAGACCTGCTGGAAGGCGCGCAGGAACAGGCCGGCGGTCAGCAGGATCCCGAGTACGGCCAGTGCGGTGGCCACCGGCTCGGGGCCCAGGCTGCCGGTGAGGATCTGGAACTCGGCGATGAATCCGGAGAAGCCCGGCAGCCCCAGCGAGGCGAACGCGGCGACGCCGGTCAGCGCGGCGAAGACGGGTGCCCGTCCCGCGATCCCGGAGTACGCGGACATCTCGTACGTGCGCCCCCGCTCGTAGAGCACGCCGGACAGCAGGAACAGGGCGCCGGTCAGCAGCCCGTGACTGACCATCTGGAAGACCGAACCGGTGACCGCCAGGCGGCGGGCCGCGTCCTGGTCCCCGTCGACGGCCCCGGCCGCGCCGATCGCCAGGATGACGTAACCCATGTGGTTGACGGAGGTGTACGCGACCATCCGTTTGAAGTCGGTCTGGGCGAGGGCGACCAGCGCGCCGTAGAGCACCGAGACCACACCGACGATCACGAAGACGAGGGCGTGGTCGCGCCAGGCGTCGGGCAGGACGGGCATGGCGATGCGCAGGAACCCGTAGGTGCCCATCTTCAGGAGCACTCCGGCGAGGATCGCCGACCCGGCGGCCGGGGCGTCGGTGTGGGCGGGCGGCAGCCAGGTGTGGAAGGGCACGGTGGGGGTCTTCACCGCCAGTCCGACGGAGATCGCGAGGAGGACGAGGGCTCCGTACGTCGACCGCCCGGCCAGCGGGTCGGCGTCCGTCAGCTCGACGATGTCGAAGGTGCGGGGATCGGCCGCCAGGTACAGGCCGATGAAGCCGAGCAGCAGGGCGAGGGAACCGATGAAGGTGTAGAGGAAGAACTTCAGCGCGGCGCGGGCGGCGTTCCCGTGTCCCCATCCGGCGATGACGAAGTACATCGCCACGATGGACAGGTCGAAGAACACGAAGAACAGGATCAGATCGAGGGCGACGAAAAGGCCGAGGCAGGTGGTCTGCAGGAAGAGGAACAGGGCCGCGAGCTCCCTGGGCCGCCGGGTCTCGCGCCACGCGTACGCGGCGCAGGCGGGGAAGAGCACGCACGTGACGGCCACCAGCGGCAGGGACAGGCCGTCGACTCCGACGTGATAGCTGATGCCCGCGCTGGGGATCCAGCGGGCCCGGGTCTCGTACTGCATTCCCCCGCCGGGCTCGTAGCCCGCCCAGACGGTCACCGTCAGGGCCAGCTCGGCCGCGGCGGTCGCCGCCCAGGCCGTCAGGAACACGGTTCGGGGCGCGCCGCGTGGCACGCACAGCAGGAGGACCGCCATGGCGGTCGGGAGCAGGACGATGGCCGTGAGCACGGCGGTCACCTCACGAGGACGAGGACGACGGCGAGGACGGTGAAGGCGGCGACCGCCTGGGCGAGGTACTGGTGCAGTTGCCCCGTCTGCGGCCGGCGCGCCAGGCGGCCGAGCGCACGGACGCCGCCCCCCACCCCTTCCACGGAGCCGTCGATCAACTGCTCCACCCGGGCGTCGGCCCACCGCGCCAGTCGGACCGCACCGCGGGCACTGCCGTCGACAGCACGGTCCAGCACCCGGTCGTCGAAGGCGGCGAGCGTGGCGGCGAGGCGCAGGACCGGACGCACGAGCAGGGCGCGTGCCGCGTTCTCCAGGCGCAGCCAGTCCGACGCCCAGGCGGTGATCCGGCCCGGGACGGCGAGCGACCGCGGGCCACGGGTCCAGACCACGGCCGAGACGACGACCGCGAGCACACCGGACAGGACGAACTCCCACACGTGCGGTTCCGGTTGCGGTTCTCCCCCGAGCACCCGCTGGACCGCGTCCCGGACGGGCGGGAAGGACGTGACCGTCAGGGCGGCGCACGCGACGGCCAGGGTCACCAGCGGCAGCCGGGTCACATACGGCGGCGGCTCCTCCCGGCCGTCCGGTGCGGGAGTCGGCTGCCAGACGAACCACAGGGCCTTGGCGCTGTAGACCGCGGAGATCACCGCACCGGCCAGCCCGACGACGTACAGCGCCGTGTCGTCCTCGAGGGCGCCGGCGAGGAGTACGTCCTTGGCCGCCCACAGGGCCAACGGCGGCACACCCGCGAGAGTCAGGGCCGCCACGCTGAAGGTGATGCCGGTCGTACGGTGCCGCCGGGCCGCACCGCGCAGGGCGGGCAGCGCCTTGGTGCCGAGCGTCGTCAGCCAGGCTCCCGCGACGAGGAAGGCGAGGCTCTTCGCGGCGGCGTGCGCGATGAGCTGCAGGGTTCCGCCGGTGACCGCTCCGGTTCCGGCGGCGAGCACCATGAAGCCGATCTGGGCGCAGGTGGAGGCGGCGAGCAGCTGTTTGAGGTCGCCCTGTGCCACGGCGACCAGGCCGAGCACCACCGCCGTGACCGCGCCCGTCCACGCCACGACGGGCCCGCCCCAGCCGGACCGTGCGAGCAGCGGCTCGAGCCGCAGCAGCAGATAAGCCCCGGCCACGACCATGGTCGCCGAATGCAGTAGGGCGGAGACCGGACTCGGGCCCTGCATGGCTCTGGACAGCCAGAAGCTGAAGGGCAGTTGGGCCGACTTGCCGAACGCGGCCGCGATCACGCCGGCGGTGATGACGGCGGACCACACGCCGGTCACCTCGGGGAGTTCGTCGAGGGCGAGGGAAGGGGCCTGCCCGCTCGCCAGCGCCGCCCCGGCGGCGAGGTAGAGGCCGAGGTCGGCGGCGCGGGTGGTGAGGAAGGCCGTGGTGGCGGCATGTCCGCGCTCGGGATCGCGCCACCAGTGGCCGATCAGTGCCCAGGAGGCGGCCCCCATCACCTCCCAGGCCATGAGCAGGACCGGCAGTGCGGTCGCGGTGACCGTCGTCAGCATCGCGCCGGCGAACAGCAGCATCAGACCGAAGAACCGGGCGCGTGCCTCGCCCGGGCCGATGTCCGCGACGCTGAACACGAGGACGGCCACGGTCACCGCCGTGACGGTGACGGCCATGTAGCCCGACAGGCCGTCGACCGCCAGTCCGGCGGGCAGCCCTTCGAGCAGGGGTGCCTCGGCGCGCGGGTGCTCGAACGCCACGGCGACGGCGAGGCCGAGCGCGGCCAGGGCCGTACCGACCGCGGCTCCGGGGGCGTACCGGTCGGCCGGGCGACCGGCGACCGCGAGCAGTGTCCCCACGGTCAGCGGCAGCGCGACGAGCGCCCACAGCAGCGCGCTCACTCCTTCAGCTCCGCCGCCATGTCGGTCATGTCGACCTCACGGGCCCGGAACAGCGCGGTGACCACGGCGAACCCCATCGCCATCTCCACCGCCATCACCGTGACGGCCAGGACCACCAGCACCTGTCCGTCGGCGGAGGCCGGCGCGATGTGGCGCCAGACGGCGGCCGCGCCGACGATGATGCCGCCCAGCATCAGTTCGAGCCCCATCATGAGCATCACGATCGACTGCTGGGTCAGCGCGCCGAACAGACCGACGCAGAACAGCGCGGCGGCGAGCAGCAGGAACGGCTCCAGGCTCATCGGCCCACTCCTCCTCGTACCGGATCGTCGGCGGTCCGTGACCTGAGGTCGTCGCCGAAGCGGTCGTAGCGGCCCCTGCGGGTGGCCAGGACGACGGTCGCGACGATGGTGGCGAACAGGGCGAGGCCCAGGGTCATCATGGTGAGCATCTGAGGTCCCATCAGGGACAGGCCCAGGTCCATGGTGGGATCGGACGGCGGTTCGCCGCGCCGGGACGGCCACGGGGCGAGCAGGACGCCCGTGGCGAGCGCGGCGAAGAGGGCCGCGCAGATCACGGCCGCGCCCTTCTTGTTGTGGACCATGGTCATCGGCATGAGCCCGGCCGGGTTCATCATGTACATCACCATGAAGACCGCCATGATGGCCATCTCGATGGTCATCATCAGCACGATCACGACCCCGAGGTAGTCAAGACCGAGCAGCAGCACCTCTCCGCCCACGCACAGGAGTGAGGTCAGCAGCGCGAACGTCGCCCGGGCCATGGAGTCGAAGCGGAAGACCATGACCCCGGCGGCCACCGCCGGCAGGGCCAGCGCCCAGAAGATCACGTCGTCGGGCATCGACGGCGCACCTCGCTCTCATCGGTTCAGGACGACGACGGCCACGAACAGCGCCTGAAGCAGCGTCAGCGGCACCAGAACCATCCACGCCACCTCCATGTACCGCTCCATCCGCAACACGGGCAGCGCCCGCCGCCCGGCCACCAGCAGGGCCAGCACGGCGGCGGTCTTGATCAGCGTCCACGCCCAGCCGGGCAGCAGCGGGCCGTGTCCGCCGCCGAGGAACAGCGGAACGCTGAAACCGGCGGTGACCACGAGCAGCAGCCACCGCCCGCCCAGGAACACCAGCCGGTCCACCCCCGCGAGTTCGGCCGCCGCACCACCGGCCGCGTCCCGTGCCAGCGGGTACTCGAACGGTCCCCAGAAGGCCATCGCGAGCGCGCTCAGCAGATAGACGGCGAACGCGACCGGCATCCACACCACGAACCACAGGCCGTCCTGGGCCGAGACCACGTCCCCGACCCTCAGGGACTCGGCTCCGAGCGCGGCTGTGGTGATCGCGAACATGTGCGGGAGTTCGTACGCCAGTCCCTGGGCCAGGAACCGGTATCCCCCGATCAGCGACAGCGCCGAGTTCGGCCCCCAGCCCGCCATCCACACCGCCGCCCAGGCCAGGGCCTCCATGGCGTTGAACCACACGACGCCGACGGACGGATCGCTCACCGCGCGGAAGCCCCACGGCAGTACGGCCCCCGCGAGCACCGCGGCCACCGGGACCAGCACCACGCCCAGCCTGCCGAGCAGCCGGTCGGCGGCCGTCGTACGGCGCGGCTGCTGGACCAGCAGCCGCAGGGCCTCGCGCAGCGGAGCCAGCGCCCGCAGCCCCGCCTCCCGGACGCTCCCGGCGGGACCGCGTGCGGCCGCCCCGGACAGCACCGCGTCGAATCCGGCCGCGACCACGGCCGCCACCACCAGGGCGAAGGGAAGGACGACGGTCGCCCACAGGGGCGCGGCATCAGACACGGGCCGCTCCGGACACGGGCGCGAGGTCGAGCTCCTCGATGTCGGGATCCAAGCTGGCCAGGACGATCCGCGCGCAGGCGAACTCCGCGCCGGTCAGCAGTTCCGGAAGGACGTCGAGCAGCGCCCGCGACGGCGGCCGCGGTCCGTCGAGCCGACCGCGCGGGCCGGTCAGGTCGTCCCGCGCCAAAAGCCGTACGTCGTCGAGCTCCTCAAGACCGCGCTCGACCTCGTTCATCCACATCAGCAGCCGCTCGTACGCGTCCCCGTCCGCGGCGAGCGCCGGCCCGCTCACCCCGGCCGCCCGTGCCCTGCCCTCCGGCAACGCGCCCAGCCCGGCGATCGACCAGCGCAGGGACCGGGACCGCCCGACCCGGCGGAGCGTCCCGCGCAGGTCACCGCCGATCGCCTCGTGCGACGCCCCCGACAGCAGCTCGTCCCGCGACCGACGGCACCGCGCCGCGGCGTCGCCCCGGCCGACAACGGCGAGCAGCCGTCCCACGCTGTCCAGGTGCGCGGCACAGCGCCGACGTGCCGCGCTGCCCCTGGTGACCTCCTCGCCCCGGGCGGCACGCAGCCAGGGCTCGTCCCAGAACGGCAACCGATGACCGGGCGGTACGGAGAGGTGATCCACCTCCACGCCCTGCACGACGTCTCCCTGCAGGGTGAGACGGAGGATGAGCCCTGCCGGCCAGTCGGCCAGCGCGGGACCGAACGGCACGTGCAACCGGTCGAGCCTCAGCTCGTCCCGGTCGTCGGCCCGCTCGGCCATCGGCAGACCTGCCACCTCGCCCATGGCGTGCATGTCGTGGCCCATGTGCTCCATGGCGGCGCCATGGCCCTGGTGATCCGTACGGCCCGTGTGCGTCGCACGGCCCGCGGGTCGGTGGCGCCCGTGGTCCTCATGACCCGGGTGAGCGGCATGGTCGCCATGGTCGTGGTCCGTGCCGTGGTGGCCGTGGCCCTGGTCGTCGGACGCTTCGGACGGCGGGCTGTCGTGGTGCGCGCCATGGCCGGGTCCACCGCCGTGTCCCTCGTGTCCGCCGTCCGCGTGCTCCGCCGTTCCCCCTGCCCCACGTGGAATCGGGGTTCCGGCGATCAGGTCACCGCGCGCCGTGTCGAGGACGTGCGCGACCTGCCCGCTCCGCTCCACCACGATCCGTACGGCGGGCTCCGGCATCGACCGCTCGACGGCGTCCAGCCACTGCGCGTCCTCCGGCGCCGGAACGCCGCAGACGACCAGCAGATCTGCGGCGGCTGGAGCACCCGGCAGGGGCCACCCTCTCCGGCACACCTCCGCCTCCGCCTCCAGCCGGAGTTCCGTCGCTCCGGGCAGGGTGACCGCCAGCACCGCGGGGCGGCCCATCGCCGTACGTCGCAGAAGGCCCCTCAGGTCCACCTCAACGCCCCCTCACGCCAGGCGTAGGCGACCGCGGCGAACAGGATGCCGAGGAAGAGGAACATCTCCACGACGGCCGGGGTACCCACCTCCGGGACGACCTTGGCCCACGGGTACATGAAGAGCATCTCCATGTCGAAGGCCAGAAAGATCAGGGTGACCGCGTACCAGCGCACATGGAACCGGGAGACGGCGTGTTCGCCCGGCTGGAGGCCTCCGGCGAAGGGGCCGCTTTCCAGGGGTTCCCGCGCGGCCGCCAGCCACAGGCCCAGTCCGTACAGCACGACCAGACCGGCCCCCGTCACACCGAGAAGGAGCAGCATCGGCTGCCATGCGTCCATCCAGCGTGACCTCCGGTTTCGGCGTCGTACCGCTCATGGTGCGCGACCTGCCGCTTCCGGCCGTGTAGGCGGGGCTCAACGACCTCCCCGGAGTCGAGGACGTCCAGGTGGATCCGGCCTCGGGCAAGGTCACGGTGACCGGCGAGCAGCCGCTGGATCCCGGCGCCGTGCCGCCGCGGTGGACGAGGCCGGCTACGGACTCGTCGGTGGAGAGGCCCGTTGAAACGGCGGGCGGAACTGCCGCGCCGGGCGGACGGACACCCCGTCGTCAGGCTCACGGCAGCGGCACCGCTCCAGGCCGTGGCCTCCCACCTCGCGGGCCCCGGAGCGGACCGGGCCCGGGGAAAGGCCTGCGCGTGCGGCGCCCCCGCCCGTGCGGTCCGCCGAGCCGTTCCCCACACACCGATCGCCGCCCCGCGATCGGCCCCAAGTACCCTGTCCGATGCGCCCCGACGGTTGCGGAGGGCGTCATGGCGGCGCCATGGCGAGATGCGGAGCGTATGAGCAACGGAGCAGGACGAGGGACGGTCGGTCGACTGCTCCTCCTGCTGCTGCTCGCTCTCGGCCTGATGCACCTGCTCGCCCACGCGGGCAGCGCCGAGACCGGCCCCGGGCAGGGGACCGTCGCTCACGCCCACGCCGTTCATCCGGAGCCGCCCGCACAGCGCGAAGGGCCGGTTCCGCCCCTCGCGACGGCCCATGACGAGCACGGCGATCACGGCACCTGGAACACGGCCGAACTCGGCTTGTGCGCGGCCGCCATCGGCTGCTGCGCCCTGCTGGCGGTCGGCGGCCGACGGCTCCACGGGCGTCGCGTCGCCTTGTTCCTGCGGCTCAGGCGGCGCATTCAGGCCGCGTGGTCCAACGTGTGCCAACCACCTCTTACGAGGCTTTCGCAGGGCCTCGACATCGCGCAGCTGGCCGTTCTGCGGATCTAGGCCGCGGTCACCGCGCGCAGGCCATGACCCTCGACGCGAGACGTCGCTCCTGCCGCTGACCCGACCATCCCTGCCACGCCCCTCGGCGGGCCGGCATGCCCTGTCGTGTGCCAGGCCCACCCGCGAAAGGCCTTGATCCGTGACCCAGCCCCATCTCGTCGACCCTGCCGGTATGCCGGCCCAGCCGCAGGCACTCCCCTCGCACCGGCACCGCACCGCCCCTGAATCCCTCCCGCAGCCCTCGGAGCGGCCGATCGCTCCGGATCCTCGTCATGGAGGACCTCGTCGCGACGACGCCCCCGCCCCTGACGCCCCGCCCTCGACCGGTGGCCGCCGGGCGCATCGGCGTGCGAAGAAGCGGACACCGTTGATCGGTGACTACCTGGGGTACACCACGACGTTCGTGGGGGCGGGCCTGATCAGTGGCGCGGTGGTCCACCATCCACTGGATCCCGACCGGTACACGATGATCGCTCTGATCGGTGCGGGCGTCTTCCTCTTCGCGACCGTGCTGAACGAGTTCGTCCTCAAGCGGCAGCGGCCCGGCACTTCGAAAGTGGTCGCGATCGTCCTGTCCTCGCTGGCGCTGTCGTTCGGCATCGGCATGCTCAGCGGCGGACTGCAGCACTTCGAGGACTTCCCCGAACGGGCGGCGACGCTGATTCCGTTCGGACTGGCACTGTCCTTCGTGGCGTACGTGCTGCGCCACGACACCGCGCGCTGGCGCAGCATCATCGGCCCGACCGGGCTGCTGGTGCTGCTCACCGCCACGACGGCGTTCTTCGGGCTGCGGGGCATCGCCGCCGACATGGCCGCGGGGTCCGCGGGCGGCGGCCACAGCCACGGCGAGGAGAGCAGCAGCGAGTCGGGGACGGCGAAGACGGAGGAGAGCCACACCGAAGAAGGCCACGGTGGGGACGCCGGCACGAAGGCTCCCGAGGCTTCGCCCAGCCCTCAGGACACCGGAAGTGGCGCGGGAGGGGAAGAAGCCGGTCACGCGGAAGACGGGCACGCCCACTGAGTCGAAAGTCCGCGACCGGGAGCCGTCTCGCGGCTGAGCCGTGAGACGGCTCCCGGCTCACCGGGGCTGACCAGGGCTGGTCGCCCTTGTCGCGACCAGCCCTGGTCAGTGCACGTGCGGGCCACCGGTCGACCGCGGTTTGCCTCGCGGGACGAGTCCCAGGGACACGACGGCGCCGACAGCGGCCGCCGCGGCGCACACCGTGAACGCGTCGCCGAAGCCCTCCACCGAACCACGCTCGAAGCCGGAGGCCGCCACGGTCGAGACGACGGCGACGCCGACCGAGCCCCCCACCTCGTGGAAGGTGTTGACGACTCCGGAGGCGAGCCCCGCCTCTTGGTGTCCGACCATGGCCAGAGCGGTCGTCGTGGCGGTGACGAAGACCGCGCCGAGGCCGAGGGAGGCGATGGCGAACCCCGGCAGAAGCCCGCCGTACACACTGCCGGTCTCGGACAGCCGGGTCAGCGGGACGGTGCCGACGGCCGCGACGGCCATGCCGGCGACGGCCGTCGGACGGCTGCCGATCCGGCCCACGAGCCGGGAGGCGAGATGGGCACCGACACCGGTGGCCACGGCGACGGGCAGGAAGACCAAGCCGGTCTTCAGCGGACCGAAGCCACGGATGTGCTGGAGATAGATCGACCCGAGGAAGAAGTACGCGATCAACAGAGCCGTGGCGATCAGCATCAGGAACGCGCCCGCGAGCACCGGCCGCCGAGTGAACATCCGCAGGTCCATCAGCGGGACCCGGCCGGTCCGTTCGACCGCCGCGAAGGCCGCGTACGCGATCGCCGCACCGGCCAGCGGCAGCAGGGTCGAAGCATCCGCCCAACCGGCGTCCCCCGCTTCGACCAGGCCGTAGATCAGGGCGGCCGTGCCCGCGGTGACGAGGAGCGCGCCGGGTACGTCGAGCCGTGCGGGCCGCGGAGCCCGGGCCGGCACGAGGGCGGGCAGGGCGACCAGCAGGAGCAGTCCGACCGGCACGTTGACGAAGAACACCCACTGCCAGCCGGGGCCGTCGGTCAGGGCCCCGCCGAGGAGCACGCCGGCCGCCGAGCCGGTGCCGCCGATCGCCGCCCAGACACCGAGGGCCTTGGTGCGTTCGGCGCCGTGGAAGGCCGTGGTGACGATGGACAGCGCGGCCGGGGACAGCAGGGCCGCGCCGACGCCCTGGCCGATCCTGCCACCGAGCAGTGCCGGGGCGTTCTGGGCCAGACCGGTGACCAGTGAGGCCACGGTGAAGAGGGCGAGTCCGGCGAGCAGGGTGCGGCGGGCGCCGAGCACGTCGGCGAGCCGGCCTCCGAGCAGCATCAACCCGCCGAAGCAGAGGGTGTAGGCGGTGACCACCCAGGTCAGCGTCTCCCGGCCGAGATCGAGGTCGGCCGCCATGTCGGGCAGGGCGACGTTCACGACGGTGACGTCGAGGACCAGCATGAACTGGGCGAGGCAGATCAGCGCGAGGGCCGTCCAGCGGCGCGGGTCCGCGGGCGGGTGGTGGCCGGGTTCCGTGGTGCGCCGCGTACCTGCTGTGGAGTGGGTCATGGCGAGTCCTTCTGGTGCGGAGTTCCGGGTCGTGTCCGCGCCTGGTGACGGCGCGGGAGAACGGGAGGAGCACGTCTGCCGCGGCGACGCCGGCCCGACGGGCACGGGCCCATGCCTCGACGACATCCGGCGTACGGCTCGGCGCCATGAACTGAACCATACTGTTCAGTTCATCTGAACTCAACTGTTCAGTTCAGGTGAGTGCTAAGGTCGAGGCCATGAGCGTGGACAGCGTCAAACCGCCCCCGAGCGGGCCCCGCGCGGAGCTCAAGCGGCGGGCCATCGTGCGGGCCGCCCGCGAGCTGTTCCTCCGACAGGGCTTCGGCGTGGGGATAGACACCATCGCCGCCCGGGCAGGCGTGTCGAAGGTGACCGTCTACAACCACTTCGGCAGCAAGGAAGCCCTGTTCACGGCGGTCATCACGAGCGCACTCGACGAGCCGCTGGCCGGGGAGTCGACGGCCGTGCTGGAAGGCCTGGCCGAGGCCGAGGACCTGCGGGCCGCCCTCGTCGAGGCGGCCCGCACGTGGGTCGACGCCGTCCGCACCAACCACGAGGTCACCGCCCTGCGCAACCTCGTCGCCGCCGAGCTGCACCGCTTCCCCGAGCTGGGCGAGGCCTGGAGACAGCACGGCACGGAAAGCCACCACCCCGCCGTCGCAGGCGCCCTGCGCACCCTCGCCGAGCAAGGCCGGCTGGAGATCCCCGACCTGCAGGTGGCGATCATCCAGTTCTACGGGCTCCTGGTCTTCCCCCACATGGTCTTCAGTTCCTACGGCACGCACATAGACGAGGATCTGACGGACCGTCTCGTCATCAGCGGTGTCGACATGTTCCTGGGGCACTACGGCCCGCGGGACACGTAGGCCCCTCGCCCCGAGGCACCGTGGCGGCGCCACGAGGAGGCCGACACGGGGCGGCTCGGGGCGGGTCACATCAGGGCGGGCATTGAAGACACCCCCGGGTACCGCAGAGCCCGGCGGGGGCGGGGGCACCATGCGGCGGCTCGGGCACGAGGAGAAGCCCGCGGGCGGGAGGCCCGGTCCTTCACTTCTCGTGGCCGGTGTCCAGTCGGCGGGCGAGGTCGTGGGCGGTGGCGCTGGTGAGGTCCCTGACGGAGCCCCCGACGATTTCGAGGCG
Organism: Streptomyces sp. NPDC058751; assembly: GCF_042746485.1. Lineage (NCBI taxonomy): Bacteria > Bacillati > Actinomycetota > Actinomycetes > Kitasatosporales > Streptomycetaceae > Streptomyces > Streptomyces sp. NPDC058751. The sequence continues at coordinate 41,789 of NZ_JBHYPZ010000019.1, read as the reverse complement.
TCCGCCGGTGATGGAGGAGGCCACGTAGGGGATGGCCCAGAGCTTGCCGTCGATGACGATGGCGAATTCGTTGCGCGGCAACGGGGCCTTGGCGAGGGAGCGGGTGAGGGCGGCGAAGCGGGTCCGGTCGGCGGAATTGAGGGTCACCTCGACGTTCCAGGCGCCGTCGACGGTGCTTCTGCCGGCCTTCGCGGAGGCGACACGGACGTCGGTCATCCCCCTGGCCCGGTCGGTGCGGACGCAGAACGTCGGGTGACTCGCGGTCGCCTGCACGGTGTAGCCGCCGCTGCCCTGGGCGCAGGCGTGCTCCGTGGACGAGACGACCGGCAGGATGGCCATCAGGGCCACCTCCTCGGTGTTCCCCGTCCCCCCTGCCGCGGGCCGAACCACGTGCCCGTGCCGGGACGCACCGTCCGCGACGGCCACCCAGGCGGTGGCAGCCACAGCGGCGGCGGCGATACCGGCCCCGGCACGGGCCAGCCGCTGCCGTCGCCGGGCGAGCCGCAGGGCGCCGTCGGCCAGGCCGACCAGATGAGGACCGGCAGCATCACCGTTCTCGCGGACATGGGTGTGCAAAACATCGTGCAGCGGGTGCCGGGTCGAGCCGTTCATGCCATGACGCCCTTTCCGGAGGCGGTGGAGGAGGCGACGGCCGACGGCCCTGCCTCGGCCAGGGTGGTGCGGAGGGAGACGAGGGCCTTGCGGGTCTGGCTGCGGACCGTCCCCTGGGCAACGCCCAGAATCGCGGCGATCTCGACGTCCGGCAGGTCCTCGAAGTAGCGCAGCACGATCACCGCGCGCTGCCGTTTGGGCAGCCGCCTCAGCGCGGCCATGATGTCCTGCCGCTGGACCACGGTGTCGGCCCAGTCGGTGGCATGTGCGGACGGGCGGTCCGGCAGGGTGTCGGTGACCGTCTCCCGTCGCCAGCCGAGCAGTCGGGAGCGGTCCACCTGGGCGTGGTAAAGCGCCCGGCGTACGTAGGCCTCCGGCTGCTGCCGGTCGCGCAGCTTCGACCATCGCCGAGCGGTGGAGGCAAGCGCGGTCTGGAGCAGGTCACGGCCCTGCTCCCAGTCTCCGGTCAGTAAGTAGGCCGTGTGCAGCAGCGATCTCGATCGCGCCGCCACGAACTCGCGGAACTGGCGTTCCTCGTCGGCGTTCAATGCGCCCTCCCTCGTTCCCCCGTACAGACGGGTGCGGAAGGCGGTTCGACTGCCCTGTCGGCCGGACTTTTCCGGCCGCGACGCTTTCACCTGCCGTAGCGACCGGTGTCACGCGGCGATCGCATGCTGCTCCTGCCGCCGGCCTCTCGGTGCCGCACACCCGATCGCCTCCATCAGGAAACGGTCAAGCACCTCTGGCGGTAGGCGGCTGCCGACTCCGGCCGGCCGGGGTGACGTCGGCGCGCCGAAGTCCGGGGCCCGCCACAGCAGTCACCCGGCCAGCAAGCCGGAACGCCCTCAAGGCTTCATGGCCGGTGCCGGACTGAGCCTCGACGAACCGGCGTCACCCCAGCGAGCCGAAGTCAGTAGGCGTAGGAGACCAGGAAGGGACTGCGCGTCGGATCTCCCTTCCCGTTGAAGCAGCGGACCTCGAGCGCCTCCTCCGCGCTCCACTGCGCCACCTTGCAGTAGCGGCCGTCCGAACCCTCGGCGGTGACCTGGACGTTGCCCTCGCGGAAGTACTCGCTCATGGGGGTCTTCACCCAGTACCGTCCCTCCTCCGAGCCGCTGCCGCCGGAAACGGCGGTGGGTTCGCCCAGTGCGTCCCACGTCCACTGCCGGTCGGGCTCCTCGTAGTCCGTGCCCCGGGCCCTGGTGTACATGCCCAGCGGTGTCCGCACCAGGCTCGCTTTTCGCGCGAAGGTGAGGGAGAACAGGGTGTCGCGGGGAGCGCCGCCGACATCGTGGCAGTAGACCTTGACCCGTGCGGGCTCGTAGGCGCTCTCGATTCCCCCGACCGTGCAGCGTTCGGCTCCGAAGGCCGCTTGGGCGGCCGTCACCTGGACGTGCCCCAGCTCGGCCTCGGGGTCGTAGGCGCCGCCGCCCTGTCCGATCAGCTGCACCTCGTAGCTGCCGGGGGCGAGGTGGACCACCTTGATTCCGTAACCGCTGGAGTTGTACCGCTGTTCCGCGGGCGGCATGTGGCTGTTGAGCTGGCTGGTGGTCAGATAGGCGAAGCCGCTGTGCCCCTCGGCCGTCTCGGCGTTTGCCCAACTGGCCGTGAACTCCGAGTCGGTGAGAGCCCCTTCGGGTGTGAAGCACCGCAGCGAGAGCCAGACGCCGGTCCATGCCTCCGGGGCCGCTTCTGCCGAGTAGCGGCTGATGTACCGGATGGAGCAGTACGCGTTCGAGGTCCCGTGGGCGGTCACGTGGGCCACCCCGCGATTCGAGTCCCTGCGGGTCCCGAGCTCCGCCATGAACACCCAGTACTCACCGGTCCCGGCACGGACGACCTTGTTCTCGCCGCCCGCGGAGTTGACGCTGCGGCGCGGCGCGTAGGACTCGCCCTCCGGCGCGTCCGGCTTGTCCGCGTGCACGTACCCGTGGCTGCGGACCGGCGCGGCCTCGGCCGGAGCCGCCGTGGCGGTCGCGGTGAGCAGCCCCGCCATGAGCAGCAGCGGCAGCGCGAACACCGCCCGCCGTCGTCCACCTCTACTGAACATCGACGACCACCCCCGGCGAGTAGGTCGGCGCCAGTTGCCCGGTCCCGTCGAACCGCAGCCACCACGAGCCGTCCCGGGTGGCCGGATACGACGTCCCGGTCAGCCCCTGCGCCCCGGTGCGCAGGGTGCGCAGCGACTCGACGGTCCGGCAGGGGGTCGCGCAGAAGCCGAGTTCGACGGTCTGCCCCGGTGCGCTCGCGTAGGTGCCGGTCTCCCAGTCGGCGGCGGTGAGGCGGCCGAGCGTGCCCACGTCCTGCCCCTGGCGGACCGGGTTGGGGGAGGCGACGAAGGTGAGCTTGGAGCTGCGCCGTACCTTGACCGTGGCCGCGTCCTGCTCGTAGGTGACGCTGCGCCCGGGGTCCGTGTCGAGGTAGTTGTTCATCACGTGCGCCTCCAGGCTCCAGTCGCCGGCGTAACGGTTGGTCACCTCCGGGCTGCCGGTGTCGATCCGGAACCACTCGGTGCACACCGAGGTGGTGGCGTTGACGGGCTCGCAGCCCGACGGCAGGTCGTGAGCGGCGTCCAGATAAAGCCCGTCGGGCCTGCGGAGCACGAACTGGATGCCACGGGGATGGATGCCGACGGCGTCCCGGGCGACCAGCGTCGCCTGGAAGGCCAGCGTCTGGTTCGGCCCCAGGACGACGGTGCGGCCACCGTGGACGGAGACGCTGAGGATCTCGGGCGTGGCCGGGGCGTGGTGGTCGGCCCGGGCGGGCTGCACGGCGGCGGTGGTGACGAAGAGGGCTCCGGCGAGTGCCGCCACGGCGACCCGCACGGCGGTCAGTGCTCTGACGTGCATCGTGTCCCCCATGAAGTCGGTGTGGCCGGAGCGTACGGAGCGCGCCGCGACCCCGGTACCCGGCACGTGAATATTGAGGCAGAGTCATGACGAACATGACACGGCGGCGCACCGTGCGGCCCCGGACCGTGCCCGAGGGAGTCCGGCTGCCGCGGATTGCCGGGAGGAGGGAGAGACCGTGTCGACCCATGAGCGGTACGACACGCAGGTGGCGGCCGAAGCGACCGCTGACCTCGGCCCCTGACGACACTGGACGAGGCCTTCGGCGCCGCAGGAGGCGTTGGTGGCGGTGGCGTTCCAGTTGCTCTCGTGCTGGACGATCTCGGCGAAGGCGTTCGTCGGGTTCAGCAGAGCTACGAGCAGGTGCCGGTGGCTGTCGGTGCCGATCCCGGCGTCCGGTACCGCCGCGATCATCCGCCCTGCGGTACCGGTGTGCTGCCACCGCACGGCGCATCACGTCGTCCTTGACCCGCTCCCAGTCCCTCCGCAGGGGTCTGGACGAGTCACGGCCCAGCTCCGCCGCCCGCAACCAGTTTCCTTCACCCGAGGCGCAGTCGGCACGGCCCGGGCCACGCCCAGGTGGACGGCCTCACCACGAGGTCAGTCGGTGGGTACGACAGTGATGACGACGTTGCCGATCTTCTGCCCGGTCTCGACGTACCGGTAGGCGTCGGCGATCCGCTCCAACGGGTACCGCCGGTCGACGACCGGCCTGAACTCCCCGGCCTCGATCAGGTCGCGGAAGTACCGCACCATCTCCTGGTTCTGGATAGGAAAGGCGAACTTCACCTTCCTGCCCCGGGACAGGGACGTGAGGAGCGGCAGGAGCAGGTTCTGCCCCCAGGGGCCCAGCTCCGAGGACATGTACACCCCGCCGGGTTTCAACAGCCGCTTGCAGCGGCCGAACGTGCTCTTGCCGACGGCGTCCAGCACCGCGTCGTAACGCTCGCCGTCCCTGGTGAAGTCCTGGACCGTGTAGTCGACGACCCGGTCCGCGCCCAGGCCCTTCACCAGCTCCAGGTGCGCCGTCGCGCACACCGCGGTCACGGTGGCCCCGCGCTGCTTCAGCAGTTGCACCGCGGCCGAGCCGATGGCACCGGTCGCGCCGTGGACGAGGACGGTGTGCCCGGCGCCGATGCCCGCCTTCGTGATGAACGACAGCGCGTAGTGCGAGCCCTCGGTGCCGGGAGCGGTCTCCTCGAAGGTCGCGCCGGCCGGCATGGTCGCGATGGCACCGTCGTGCGGAACCGACAGGTATTCGGCGTGGGTTCCGAACGCGCCTTCGTTGTACCCGAACACCCGGTCGCCGACCGCGAAGGAGGTGACGCCGCCGCCGACCGCTTCCACCACTCCCGCGTACTCGGTCCCGAGCACGGTGAGCCGCGGCCGGGCGAGGCCGGTGAGCGCGCGCATGAAGAAGGGCCTGGCCGCCCGGTAGCCGCAGTCCGTCCGGTTGACCGTCGTCGCGTGCACCCTGACCAGAACGTCCCGGTCCCCGATCGAGGGTTTGTCCACCTCGGCGATCCGGACCACGTCCGGCGGACCGTACAGGCTGCGCACCGCTGCCTTCATGGGAAAAGCCTAACGACGAAGCCCCCGTTCCGCACCGGCCGGTTCACAACACGACGCCCCTGGAAGACAGTTGAACCTCCTCCGGCGGGAGCTTCCACCATGACGGCGGAGCGCGGCCGGGCCGATCCGCGCGTGGACGCGGACCGGATCGCGCTGTGGTTCTTCTCGGGCGGCGGACTGGCCGACCGCGCCCCCGGCCTGGCTGCGCCGCCTCGCCGCCACCGTCGAGGAGTTCCTGGCCGCGGCCAGGACGCACGACGCGAACGTCGAGGCCGTCGACGTCCCCCACGGCCGCCACGGCCCCCACGGCCGCCACGGCCGCCACGACTTCGACGTCCTCCGCCACGCCATGTGTTCCCTTCTGGCCCACCTGCTGCCCTCCGGCCGGTGACGTCGTCGGTGCGGGGTGCCCGTCCCCGAACGGCCGGTCACGCCGCTTCGGCGCTCAGGTCCGGCTTCGGCCACTTCACATCGGCCAGCCGGCCCGACTCCCGTGATCCGCAGCGGCTTGCCGGTGTCCGGATCGGTGACGAGGAACCGGCCGCCGAGCGGATCGGTCTGGACGTGCGTGGTCCGCCATCCGCACGCGCCGAGGCCTGCCCGCAGGGAATGTGCCGCGTGCCGCTCGGAATGGAGCATCGGCGGGCCTGACCGAGAAGTTCCGGTCAGGGATCCTTTTCCAACCCGGTTGAGGGGTCGACCAGTTGGTACCGGGGGTGTTGGGGGAAAGTGGAGGTGGTCCTGGCGATGCTCCCGGAGACCCGGGCGGAGCCCGCGGCGGAGTGAGGTGGCGGAGTGAGACGGCTCCCACCGAATCCGAAGGCAGATGCCGCCTTCTCTGCCGATAGCGGAATCTGAGAGGCAGGCATACCACTTTTTCCGTAGCACCACGGAACCTCTACAACCTCTTGCCAAGCCAACCTCCCGGCGGAATATTCGGTTGCCTGCAGCCTCCGGGACCTCCGCTCCGCTTGCGGACCGGACCCGCGAGGCGGGCCTCCAGGGGGGGAGGCACTCGGGGGAACGGCCGGAGGGCCGTGGTGGGGGGGTTGCTGTGTCCGGATCCGGTCCGCGACGGAATGTACGCGCAACGCCGGCATCGGCCGTGCCGGGAACGCCGGAAACGCCTGCGGGTTCGGGCGGCTCCGTCGACGGGGGCGGCGGCAAGCCCGTGCCGGCGCCGCCGCTGGTGGTCGCCGGACCGATGCTCAGACGGGTGGAGCCGGGCTCGGTCACCGTCTTCGTGGTGACCCGCGAGGCCCGCGCGGTGACGCTCGACGTACTGCCCGCGGCCGGCCCCGCCGACGCCCCGCCGCTGCTCACCGGCACCGCGCCGACGGTCGCGCTCGGCGCCCGGATGCACGTCGCCGCCGTCACCGCCGCCGGAGCCGCGCCGCTGGCCGCCGGGGCGTCGTACCGCTACCGGCTCGGCTTCACCCCGGCCGGGGGCGTCCGGCAGGACCTGATGGACGACGGCGTGGTCGCCGCCACCGGCGAGCAGGCCAGGGCGCTGCTGTGCCACCCGAAGTCGGCGCAGACCCCGGGCACCGAACTGCCCGGGTTCGCGCTCCCCGCAGGCCCCGGCGACCTGCGGGTGCTGCACGGTGGTGCGCGCGTCCCGCACGCGGGCGGCCCCGATCTGCTGGCGCACGCCGACACCGTGCTCGCCGAGGCGATCGCCGGGAAGTCCGCCGCCGCTCCCCCGGCGCGCCCGCACCTGCTCCTGCTGCACGGCGACCAGTCCCCCGCCGACGGTGTCACGGCCACCATGCTCGCCGTCGTCCGCTCCGCGGTAGCCGTACTCGGGGTACCCGACGACAAGCTGCCCGGCGCCGCCGACGCCGAGCAGCCGGGCGTCCTGGGGCCCGGCGCGCGGGAGGCGCTGTGCGCGGCGTCCAAGCTGCCCGGCTCGTGGCCCAGCCACCTGCTCTCCTTCGCCGAGTACGCCGCCGCGCAACTGCTCATGTGGAGCGACGCGTTGTGGCCCGCCGCGCTCCCGGCCGTGGAGGCCGTGCACCCCGACCCGCGCTGGGCCTCGCTCCCCGCCGCGCTGCGCGCCGCCGTACTGAACCGTTCCCCGTACACCGCCACCGAGGCGCAGGCACCGCTGGTCGCGTGGCTGGAGACGTGGCGGGACGACAGCGCGCGGCTCGCCGAGTTCCGGGCCGGGCTTCCGGCCGTACGGCGACTGCTGGCCAATGTGCCGGTGCTGATGGGGCTGGGCGGGCACGACGTCAGCGAGGCGTGGAACGGCGGCACCGCCGAGGCCACCGGCGTGCTGAACGACTCCGTGGGGCGCCGGGTGGTGCAGAACGCGCTGGCCGCGCACGCCGTGCTGCGCGCCTGGGGCAACACCCCGGACCGGTTCGCCGCCGTCGGCTCTCCCGGCCGGGTGCTGCTGACCGAGCTGGCCGCCTGGCTGGCCGCGCCCGTCCCCGGCGAGGACGCGCACTGCGCGGCCGTCGCCGACCGGGCGGGCGTGCCGACCCCGGCGCTGGCGCGGCCGGCGGGCGCGCTGGACTACCACTTCCTGCTGACCGGCACCCGCTGGCACCTGCTGGTGCTGGACACCGCCACCCGCCGCTCCCTGGCGGTCCCGGGCGGGCCGGACCGCCGCCCGGTCGGTGACGCCGGCCTGGACGCGATGCTCGACCTGTTACCGGAGGCCCGCCCCGACACCCTGACGCTGCTGGCCTCGGCGGTGCCGCTGCACCGGGTGGCCACCCCGGTCACCGAGGGCACCGAGCCGCCGGTGGACCAGTCGGGCTCCTGGGCGGCGGACCCCGAGGGGTACCACTTCGCGCTGAACCGCTTCGCCGCGCGCCGGGTGCCCGCGGGGGCCGATCAGGTGCGTCGCCGCCAACTGGTGCTGCTGGCCGGTGGTGTGGGGCATTCCTACGGCGACACGGTGCGGTTCTCGGCCGAGCGCGCCTACCGTACGCCGGGTGCTCCGGCGGCCGGCGATCCGGTGAAGGCCGAGTCGGTGCTGGTACACCTGACGGCGGGCGCGCTGCGCGGGGCGGGCACCGCCGACCGTGAACTGCACGGCCGGGGGCGGAGGTTCGGCCCGACCCGACAGGTCCGGGTGGTGGGCTGGGACGCGCCGGTGATCACCGTACAGGCCGGGGTTCAGCTCCGGCCGGGCGACCAGCCCCCCGTACCCTGGCAGCTGTCCGGCCCTCCGCAGGTGGGCACCCTGTCCCCGGACCGCCGTCTTGAGCTGCGTCCGGACTGGTTCCTGGGCCTGACCGCGGCCGAGCAGGACGCGCAGGGGCCCGGGATGGCGCTGCGCCCGGAACAGCCGCTGCCGGTGGACCCGTGGGAGGACATCCGTCCCGACGACGAGGACGCGTCCGACCCGGACGGCGACGGCGGCTTCGGTGCGGGCTTCGGCCTGCGGCACTACGTGGCCGCGCTGACCAACCACCGGAACACCCTCCTGTACTGGGCGAGCGGCACCTCGGTCGTGGGAGTGAACGCTCTGGGCGACTTCACCGCCACCTTCGGCGCCGACTTCCGGTTCGCCCGGCAGAGCGTCCGTTTCCCGCTGGCGGAGGGCGGCCCGGTCCGGCCGTTCACCGACTTCACGCTGCCTGTGGTGCCCGGCCCGAGCATGTACGTGGACCGGCTGTACGCCAACCTCTCGCTGCAGCGCGGCGACCACGACCCGCAGGGCGCCGCGCCCGCCGTGTACGCGGGCGCCCCGGTGGCCGGCGGCGGCACCCACGTACGCGACCTGCAGCGCGACCTGGCCGAGCTGGGCTTCGCGGTGGTGGCGGGCGACCAGGCCGGCGTCTTCGGGCCGCACACCGAGTGGGGCGTGCGGGAGTTCCAGGCGTACGCGCGGGACAGCCGGATCGCCCGCCAGACCGGGCAGAACCCGGTACCCGTCCGCTGGGCCGAACGCCTGGAGCGGGCCTGGTGCCCGGAGGAGGACCGTTATGCCGGACCGGCGAGCGGCGTGGTCAACGCCCAGACCCGGTTCGCGCTCGCGCTGTGGAAGCGCGAGCGGTACCGCTGCCCGGTGGTGGTGGAGGCGTTCACCCAGGCGGGGGCGGCGGTCGCCGGGTTCGACAACCTGTGGCGGCACACCCAGCCGGGCGTCACCGGTCACGAGATCTGTGTCACCGACTTCCGCAACTACTACGACGTCCCCGAGGCGCACCGCAAGGCCCAGCCGGGCGGGCTCCCCGACGGTGTCCCGCGGGTGCCGGTGGGCTCGTGGGTCCGCTACGACCAGGAGTACAAGCACACGGACAACGCGGTCCCGCCGGTGACGCGGGGCGCGAACGTGGTGTTCGAGGGCGGTCTGTCGACCTCGCCCGCGTCCAGCTGGCGCCCGGACAGCGAGGTCCTGCCGCAGACCCTGCTGCCGGCCCGGGCCCCCGCGAGCGCGCCGCCGACGCTCGCGGACCTGGTCGCCGCGGCCGACGCCGACCCCGGCGACGGGCGGCTGTCCACCTTCAAGGTGGTCAGGGCGGTGGCCGAGGTCGAGGCCGAGGGCTTCTTCGACGTGCTCAACTGCTACGACAGCGCCTTCATCTCCGGAGGGCTCTACCACTGGACGGCGGGGCCGACCCGGGTCCCGGCGAGCACCTTCCCCGTCCTACCCGTGCCCGTGCCGCCGCCGGGCTCCCCGCTCTGGCCGGTGGAGCCGGTGCGGGACCACTGGGAGGTCCGCAGGGGCGAGCTGTGGAGCCTGCTGGCACTGCTCAAGGCCCGCTACCCTGAGGCGTTCGGGCGGCACTTCCGGGCGTTCGGCATCGACGTGCTGGATGCCTGGAACACCGCGGCCATCTGGGACCCGGGCAGCCGCACCTACGCCAGCACCGTCACCCGGGAGACCGAGGCGGCACCGGCGGCGACGCCGCTGCGGGTCCGCGAGTTCAACCGGCTGCGCGGCTGGCACTGGGCGTACCGGCTGGCCATGGCCTTCCGGGTGGAGCCGCAGTTCCGGAACGCGATGTGGGACCTGGCCCGGCAGCGCGTCGCCGACGTACTGGCGCTCCGCTGGCCCGACACCCCTCAGGCACCGGCCGCGAACAACTTCGCACTGGCGGACGTCGGCGTCGGTCCCGCGGCCCGGCGGCCGCTGGTCGGCGAGGTGTTCACCTCCGAACGGGCCGTGGGGATGATCCTGCGCTGGCACGTCAACCGGCCCGCCGACATGGTCACCGGGCAGCGGGCGGGGACGCAGCTGCGCCAGGCGCTGCGGTGGGCCAGGCAGAACCCGGCGGGGGCGAACCTGCTCCAGCCGGTCACCGCCTGGGGCGACGCCGAGGAGGCCCGGCTGCTGGCAGGACTGCGGGCGCAGTGCCCCGCCGGTCTGGCGGCCAGCCTGGAGCGGGCGCGTGACTGGCCGACCTGGAACCCCGCCCTTCCCGGCCAGAACCCGCGCGGCTTCACCCTCCCGCTGGACGACCTGCCGAACGCCGCCCCACCGGCCCGTCCCGTCGGCGAGCGCCAACTGCGCCCCGACCGTGGCAGTTTCCGGCTGGACGACGTCGACCTGCCCTGGGCCGGGGGCCACTGACCCGGTACCGGACGCCCGCACCCCGCACCCCGCGCCCCCACCGCGCCCGCACGGCACTGAACCCGCCCGCCTTCCCTCTTCCCCACGCGTCACTCTTCCATTTCGACACGCCGTCAGGACGGAACTGCCATGGGCGAGAGCCAGGTACCGGACCCGCGCCACGAACACGATCTGCTCACCCGCCTGTGGGATGAACTCACCCTGATCGTCGAGCCGTTACTGGAAGCCGGCGGAGACCCCGGCCGCCGCCGGGCGCTCGCCGGGGAGCTGGGCTGGGACCTGACCGCGCTCGGCGAGCAGCTGAAGATCGGTGATCCGGCACAGCTCGAACAGCACCTGGACCAGTGGATCGCCGCCGTCTCCGCCGCCTACGCCGAGCTGCGTTCCCAGCTCGCCGCCGGGCTGCCGGACTCGCTGGAGGCGGTGAAGTCCCGTGCCCAGCGGGCGGGCAAGGCCGCGGGGGTGCTGAAGGCGCTGCCCCCGGTGTGGCAGGCCAAGGCCCCCGACCCGTGGCTGCTGCCCGCACTGGCCGAGGACCTCTCCCACCATCTGGGCACCCGCTACCTGCGCTCCGAGGTCCCCGCCCTGTACCGGCTGATGGTGCTGCTCGGCCTGATCGAACCGGCCGGACCGCAGGCGCCGCGCGAGCCGCTGCCCGCTCCCCCGCAGGCGCCGGTGCGGCTGCCGGTCTCCCGGGACCGGCTGCGCCCGGACCGGCTGCGGCGGCTGCTGGCCGAGCCCGAGGCACTGCTGTCCGAGCTGTACGCCTGGCACGGCGCGCCCACCGCCGAACAGGCCGACGCCTCCGCCGGGCTGCTGTTCCCACGGCTCGCCGAACTGCTGGCCGCACTGGGCCTGGAGGCCGGGTACGGCGGCCAGGAGGGCGTCGGCCCGGCTCAGGACGCGCCCGGCGCGGAACTCACCGCCCGCGCGCTGACCGTGACCGGTGGCGTCAAGGACGGTGTGCTGGAGGGTGGTTGGGGCACGGGCTTCGCGTTGTCACCCGCCGAGCGCGGCGGAATGGGCCTGGTGGTGCTGCCCTGGGGCGAGCTGGGGGTGACCACCGCGGCCGGGGCGTGGAACCTGGCGATGACGCTGACCGGCGCCCCCGGCGGCTTCGCCTGGGGGCCGCAGGGGCTGCTGCTGCCCGACGGCTCCGGAACCGAGGTCCGCTTCACGATGGCCGCCGACCGGCGCGGCGCCCGGGGCGCCCCCGCGTGGACCTTCGGCGCGCCGAACGGCACCCGGGTGGAACTGGGCAGGCTGTCGGTCTCCGCCTTCGCGCGGTACAGCGGCGACGACACGGCGGGGAAAGCCGACTGGGGCGTGGCCGCCGAGGCCGCCGACGGCTTCGTCCGCATCGTGCCGGGCGCCGCGGACGGCGACGCGTTCCTGCGCCGGATCCTGCCCGCGCAGGGCCTGTCGGTGCCGTTCCGCGCCGGATTCGGCTGGACCCGTCGTACGGGTCTGTCGTTCACCGGCCAGGCCGGGCTGGAGGCCGACCTGCCGCTGCACCTGCCGCTCGGCCCGCTGACCGTGGACCGTCTCCACCTGGGGGTGCGGGCCGGAACACCGGACGGAGGACCGAACGACCCGGTCGCCGCCGTGGAGGCGTCGCTCAGTGCCCGCCTCGCGCTCGGCCCGGTCACCGCGGCCGTCGAACGGCTGGGACTGGCGGTGACCGCCGCCTTCCCGCCCGGCGGCGGCAACACCGGCCCGATGGAGCTGTCCACCGCCTTCCGGCTGCCGAGCGGCATCGCCCTGTCCGTCGACAGCGACCTCATCACCGGCGGCGGCTACCTCTCCATCGACAAGGAACGCGGCCAGTACGCGGGCGCCGCCCAACTCGCCCTGTCCGCCTACCGGTTGACGGCGGTGGGGCTGCTCACCACCCGGCAGGCCGACGGCCGCCCGCTGCGCGACCGGGCCGGGCGGGACATCTACTCCCTGCTGCTGATCGCCACCGGCACCGCGCCCGCGCCGCCGAGCCCCGGCTTCGCCCTGGAGGGCCTGGGGGTGCTGGTCGGCCTGCACCGGGCGGCGGACGTGGAGGCGCTGCGCGCCGGGGTGCGGACCAAGGCACTGGACAGCGTGCTGTTCCCCGCCGATCCGGTGGCGGCCGGGCCGCAGCTGGTGGCCTCGCTGTCCAAGCTGTTCCCGGTCGCGCCCGACCGCTACCTGCTGGGGCTGATGGCCCGGATCACCTGGGGCCCCCGCACCCCCGACGTGAGGAACCCGTCCGCCGGAACCAAGGCGCTGGCCACCGCCGACCTCGCGCTCTTCGTCGAACTGCCCGCCCCGGTGCGGATCGGACTGCTGGCGCGGGTGACCATCACCCTGCCCGCCCCGGCGGCACCGGTGGTGGTGCTGCGGATGGACGCGGTGGGCCTGGTCGACCTGGGCACCCGGGAGGCGTCGCTGGACGCCTCGCTGGTGGAGTCCTCGGTGGCCGGTTTCCCGGTCACCGGTGACATGGCGCTGCGGGCCTCATGGGGTGCCAAGCGGGACTTCACGCTCTCCATCGGCGGCTTCCATCCGCGTTTCACCGGCCGTCCCAAGGGCTTCCCCGAGCTGCGGCGGGTGGCGATCTCGCTGACCAAGGGCGACAACCCGCGGGTGCGGGTGGAGGGCTATCTCGCCGTCACCTCCAACACCGTGCAGCACGGGGCGCTGGTGGACGTCCGGGTGGAGAAGGCCGGGTTCACCGTGGTGGGGCGGCTCGGCTACGACGCGCTGATCCAGTTCTCGCCGTTCGGGTTCGTGGTGGACGTCTTCGCGTCGGCCTCGGTCAAGCGCGGCTCGCGGACGATCCTGGCGGTGGACCTCGCCCTCCAGTTGTCCGGTCCGAGCCCGTGGCACGCCAAGGGCCACGCGCACTTCGAGCTGTGGTTCGTCTCGGTCACGGTCGGCTTCGAGATCACCGCGGGCCGGGGCGGGCCGAAGGTGCTGCCCGCGCCGGTCGATCCCACCGGCGCCCTGCTCGCCGCGCTCGCCGACCCGGCCTCCTGGTCGTCGCTGCCGCCTTCCGGCCAGGCCGTGGTCACCCTGCGCGAGGTGACCGCGGGCCCCGGGGAACTGCTCGCCCACCCGCTGGGCGGCCTGGCGGTGGGCCAGAAGGTGCTGCCGCTGGGCGTCCTGGTCCGCCGCGTCGGACCCGACCCGCTGGCCGATCCCGCCGTCTTCGACATCGCGGCCGTGGCGTACGGCACGGGCCCGGGCGCGCACCCGGGAACGCTGGGCGCGGCGGTGAAGGACTGGTTCGCGCCCGCCCAGTTCCGGGACATGGCGGACGCCGCGAAGCTCAGCAGCGCCTCCTTCGACCTGTGCAGGTCGGGCACGGAACTGGCGGTGGACGGGCTCACCGTCCCGGCCGGCAAGGGCCCCGACGGCACCGCGCTGACCACGTTCGCGGAACTCGACTACGAGGCGATCGTGGTGGACGAGCCGATGGCGGCCGGCCTCGCCTCCGTCCTGCCGCTGCGCACCGGCGCCGGACAGGCGGCGGAACCGCCGCAGGCCGCGCCGGAGCGCGTCGCCTCGGCCGAGCGCGCGGCGGCGGCCGTCGCCGGTGAACGCCGCCTCGCCTCTGCCGCGACGTCACATGACCTGACGGCCAGGCGTTTCGAGACCGTTCCGGCCGAACTGCTCCGGGCCCTCGCCGCTGCGGGACCCGCGGGACGTACCGCCGGGCGCTCCCGCTGCGCGACGGCGGGGATCTCCGTACGGCCCCACACCTGGCAGGCCGGCGCGCCCACGCGCGCGGACGCTGCCGCACCGCACCCCCGCACACACCCCGCCGAGACCTACACGGAGGCATGGGAGATGGCCACCGCACTGCACGAGGCCCGGCCCCCGGCCGGCGCGACCGAGGTCCGGGCGCCGGGGCGCGGGCCCCGGGTCTCCGCGGCCGGCTTCGCCACCGGGGGTGCCCGGTGAGCGGCCTGCGTTTCCTGCCCTGGGTCCGCGACGGCCTCGCGGGCGGCCTGCCGGGCGCGCAGCCGTCCCGGGCGCGGGCGAGCGTCCAGGTGGGCCTGACGGTCAGCCGCGGCACCGACCGGTTGCCGGTCGCCCCGGTCACGGTGACCCTGCTCGGTCCGGGTGACGTCACGGGAGTGGACGCCGCGCAGATCATCCGCTGTTTCCCGGCGCCGGACGCCACCGGGGTGGAGACCACCGGCTTCGCCGCCGTCGAGTTCGACCGGCCCGATCTGCCGTGGATGTTCTCGCCCGGCGGCCCCGACGAGCGCGGGCGGCTGCGGCCGTGGCTGGTGCCGGTCGTCGTCCCCGAGGCGGACGCGCAGCTCACCGCGGCGGACGGCCCCGGTACCTCGCCCGCCGTGCTGCACTGCCCGGTGGCCGCGCTGCCGGATCTCGCGCGGTCCTGGGCCTGGGCCCACGCCCAGCTCGTCGCCGAGCCGGGCGAGGACCCGCTGACCGTGCTGAGCACGGCGCCCGAGCGGTCGCTCTCCCGCATCATCTGCCCCACCGTCACCACCGACCGCACCCGCTACCTGGCCGCCCTGGTGCCGGCGTACGAGGCCGGACGGCTCGCCGGGCTCGGCCTGCCGCAGCCCGACGCCACCGGCACGGCCCCGGCCTGGCAGAGCGGCGCGCCGGGCCGGATCGCCCTGCCCGTCTATCACTCCTGGCGGTTCACCACCGGCCTGGACGGCGACTTCGAGAGCCTGGCCCGGCAGCTCAAGGGCCGCCCGATCACCGGCGTCGGCGCCCGGGCGCTGGACCTGTCGGGCGCCGGGGTGCTGCAGCTCTCCCCGGGTACCCCCGAGGCCACCGCCTGGCTCGGCAGCGCCCTGCGCACCCCCGGCGCCGGACCGGTCTGGCCGGAGGCCACCCGCACCGCGTGGCGGGCGGCGATGCGGGCCCGGTTCGCGCCCGGCACCGACCGGCTGCCGCCGCCGCTGTACGGCGGGGCGTACGGCGGTACTCCCGACGGCGCTCCCCCGGCCGAGGGCGCGGAACCGGCCTGGCTGGCGGCGGTCAACCTGGAACCGCAGCACCGGGCGGCGGCGGCACTGGGCGCCAAGGTGGTCCAGGACCGTCAGGAGGACCTGGTCACCGCGGTCCAGGAACAGGCCGCGGACCTGCGCGAGGCCAACGCGCTGCTGTCGTTCGCCCGCCTCGCCCGCAGCGCGGGCTCGGCCCTGCACCGGCGCCGCATCGCGCCGCCGAGGGCCACGATCGCGGCGGCCGAACCCGCGGCGGCGGCCGCCGGGCCCGCGTACCACGTCCTGAGCGACGCGGAACTCCTGGCCGTCACGCGGCCGGTGCACGACCTCGTGAAGGCGCCCGTCCCGCCGCCGTCGGCCGCCCCGGCGGACGACGGGTCCGCCGGACGGGCCGGGCAGTCGGTGGCTTCTCGGGCCGGGGCCGCCCCCTCACTGCGTCCTTCCACCGTCGCGGACGTCGTGGACGGCAACCCCGGGGTGGCCGCGGCCACCACCTCGGCGTTCCGCCGTGCCACCCGCGGCAGCGCCACTTCCGGCGACCGCCTCGGCGCCCCGCCCGCCGCCGTGGTGGCCGCGCTGGCCTCCGGAACGGTGTCCCCCGTGCCGCCCGCGCAGCTGCCGACCGGGGCGGTGCCCGACACCATGCTGCGGGACTCCGCGGGCCGCCCGATCACCCTGGAACAGCTGACCGCCGCGTTCCTGTCCTCGGCCGATCCCTGGTGGCTGACCCCGCCGCCCCCGCCCGTCTCGCCGTGGGTGCAGATGCCGGTGAAGGCCCGGACCACGCCGGTGGTGAACACCGACGGACGGCTGTTCGTGCTCGCCACCGGCGATCCCTGGGCGGGCGAGGCCACCGGGTTCCTGTACGAGCAGGTCCCGGTCGAGCCCGGCCGCGAGGCGCTGTGGCGCAACCACGGCACGCCCGCCGGATACGGGCAGTCCGGGCTGAAGGGCGTTCCCGCCCTGGTGACCGGCGGCAGCCCGCGGGTCTTCATGCGGCACGCGGTGGGCTGGGGATCGGAGCTGGTGGAGCGCCGCTGGGTGACGGACCGCTGGGTGTGGGTGCAGCACCCGATGCCCGGCACCGAGCCCGGTGCCTGGAACAACCCGGTGGTGGCCGGTGGCGGGGTGTGGGTGTTCTCGCAGTCCGAGGAGCTGTTCCGGATGGATCTTGCCGCCGGTACCTGGAGCAACTTCGGCAGCCCCGCCAACGGGCTGCTGAGCAGGCCCAGCGGCCACATCGCGGTCTCGCCCGACGGCACCCACGTCTACGCCGCGCTGACGCCGGGCGGCTGGGCCGAGTGGCGGGCCTCCGCTAGCGGCACCGGGACGTGGACGATCGTGGCCCCGCCCCCGGACCTGCCGCGGTCCCCCGGTGTCCGGGCCGGGGTCGCGGACCTGCGCCAGGTCGTCGCCGACGGCACCCTGTACGAGTACCGGCCCGGGCGGACGCCGTTGTGGCGCAACCTCGGCAAACCGCTGGGCCGCGCGCTGCAGGCGCTGTCGCCGCCCGCCGGTGACGTGCAGCACGCGATCGCCGCCGACGGCACCCTGCTGCGGGGCACCGGCTTCGCGGGAACGCCCGTGTGGCAGGCGTGGTCGCTGCCGTCCGGGCACACGCCCGCGCCGGGCGTCGCGCCGATGGCCGACCCGAACAACCCGGCCGCCGCGTACGTTCTCACCACCGAGGGGCGCCTGATGTGGGCGCTGTTCAGCGGCACCACGGTGACCTGCACGGACCGGGGCACCGCCACCGACCCGGGCGGGCAGGGCGGCTGGGCGGACTGGCCCGCGGCCGACCGGCGCCGCTTCGCGCCCGGGGTGGCACTGTTCTCGTCGGCGCTGATCGCCCAGCTCGACACCTCGGCCGCCTCGCCCGTCGTCCGCTGCGCCACCGGTCCCGACCTGGGCTTCGACGGCGCGCCCCGGGCGCCCTGGGTGCCGGGACCCGGCCCGGCCGCGCAGTTCGGCCCCGGCGCCAGGGGTGCCGGGGTGGCGGTCGCGGACCTGACCGGGAACGGCAGGCCGGACCTGGTGGTGCTGTCGGTGGACGACGCCGGGGCCGGCGGCCGGGTGGGCTACCGGGTCGGCTTCGACCTCGACAAGGACGGCCGGCCGCAGGGCGGTTGGGGTCCGATGCAGTACCTGCCCGAGCCGGTGGGCCCGGTGGCGGACGCCGACGTCGCGCTGTCCGACCTGGACGGCGACGGCCGCCCGGAACTGATCGTCGCCTACGCCAAGGCCGAGGGCGGCGGCGGCCGGGTCTCCTGGCGGATCGGGTGGCGGCTGGACGCCACCGGCCGGGCCACCGGCGGCTGGGGGCTGACCCAGACGCTGCCGACGCCCACCGGGGTCCCGGTCGCGCTCGGCGTGGACGTGGTGGACGTCACCGACGACGACGCTCCCGACCTGGTGCTGGTGCTGGCCGAACGCGGCTCGGAACGGGATGCGATCACCCACCGGATCGGCCGCTCGGTCAACCGGCGCGGCCTGGTCATGGGGGGCTGGACGGCCCCGGTGCCGTTCGCCGGACCGTCGCTCGCGGGCGCGGAGCGGCTGTCCGGGCTGTCGGTGGCCGCCGTCGATCTGACCGGAAGCCGCCGCGCCGACCTGCTGTTCCTGCGGAGCTTCCCGTCCGGCGGGCTGCACCGTCCGGTGCTGTCGGCCGCCTTCGACCTGGACGCCGCCGGGGTGCCCGAGGTCTGGGGCACCACCGCGGTGACCGCTTCCGAGCCGCGGTGCACGGCGGTGGCCGGGACGTCGCTGGTGGTAGCCGACCTGGACCCGGCGCTCACCGCGCGTCGTGCCGCGATGGGCACCCGCTTCGTGGAGGCGGCCATGCGGCACCAGACGGTGGTGGCCGCCTCCCAGCAGCTCACCCGGCAGGCACCGCCGCCCACCGTCCCGGTGGCGGCCACCGCGGCGGCCCTGCGGGCGGCGCTGGACCCGCTGGCGACCGTCCCGGACCGGGCCCTGTCCCGGATCGGGGTGGACGGCGTGCCGCTCGCCGACACGCTGCCGCCCGGCGTGGACCCGCTGCGTAGCCTGGTGACCGGCGTGGCGTTCCCCGAGCCGACGTACGAGCTGCTGCGCGCCCTGTCGCCGGAACACCTGCTGGGCGGCGCGGACAAGGTTCCGGCCGACAGCGTGGGCCTGCTGGAGACCGATCCCGCCTTCGTGGAGGCGTTCCTGCTCGGCCTCAACGGCGAACTCGGCCGCGAACTGCTGTGGCGCGAGGTGCCGGTGGACCCGTCCACCACGTACTTCCGGCAGTTCTGGGACATCCGGGGTGCGGCACCCGACGGCAGCCGTCCGCCCGGCTCCCCGCTTCCGGACATCCCGCCGATCGCCTCCTGGGGCGGCGGGGCGCTGGGCACCCACACCACGGGGGTGGGCGCGGCCGGGGAGGGCGTGCTGGTGCTGGTGGTGCGCGGCGAACTGCTGCACCGCTACCCGGACACGGCGGTGACCGCGCGCAAGGCGTCGTGGACGGGCCCGGACCGCACGGCCCGGACGGTCCCCGAGGGCGCGCCGGAGCTGCTGCCGCTGTTCTCGGCCCGGTTCGAGCCCGATCTGCGGCTGTTCTGCTTCCCGCTGACGCGCGGTCAGGCGGTGGGCGGCGGCAAGGATCCCGGGTGGTTCTTCTCGTTCCGCGAGCAGCCCTCGGGGCTCCGATTCGGCCTGGACGAGGGTGAGCAGCCCCCGGCCGACCCGTACAACTCCGCGCACTACGCGAGCCGGTCGCTGCAGCGCCCGGTGTTCGTGGCGCTGCACGCCGACGACCTGCTGCCCGCCGGCAGCGCGGCGGCGGCCGGGCCCATCGGTGAACAGACCGCGACGCACTCGCCGGAGGACGACCAGTGACCACCGCCATGACCGCGACCGCGACCGACAAGACCACGGCGGGTGCCGTGCCGCCGGTGTGGACGCTGGCGACCACCCACCCGCTGGCGCTGCTGCCGGTCCGCCTGGAGACCCGGTTCGCCGGGGCCGGCCACGAGCGGCTGCTCGTCCGCGTCTTCCCCGACACCCTCCATGTGGACTCCCACGAACCGGAGTTGACCCCGGACGAGACCGCCTCGGGAGCCGACTACTGGCGCGCGGTGTGGCGGGCGGCCGACGACGAGATCCGCGAGCAGGCCGCGTGGGAACGGCTCGCCGCGGCCGTCGGGCCGACCCGGGCGACCTGGGTGGCGCGGGTGATGGAGCCGGACCCGCGTGGACGCCCGCAGAGCCCGGTCCCCGACGACGCGCCGCTGCCCAAGGGCCTGCCGGTGTTCCCGGCCCCGCTGCCGCGCACCGCGACCTGGACCCGGGCGGCGGTGGCCCGCGCCCTGCCGACCCGCTGGGTGGTCACCGCCACCTCCGGGACCGTGACGGTGCGCGGGGTCGGCGGCGAGATCCGCCCCGAGCTGGTGGTGGGCCTGAACCCGGCGGCCGATCTGTCCACCGTCCCCGACCACCTGCCGCCGGTGGACGCCTCCACCGCCTGGCTGACCGACTTCGGCGCGGCCCGGGCCGCCGGCATGGCCGTCGTCCTCGACCTGCCGGAGGGCGCGGCGCGCGAGCGCCTGGACCGGGTGCTGGTCTACGGCGTGGGCGAGAAACCCGACCCCGGGGGCGCCGCGGCCGGCCTGGCGTCGCTGCTGGAGGCGCAGGCCGCCACCCGCGGGCTGTCCTGGCTGGTGCCGGGCACACCCACCAACAACACCGACGACCTGCCCTCCGGCTTCACCACCGCCGTCCCGCCCGACCGGGTCACCCACACCGACACCGCCCCGGCCGCCACCGGCTCCGCCGGGCGCGCCGCGCTGGCGCTCGGGCTGGACCTGGAGTCCGCCGACGGGGGCGTACTGGCGACCGCCCGCCGCAGACCGCCGCGCGCCCACGAGCCCACGGCGGCGGCCCGCGCCGCGCACGCCGGTGACGACGAGGACGCCACGGCACGGCTGGTGCAGGACGCCCTGTGGCCGGCCGGCCTGGGCTACCACCTGCGGCACATGATGGCGGGCAGTCTGGACGAGGCGGCCCTCGCCCGGATCCGCGCCCACTACCTGGACTGGGTGCGGGCCGAGGGCCCGCTGCCCGCGTTCCGGGTGGGCGCGCAGCCGTACGGGATCCTCCCGGTGATGGAGGCGGGTCGCTGGCAGCCACTGCCCGGCGAGCCCGACGACTCGGCCGGGGTGCGCCTGCTGAGCCGTCTGCACTCCACGCTGTGGAAGACCTCCGTCGGGCGGCTGCCGCGGATCGGCGCGGGCACCGAACCCGCCGGGCCGGCCGGGCAGGGTCCGGAGCAGAACCTGGTGCGGATCCTGGGCGCGGACGCCCGTACCCGCGAGGTCCGCGCCCGCAGCGTGCTGGGCGGGGAGTACGTGGTGTGGCTGTGGCGTTTCCTGCGGATGCGGCTGGGCGGCGACTGGCGGCGCAGCGCCTTCGAGGAGGCCACCGCGCTGCTGCGTTCGTTCGGGCTGCCGGAGACCGTTCCGCTGGCGAGCGCCGTGTTCGCCTCGGGTTCGTACCGGCTGGGCACTCCGCTGGTGACCGGGCCGGACGGCACGCTCGGCCATCTGAGGGCGCTGTCCGCCGTCGGCCGCTCCCCCGAGGAGCTGGCGGCGGCCGCCGTCCCGGGTGGCGGCCCGACGCCGCTGCTGTACCGGCTGGCCAGGGCCGGGCTGCTGGCCGAGGCGTCCCGGGCGGCGCACGCCCTGGGCGCGGCCGAGCCCGTGGAACCGCAATTGGTGGACGTCGAGGACGGCGTCACCACCGCCACCGTGTGGCGCAGGCTCGCCCGTCCGGTCCCCGCCGACCCGGCCCGCACCATCAACCGGTACCTCGCCGATCCGCCCGCCGACGACCCCGCCACGGCCGGTCTGCGTGCGTACCGGACCACCCTGTACGCCCTGTCCGGGCTGCCCGTCGAGGACGTCGAGCGGCACACCGCGGCGGCGCTCGGCCTGGCCGGGCACCGGCTGGACGCCTGGACGACCTCCTTCGCCACCAAGCGCCTGGCGACGCTGCGCGCGGGCCGGCCCACCGGCGTCCACCTGGGCGGGTACGGCTGGGTCACCGATCTGGAGCCGGCGCCCGCACGCGTCCCGGTCGCCGAGCCGCCGAAGGACGAGGACGACCCGGACCACCCGCTGGTGAAGGCGGCGGGCACCGGCTACGTCCTGGCGCCGTCGGTGGGCCAGGCCGTCACGTCGGCGGTGCTGCGCAGCGCGCAGCGCTCGCACGGCGGCTCGGGCAGCGGCGGCCCGGGCGCCGGACCGCTGGCGCTGGACCTGTCGTCGCGCCGGGTGCGGACGGCCCAGCAGCTGCTGGAAGGCGCGCGGTTCGGGCTGCCGCTGGGCGCCCAGCTCGGCTACCGCTTCGAGCGCGGGGTGCACGAGAGCCCGCGCGGACTGCTCGACCGGTTCCTGCCCGCGTTCCGGGCGCTGGCCCCGGTGAGCACCACCGTGCTCGGCCCGGACGGCACGGCGGCGACCGGTGCCCTGCCGTCCTCGGTCTGCGACGGTCTGGAGCTGTACACCCGGTACCGCGACGGGCGGCTGCCGTGGGGTTCGGCGGGCCTGCCCGCCACCGGCAGCCCGGACCAGCTGGCGTTGGCCGCGGTGCTGGACGCGCTGACGGACACGGTCGACGCGCTGCACGACGCGCTGCTCGCGGAGGGCGTGCACCAGGTGGTGCAGGGCCGTCCGGAGCGGGCGGGCGCGGCACTGGACGCGCTGTCGCGCGGCGACACCACGCCGCCCGAGCTGGAGTTCCCGCGCACCCCGCGCGCGGCGTCGGCCGTCACCCACCGGCTGCTGCTGATGGGCAACGTCCGCGCCGCCGACCGGGGGGCGTGGGGCGCCTCGGTGGGCGTGCAGCCGCGGATCGTGGCCGCGGCGCACACCGACGCGGTCGCCTCGGCACTGCTGCCCGTGCCGTACCGGGTGTTCTGCCGGCTGCGCTGGCTGCCGCCGGGCGGGACCACCCCGGTGTTCACGGCGATCTCGCTGGACTTCCTGCAGATCGGTGCGGTCGACTACCTGGCCATGCCGCCGCGCGGCCTGGCTCCGTGCGGCGCCGAACTGGAGCAGCGGATCACCCTGGCGGCCTGGCAGAGCTCCAGACCGGCCGCCGCCGACCAGAGCTGGACGCTGGAGCTGGACTTCGGCCGCGCGGCCGACTGGCCTGCCGACCGGCTGTCCATCACCGAGTTCCTGTCGGCGGTGGCGGCGGTGCGGCGGCTGTTCGACCACGGACGGGCGCTCAACGCCGCCGACCTGACCGAGCAGAACACCGACCCGGCCGCCGGCCTCCACCCGCAGGACGCGGTCAACCGCGCCGGGTTCGCCCTGGTCCATGTCGACGACACCCTGACGGCACTGGCCGCGGCGGCCTCGGGCGGCGGCGATCCGCTGCGGGCCGCTCTGCTCAGGGCGGCGGGGGCGGGCGTGCCCGGGGCCGTACCGCCGCCGCGCGGGGCCGCCGGGGAGGCGGCGCTGCTGGCGGAGGCCGCGGCTTCGGCGGAACGCGAACTGCGCGCCCGGCGGGCCGCGCACGACCGGCTGACGGCCGCCTGGGCCGCCGACCACCCCGCGGGCGGCCCGGCACCCACCGACCCGGAGATCACCGCCCACCAGCTGTCCCGGATCCGGGCACTGTTCGGCGAGGACCTGCCGCTGCTGTCGTCGTTCCTTCCCCCGGCGGACGCGGCGGCCGCCGCGGGCACCGGACTGGCGGCCTCACTGGCCGTGACCGGCGCGCTCCAGGGCACCCCGGGCGAGGGCCGCCGCTGGCTGCGCCAGACCGGCAGGGTCCGGTCGGGCGCGGGACGCCTGCAGGAGGTCTTCGACCTCGCGGCGGCGCTGGACGCGCCGGTCGCCTCCGGCACCGACCTGGTGCGGGTGGCCCAGCTCCCGCACGTGGCGAACGACCGCTGGTGGGGCGCGCGGCGCCCGGCCGGCGCGCCGGAGGGCGGACGGCTGTCCATGGTGCTGGGCGTCCTGCCGGGCGCCTCCCTGGACCTGACCGCGCCGGTGTACGGGCTGGCCGTCGACGAGTGGGTGGAGACCGTGCCCGACGACACCCACACCGCCGCGGCGGCGCTGGAGTTCGACGCCCCGGCGGCCGTGCCGCCGCAGACCGTGCTGCTGGCGGTCCCCGCGGGTCCCGCGGACACCGTGTGGACGGCGCAGGGCGTGGAACGGCTGCTGCACCAGACGCTGGACCGGGCCAGGACCCGGCTGGTGGACGTGGACGTCCTCGGCGGCGCGGGCCAGTTCCTCCCCGGCCTCCACCTGCCCCTCAACCCCGACGGCCGCGCCCTGTCCACCGACTTCCGCGCCGACGCCGCCCACTGACCGCCCACCGCCCGCCCCGCCACACGACCGGAGACGACGACGTGCCGCAGGAACCCTCCATCACCTCGTGGACCCGCCTCGAACCCCGTACCCGTGCCGCCGACATGACGCCCGGCCTGCAGGCCCGCACCGCCGACCCGCTGTGGCTGCTGGGGCGGCAGTGGCAGGTCGGGGAGTTCCAGGGCGAGGACGCGGGCTCCCCGGTGTCGGTCCGGCTGCGCGCCGACTGCGCCCGCCTCACCCGCTACCAGGGCGACGCCGACCCCGCCCCGCTGCCCCTCGACGCGGACCTGCCACTGGAGGCCGTGGTGGAACGGGACACCCCGGCCGCCTCCCTCGACCGCCGCACCGCCGCCCAACTCGGCCTGGAGTACCTGCGGTTGCTGCGCGACGAGGGAGCCGGAGCCGTCGCCGCGCTGCTGGCCGCCGCCTACCCGATCAGCGCCGCGCCCGGTCCGGTCGCCGACGACGCCACCACCGGCTATCTCGCCGCCGTGGCCGGACGGGCCCCCGACGGGCTGGCCCTGGCCGCCGAACTCGCCCCGGCCCAGGGCACCGGCCGCGACACCCCGTCCCGGGTCACCGTCCCCGCGGCGCTCACCGCCGCGGTCACCCGGGCCACGGCCGCCTGGCGGAAGCTGCTCGGGCTGCCGGTCACCGCCCCGACGGGCGGCGGCGCGTGGATCCCGCAGCGGCTGGAGCACGGGTTCTCCGTCGCAGCACGCCACGGGGACGACGAGACCGTGCTGCGGGCCGCCGAGTACCCGGGCGGGCGGCTGGACTGGTACGCCTTCGACCACCGCCCCGGCGCCACCCTGGGCACGCCCGCGGCCGCCCCCCAGAAGGTGGTCCGCACGGTGCTGCCGACCGTCGCCTCCTACCCGGGCATGCCGGCCACCCGCTGGTGGGAGATGGAGGACGCCCGGGTGTACTGGGGCGGTCTGACCGCCGAATCCACCGACCTGGCACGGCTGTTGCTCGCCGAGTACGCGACCTCGTACGCCAACGACTACTTCCTCGTACCGCTGGAACTGCCCGCGGGGACAGTCACCCGCGTCACCTCCGTGGTGGTCACCGACACCTTCGGCGAACGGGTGCTGCTGCCGCCCGCGCCGCAGGACTGGACCCTGTTCCGCTCCAGCGTCGCCGACTCCCGTGACACCGCCGATCTGCTGCTGCTCCTGCCGGGCGCGGTGGACGCGCTGGACGGCGAACCCGTCGAGGAGGTGCTGTTCCTGCGCGACGAGGCCGCCAACCTGGCGTGGGCGGTCGAGGAGGCGGTGGCCGGAGCGGCCGGCCACCGCGTCGACCGCCACCGGCTGGCCGCCGTCACCGGGGCGCTGCCGCCCGCGCCCGTCGCGACCGGTCAGGGCGTGATGCGCCGCTACCGCCTGCAGAGCACCGTCCCCGAGCACTGGGTGCCGCTCGCACCCGTCCCCGACCCCGCCGCCCCGGGCCGCACCCTGCTGCACCGCTACGGCGCCGGTGCCCGTGGACAGATCCTGCAGCCCGGCACCACGCTTCGGCTTCCGTCCGAGGAGGTTCCCCGGGAGGGAGTCCGCGTCACCCGCCGATGGCAGCTCGCCCGCACCGCGGCGGGGGCCACCGCGCTCTGGTCCTCGCGCGCCACCCTGCCCGGCCGCGGCGAGGGCTCCAGCGGCCTGCGTTTCGACACCGCCGACCCGGCGTGAGCGGATCGGTACGCCCCCGGGGCCCACGAGCTGCCCTTCGCGGAAGGCAGTGATCCTTTTCCAACCTGACTACCTGGCATGTGTGACCCAGGCAGTCGTGGTCACCGGTTCCCGCTCGGCATGATGCCAAGTGGCGCCTTCGGCTTCGAGCACGCGGGACGTCTGTCCCGATGACCAGTCCGGTGGTGCATGGCATCATGCGCAGTGATCACTGACTGGGGGCTGTGATGCTGGGTGCCTACCTGATGGGGTACATACCTTCGTTGGCCATTCTGGTGTTTGCTGTGGCGGCCAACTGGGCGCGCTTGCCCCTGCGGCGGCGAGGCGTGCGCACGCAAGGGCGAAAGGGCGGCGACAGCTGGAGCGCCGGGATCCTCTCCGTGGATGTCGTCTACCGAGATCACTTGGGGGAGCGCCACTACGTGACGGTAGCCCCCGAG
The DNA here is from genome assembly GCF_042746485.1 of Streptomyces sp. NPDC058751. NCBI lineage: Bacteria > Bacillati > Actinomycetota > Actinomycetes > Kitasatosporales > Streptomycetaceae > Streptomyces > Streptomyces sp. NPDC058751. The sequence continues at coordinate 15,777 of NZ_JBHYPZ010000019.1, read as the reverse complement.
GACCTGCCGAAAAGAGGCAGCTCGTCTGTCGTCGAGATCGTTTATGATCCGCGGAATCCGAGAAGGGCGATGTCAGCAGGAGAGTTTGAGCGGCCAGTCTGGAAGACCACCGACGGCGGCTTCTTCTTCGCCGCGATCGGCACAGCCCTGCTCTACACGGTGCTCCTCCTGCTCTTGGCGTGGTCCCGGTTGTGACGCCGGCGTCGGCCGCGCGGGCTCCTGCCCCGGAACGGGATGCGGATGGCGGGGCTCGCACCTTGATACGCCTTGTCCGCCCAGCACTTGATGTCGTGGGCGGTCAGAGCGGCTGGGATGTCGTGGATCTGGGCTGCGGCCAGGTCGTGGGTGGCTCCCGGCAGTGCGTCCGATGCCCGGATCAGGCGCCCGGCCGGGTCGGCGAGGACCTGCACGTTCATGCCGTGGTGCTTCTTCTTCCCCGAGACCGATGCGGGACGTGCAGGCCGCAGCCGCTGCCAGGGTGGCCGCCGTGCCCAGCCATGGTCCGCCATGCCATGTGGTCGTAGGTCCAGGCGTGGTCGAAGCCGAGCTCTTCGACCGCACGCCACCTCGATCGAGCCTCCGGCCAGGTGTGTTCGGGGAGGATGACTACGCCTATGCGCACTGGTCACACCCTTCGCGAATGGTGAGTACTGCGGTGGTGATCACACGTTCAGATACGCCAGTACGGCCAGTACCCGGCGATGGTCGTCCGGTGCTTGCGGCAGGTCCAGTTTGGTGAAGATGGCGGCGATACGCTTGGAGACCGTGGCCTCCGTGACCACGAGCCGACGGGCGATGGCAGCATTGGAGCGACCCTCCGCGATGAGGCCCAAAACCTCCCGCTCCTTGGGACTGAGCCGCTGCAAAGGGTCGTGATGGCGGCTCAGAAGCTGGCGCACCACCTCGGGATCCACCACCGTGCCACCCCGGGCCACCGTGTCCAGCGCCGAGACGAATTCCTCGATCTCCCCGATGCGGTCCTTGAGCATGTATCCCATTGCGGCACCCTGCCGGTCAGAAGCGAGGAGCTCGGAGGCATACCCCTGTGAGACGTACTGGCTGAGTACCAGCACCGCCAGACCGGGATGATCGGCGCGCAGCCGACGGGCGGCGCGCAACCCGTCATCGGTGTTGTCGGGGGGCATGCGTACGTCGACGATGACGGCGTCCGGCTTGTGCTCGGCCACCGCGGCGATCAGCGACGGGGCGTCGCCGACCGAGGCGAGCACGGTGTGCCCGAAGCGCTCCAGTAACCCGACCAGCCCCTCACGCAGCAGGACGGAGTCCTCCGCGATGACCAGCCTCAGTGATTGCACGGAATCTCCACTCGCAGGACGGTCGGCCCACCGACCGGTGAATAGAGGAACATTCTGCCGTTGAGGACCGCGAGACGGTCGGTGATGCCGATGAGCCCGGTGCCTGCCTCCGTGTCGGCGCCGCCGACCCCGTCGTCCCGGATCTCCACCACCAGCTTGCCGTCCCCGAGCCGGCCGCGGACCCAGGCGCGGGTCGCCTTGCTGTGCTTGGCGACGTTGGCGAGGGCTTCACACACCACGAAGTAGGCGGTGCTCTCCACCTGCGCGAAGAGCCGCTCGGGCAGAACGATGTCGACCTCCACCGGGACCACCGAGCGGCCGGCAATGTCCTGGACCGCCGGTTCCAGACCGCGGTCGGTAAGCACCTGGGGATGGATGTTGTGGATCAGCTCGCGCAGTTCCTTCAGTGCCTGCTTGGCCTGGCTCCGTGCCTCCCGCACCTGTTGGGCGGCGAGCGAGTCCGGGGGCAAGTCCAGCTCGGCCAGGCCGAGCTTCATGGACAGGGTGACGAGCCGCTGCTGCGCACCGTCGTGGAGGTCGCGTTCAATACGACGGCGCTCCACCTCGAAAGCGTCCACGAGCCGGGCCCGGGACTCCATGACCTGGGTCAGTTCGCTGTCTCGGGGATCCAGTACGGCGATGGCCATCGCGGCCCGTACGCCTGCCCAGGCCGCGATCGGATACGCCGCGATGGGCAGCAGCACCATGCCTGTGAGCACTCCGGCCCAGCCGACGGCGAAGCTCGCGGTCGGTTGGAAGGGGGCGCTCATCAGGAACAGCGGAATCCCCAGGGAGACCAAGGTGATGCCGAGGTCCGTCCACCACAGCACCAGCAACGCCAACAGCCCGTAGCCGATTTCACGCGCTCCGCCCGCGGCGCGCAGGCGTTCCTTGAGCCTGCTCCACAGCGGGCGGGCCGGCTGCTCGTCGGCGTCGGCCGACGGCACGGTCATCACGAGCCGCAGGCGCCAGAGTTCGTAGCGGGACACGCCCCACGCCACGACGACGGCCACGGCCAGCAGCACCACGACAGCGAGCGGACCGAGTACGTCCCATAGGAGGTACAGCAGCCCGCCGAGGCCCGCGACGCAGGCTCCCATGGCGGCGCTGGACAGCAGATAGCCGAGCGACCGCCAGGGCCAGGACGAGCTGAGGAAGCTCAACGGGCGTTGTGCGAGGGCCTCCAGCGTATTGCGCGCGATCATGCTGCGACCGTAGCGGCTGACGTCACTCATCGACATGGGTGCCAGGTCTACTTCTGGGGTCCGGACATCCCCCAGGCGCGAGGCGTTCCGGCGGCTTCCACCATCCGTGGCTCGGCGGCGGGACGCTGCCCGCGCCGGACCACCACGACGCTCTCGCCGCGTCCGAGCGGGACCCGCACCGCTCGTGGGCCACTGGGTTGCCAGGGCCTGGGCCTGCCGTTCTCGTCGAGTACCTCGAAGGAGCCTTCGATGCCGTGGTCGAGCAGGAGCGGCTCGCCGGCCTCGCTACGCACACGGACCCAGTCGGTACGGCCATGGCTGCGCTCGGCGTCGACGAGAAAGGCTCCGGGCGCGCGCAGACCCGCCACCGTCGTGTCCGGCCATTCCTGTGGGGTGGCCGGAAACACCCGCAGGGTGCCGCCCCAGGAGTCCAACAGGAGGTCGAGGGCCGCCTGCCCGGCGCCCAGCGGCACGGACACCGCCGTCTCGCCGCCCTCCTCCCCCCTGCCCGCGCGGTAGAGCGCTCCGCCGCCCAGGTTCGCCAGGAAGTGTCGGAGGTGCGACGACGCCTCACTCGCCTCGCCCACCGCGGCGGCGAGGCCTGCGGCGGTGACGTAGGAAGAACCGTGCCAGTTGTCGCGCATGGAGGCCCAGTGGGCGTAGCTGCGCCGTGCCAGTTCGGTACGCGCCTGCGGGAGTCCTTCCCGCAGCGGGTGGAGCCATAGCAGGTGCGAAGCGTATGGGTGGGAGCGGGCGAGCGGGGCACCGCGGCCGATCAGCACGCCGTCCGGGCCGGTGGGGTACGAAGTGAGGCGGGCCGCGATGTCGCGCCAACGGTCGAGTGCCGTTTCCTGGATGCCGAGGCGCCGGGTGGAGTCGATCAGCATGGAGAGCGCCCAGCGGAGCAGTGCCAGAGCGTGGGAGGCGTCGGGCACATCGGCGTAGTGCGGCGAGTGGGTGGCCGGAAGGTGCAGCCGCCCGTCGGGTTCCGCCACGAGGAAGTACGTGTAGAAACCGACCGCCTTGCGCAACGCGGGGTGCAACCAGTCGCGGAGGATGCGCTGGTCCATGCTCGTGCGGTACGCCGCCTCGACGGCCGGCAGTCCCCATGAACTGATGGGATCGGAGGCCCGGCCGCCCTTGGAGCCGACGCCGGGCAGTCCGCCGTACAGATGGTTGTGGCTCGCCGTGCGCGGGCGGTGTCCCGTGGCCGCGACGACCGGGTCGAGTGCGAGGTGGTCGGTGGTACCGAGCAGGGGGTGGCCGAAGCCGGTGACGGGGGTGTCCCGGCGCAGTGCCGCCGCCGACAGATAGATCTGGGCCCAGTAGAACCGCTGCACGGTGCGGTCCGGTACGGAGAGGAAGCCACGCCGGTAGTGGTCCTGCCACCAGCGGCGGTGCTCGATGTCGAGGCGCTGCAGGGCTGCGAGCGCCCGGCGGACCGCTCCGGCGTCAGCACCCGCTACCAGGACCCGGGCCGGTCCGCGGGTCTCCTCCTGGAGAGGGAGCGGGTGGCCGGCGGGTGTTGGCTGCCAGGCAGCTTCCGATTCCGCCCCCTCGGTGCTCAGGCGGACCACCAGGACACCGCTCCCGTGCGGCACGAGAGCGGTGAGGTGCACCCTGCCGCGTGTGGTGGTAATGGTCGCCTTGAGCTCCGCGTGCCACAGATCCAGCTGCCAGTGGTGCGCGGTGGGCGTCCCTGCGAACCGTAGGACAAGCCTGGCCGCCGCCGACTGCCAGGCATCCGACGTGTCCCGCACCTCGAACGCCAAGAGGTTCGGGGAGTCCCCGCAGCGGACCTGTACACGGAGTGATCCGTCGCCAAGGCAGGGCGCGTCCTGCCAGTCCTCGGGCGGACGGTCCCAGACCATCCGGGCGTCCCGTACGGACTCCTCGTAGGGGTCGGTCCGCCGGGGCTCGTCCGCGGCCCAGGCCGGGGCGCCGCCGGGTCCGGCGGCTCCCGCCGCTCCCAGCCCCACGGCCGTCGCTCCCTGCAGGACCGTCCTTCTGCGTGGCCCGGTCATCGGTCGCCCCCCAGAACGTTCCGCCCTTCCCGGGCAAGTTCATCCAGGACATCGGCGGCGGCCGCGGGGCCGTTCAACCGGCCCATACGGGCGGAGAGTTCGTCCAGTGTGCGGCGGATTCCCTGATTGCTCATCACCTCGTCGAGGGCGGTGACGAAACGTTGCCCCTCGCTCTCGGCCGGTATAACGACACCCACTCCGGCGGCAGCGAGCCGACGGGCGATCTCCCGCTGGTCGGCCGCCCGAGGTACGAGGACCATGGGTTTACCGAGCGCGAGCCCCTCCAGGGCCGAGTTCATCCCGCCGTGCGAGAGGAAGGCGTCACAGCGCTCCAGGACCGCGGACTGCGGCACGTACTGACGGGCGATCACGTTTGCCGGCAGCGGCCCCAGCTCGGCCGGGTCGGTGTGCGAGGTGGCGAGCACCACCAGCCAGCGGGTCCCGGCGAAGGCGTCAGCGATCTTGCGGAAGAATTCCGGACCCCTGGTGAACATGGTGCCGGTGGACACGTAAAGGGAGGGCTCGCGCTCGATGCGGTCCCAGGGGAGGTCGTCCGAGTAGCCCGTGGCGGAGCCATCGGTGCCCACGGGTTCGCGGCGCAGCGGTCCGACGAAGTGAAAGCGCTCGTCGAACGACTCCCGGGCGGGCTGGAGTTCGGGCACGGTGTTGACCAGGGCTTTCGTGGCTCCCGCCGTGACCCGTCGGCGCAACCCGGGCTGGATCCGTGCGACGCCGAACAGTTTGACCAGGGTGGCCGCTCGGGAGCCGAGATGCCGGCGGACCTCGTCGAGGAGCACCTCTTCGCTGATGGCGTAGGTCACGTAGAAGGAGACGAAGGGAACGCCGGCGGCTTCGGCGGCGCGGATTCCCCAGATGGCCATGATGTCGGCGACGACAACGGCCGGATCCCAAGTCGGCCAGCGGTCGACAAGTTCTTCGGTCAGACGGCGCTGCTCACGAAAGACGTCCCAGATCCGGCGGATCCGGCGCAGACGGTGTCCGAACGTCGGCCGTTCCGGTACGCCCCCTCGGGGCCGGATGGCGATCTCGGTGACCGTGCAGCCCACCTCGCGGAACACCTCGGCGAAGGGGGCACTGATCACCACGTCCACCTGATGTTCACGCCCGACCAGTTCGGCGGCGAGCGCGACCATGGGCGTCACATGCCCGTGCAAAGGAAATGGGGCGAGGAGGTATCGCGTCATGAACTCTGCCTTCCCACAGGAGAATTCATGGAGAATTCCCATCGGCATTCGCGACACTAACAGTTTCCCGAACCCAAGTCACTGTCATTAAGCCTGGAACGAAAGACGCACGACACCGAGGCGACCCAAGCAGGCTATTCCCAACGGCAGTTGACGATTCCTGATGCGGGACGGCAGGCTGGTCGACCATGACCGCTCCCAGTACGACGAGCCTGCTCGACCTGTTCGGTTCTGAATGGGCGGCGAACCCTTACCCATTCTACGCCGAGCTCCGCGCGAACAGCCCAGTCCAGTGGGACGAATGGATGCAGTCCTGGGCGATACTCGGGCACCCGGAGATCGTTCAGCTCTCCAAGGACGAACGGCTTTCCGGTGCCCGTATAGCCGATTTCCACGAGAGTCTTCCGGCGCAGTCACGCGGCAATATCACCCTGTTGGCCAAAACCCTCTCCGACATGATGCTGTTCAATGAACCACCGCGTCACACGGGGCTGCGCCGCCTCATCAAGCCGGGGCTCACACCACGCTTCGTACGGGAAATGCGGCCACTCATCGAAGAGCTGGCGAACGAACTACTGGAACGGGCCCTGCCACACGGACGCATGGACGTCATCCACGACTTCTCGGAGCCGCTCAGTCGCGGCATCATCGCGAAGCTGGCCGGCGTTCCCGACGACGCGGCGCATCTGCTGGAGAGCTGGCAGGGGCTGCTGCACGAGTTCTTCACCCAGTCCAGCGCGCAGAACGGACGCATCGAGGCGCTCAGGGAGTCCTTCGACCGAGGCACGCGGGCCCGGCGGGACGGCTCGGCCGAGGATCTCTTCAGCCGGATGATCAGCGCTCAACTGCGCGATGCGGAGTACACCGACGACGAGATTTTCGCGAATTTCCTGCTGCTCATCGACGCGGGCCAGGCGACCACGACCCACCTCATCGGCAACGCGGTGCTCGCCCTGCTGCAGAACGAGGACCAGACCCGGCTCCTGCGCAACAGCCCGGAAATGACCACGAACGCCGCCCATGAGCTGATGCGTTACGACAGCTCGGTCCAGTTCACCACCCGGATCGCTCTCGCCGACATCGAGATCGGGGGACAGCTGATACGCCGCGGCCAGTCGGTGACACTGGTGCTCGGTTCCGGAAATCGCGACCCGCGCCGCTATGCCGACCCGGACACCCTCGACATCACCCGAAGGGCCGCCGACCACCTCTCCTTCGGTCATGGAATTCACTACTGCCTGGGCGCCTCGCTCGCCCTCTCGGAAATCGACGTGGCGATGCGCACACTGTTGCGCCGGGTGGACAACTGGTCGCTCGCCAAGGCCGATCCTGACTGGCTCGACAGCATCAACTTCCGTTTCCTGAAGAGCCTGCCGATCACCTTCGAACCACATGACTGAGAGGCGCCTGTGTCGTACCTCGGATTCCCTCGGCTCAATTTCGCCGGCACCTTCCAGGCCGATGTGGCCACCGCGAACAACCTCGCACCTTATTTCGACAACGACCTCTTCGAACCGCGGTTCCAGTGGCGTATGGACCTGCCCGACGCCAACGGACTCTGGAATCCACGTGGTTCGGGTGCGTTACGGCTCACCGATGTACGGGTGACCAGTGTCTGCCGGCCCGACGGCCGGGTGCTGACGAAGGGTTCCGAGGACCCGGTCGTGGGCGGGTGGGTCGCGGACGACGACCGGCGTCCCAACGGCAAGTTCGTGGACCTGGATCCGCAAAACCAGATGGTCTCCGAGATCTACGGTCTGCGCCTGCGGGTCCTGGACGCAAAGGGCCGGGAACAACTGCGCGGCGACTTCGCGCCGGCGGCGATGGAGGACGTGTGGATCCGTGCGACGCTGCCCTCGGGCCGTGGCGATCCCTCGGCCACCTATCAATCCGTCCTCACCGGCGTGCGATGGGCCGAGAACCTCACGTCGCCGCTGCTGCAGACGATGCGCGCGGCCACCCACGGCGACACGCTCTCGGTGAAGCTCAACCTGGACGGTGTCGAGGACGGAGTCGAGCGGTGGCTCGATTCACTCACCTTCGGCCGTGTCGTGGGCTCCATCGGCCCGTACGCCGAGGGAGAGCCACGACACCTGGTGGCCGGACGCCGCCTGCGGAAGTCCAGCGACTCCGGTCTGCTGCACCACGCTCCGTGCCGGGTCGACGAGGACACCCGTACGGTCTTCGTGGACCTGGGCAACAGCATCCGGGCCACCTCGCGCGGCGGGCCTCTGCAGAGCCTGGGCCCCCTGCGCCTGGTGGCCCTGGACGAGGACGGAACCCGGCACGACCTCGGTCGGCTCGAAGGCATGGACGCGGACTTCTACGAGCGGCTCGCGGGCATCGCCACGGTCGGGCTGACGCCCGCGCAGGCCCAGTCGGTACGCGAGCGACGGCTGGCCGTCGTGGACGCGTCCGGAGACGAGCCCACCGTCGTCCTGGCCGAGAACGAGGACGCGACCTTCCTGCGGGCGGACGGCGGGGTCTTCCGCATCTATCCGGAGGCTCCACACGATGTCGTCAGCACCGTCGTCCACGCCACCCGGTACGGCCGCCCGGCCGCCGGTGTACGGATAGCCCTCGACACCGGGTCACTGCCCGCGGTGCTGCGAGCACCGGAAACAGTGACGACCGGGTCGGACGGCCGGACCCGGATCACGCTGACCGGAACCGACCCGGGCACTCCGCGCCGCGCCATCGACGGCATCGTGGCCGACGTCGGCTACTGCGTCGCGGGCGGCCCCAAGGAGCCGGAAGGCCGACTGAGCATCCGGCTCTTCAGTCATCACCGCATACCGGAACGGCCCACCTGGGTCCGGGATGTGCAGCCGGTTCTGCAGCAGTACGCCAACCTCTACCCGGCCATGCACGACGTGTTCGACCTGGGGCACTACGGCCATGTCGCCGGGCACGCCGTGTACATCGGGAAGTCACTGCTCGCGCCCCTTGAATCACCTCACCACATGCCCGTCACACGGGATCTCTCACCAGGAAAGCGGGACACCATCGTGAAGTGGCTGGCCACCGAACCGGCTCCGCCCATCCTCGAGATCGACTCGATCAACGACCTGCGGTCGGCGCTCCAGCAGGCGCTGCTCGTGGAGCACGCGACCATCCCGCCCTACCTGGCGGCGCTGCTGTCGGTGAAGTCCGGCCACAACACCGAGATCGCCGACATCATCCGGGGCGTGGTCCTGGAGGAGATGCAGCACATGGCCCAGGTGGGCAATCTCCTGAACGCCGTCAGCGGCACACCGCAGATCGGCCGCCCCGGTCTGGTGCCGACCTACCCCGGCCGGCTGCCGGGTCCGGTACTGCCGGACCTGAAGGTACGGCTGCGCAAGCTCTCGCTGGAGCACGTCAGGAACGTCTTCATGGCGATCGAGCTGCCCGAGTACCCGGTGGTCGACGGGAAGCGGTTCAAGGGCGCGGTGATCAGCCCCGAGGACGTCAAGGTCAGCCGCAGGGGCGAAGTCCTGGCCGCCGACGACAAGGCCGTCCGCACTCTGGAGAGCTGGTTCGAGAAAGCCGAGTACAAGCCCCAGACCATCGGCTGGTTCTACAACCTGATCGCCCGCGCAGTCATCCGGCTTGACCGGGAGGGCAAACTGTTCACGGGCGACCCGGCCCGCCAGGTGAGCTGGCCGGGGGCGCCGGGCGTGCTGTTCCGCGTCGAGGACAGGCGCTCCGCGCTGCTGGCCATTCACCAGATCATCGAGCAGGGCGAGGGCAGTCCGCACGATCTCAACGGCAACGGCGTCGCCGACCCCGGTGAGTTCGGGCACTACTACCGGTTCCAGGAGATCGTCGAGGGGCGCCGACTGATCAGGAACGCAAAGGGTGCCTGGGTCTTCGAAGGGGAACGCGTGCCCTTCGACCCCGATGGGGTGCACCCGACGGCCGACGACCCGGACACCTACAGACTGCCGGCCGGTTCCGTGGCCCGCCGCGACTCCGAACAGTGCGACGAGTCGTACACCCGCGCCCTGACCTCCCTGAACCGGGTGTTCAACGGACACCCGGAGGAGATGGACGACGCCGTCGGTCTCATGTACCAGATGCAGGTACAGGCCAAGAAGCTGCTCGGCATCGACGTGCCGAACGGCGGCGGCACCGTGGTCGGCCCTTCGTTCCAGTCCCCCGGCGTGCGCTTCTGACCACCCAAGAGAGGGCAACGACATGAACGACGACAGCACATTGCGCCTGCACTGCAACGAGAACCCCTACGGTCCGCCCGACGGGGTCGTCGAAGCCGCCACCGCCGAACTACGGGAACGGTGCCCCGAGTACCCCGACAGCGAGTCGACCCTGCTGCGCACACGCCTTGCCGCGCACTACGACGTGGACGAGGCCATGGTGGCGGTCGGCAACGGCGCGGACGAGCTGGTCCTGCTCACCGCCCTGACCTTCCTGCGGCCCGGGGACGCGGCCCTGGTCACCGACTCGACCTTCCCCGGCTACGCGGCGGCCGCCGGCCTCGCCCGCGCAGAGGTCCACGGGGTGCCGCTGACCGGGCACCGGGTGGCTGTGGACGCACTGACCGTGGGCCTGGCGCAGGACGGTGTCCGGCTGGCCTTCGTCTGCAATCCGCACAACCCGACGGGCACCGTGCTCGGCGGCGCCGACGTGGAGCACATCATCGACCGCGCGGAAGCGGCAGGCGTGATACCCGTGTTCGACGAGGCGTACATGGAGTACGCGTCGCCGGAATACGAACACGCGGTCGGGGCGGTACGCGCGGGGCGGCGGCTGATCGTGCTGCGCACCTTCTCCAAGATCTGGGGGCTGGCCTCGCTGCGAGCCGGTTACGCCCTCGGCCCGAGGGATCTCATCGCCAGGCTAGGAGCGACCCACCGGACTGTGCCGTTCAGTGTGAACCGGGTAGCCCAGCGGGCGGCCGCCGCCGCTCTGGACCACCCCGCGCACGTGCAGCTCAACCGGGTGCGCAACGCCGAGGCTCGCGAACTACTGTACGCAGGGCTGGAGTCCGCCGGGGTCGGCTACGTCAGGTCGCAGACCAACTTCGTCCTCGTCGAGGCGCCCGGCGGCGCCGAGCTGGTCGGCCGACTGGCCGAGAACCACGGCATCATCACGCGGGATCTGGGGATCTTCGGTCTGCCCGGGCATCTGCGGGTCACCGTCGGGACGCCCGAGCAGGTGGAGCGGTTCTCCCGGGCGCTGGCCGTGGAGGTCCCCCGGCGGCCAGCGCACCGCATGCCGAGCAGCGGTCTGGGTGCCCCGCGCGGCGCCGAGGACTTCCCCACCATGGAGCCCCAGGAACCTGCCTCGCTGTTCAACGGATACGTCGGCGCACATGTGGTGCTCGCCCTCACCGAGCTCGGGGTGTGGGACGCGCTCGGCGAGCGCCCCCGTTCGCTGGACGACCTGCTGGAGCGGACCGGCGCGGACGAGGCCAAGCTCTCCGCGCTGCTGCGGATCGCGGCGCTCCTCGGCCATGTCGAGTTCGACGCGGACAGGGTGGGACTGACGGCGGCCGGCCATGAACTGATCAGGCACTCCGGATACTTCACCTGGGGTGTCGGCGGTTACGGCGAACTGATGGGACGGCTGTCCCAGCTCGCCGACGGCTCCGTGGCGTTCGGTCGTGAGGTGGGCCGGGACGGGCGGCGCATCGCGGTGGGGTCGGGACTGGTGGGCCGCACGATGATGCTGCCCGTAGAGGAGAAGGTCGCCTCGGCTCTCGACTACGCGTCCGTGGCGGACCTGGGGTGTGGTGACGCGTCCCGGCTGATCCGGCTGTGCGGCACCGACACCGAGCGACGCGGCCTCGGCATCGAGGTGAACGCGGCGGCCTGCGAGTCCGCACGGCAGCGGATCGGTGATGCGGGCCTGTCACACCGGCTTGACGTGGTGCAGGCCGACGTCCTCGACCATGTCGACCAGCAGACGTTTCCCGGGATCGACCTGGTCACCAGTTTCCTGATGATGCACGACCTGTTCGATCTCACCGGGGACCCAGCGGGCGTGATGCGCATCCTGCGCGACGTCTTCCCGGATGCGCGGCACTTCATGATCGCGGACACGGTGGCCCAGGACTGGTCTGCACACGACGGGCCGCTGCCGGTGTTCTCCGCGGAGTTCGAGCTGGTACACACCTTCATGGACACCCCGATCCTCGGAATCGACACCTATGAGAAGGCCTTCGCCGACGCGGGACTACGCATCGAACGCCGCGAACCGTTCGGCGCTCCGTCGACGTGGCTGTGGCTGCTGAGCACGGGCCGGTAGGGACAGACGACGACGGGCTGCCCGAGTGCGTCTCGCACTCGGGCAGCCCGTCGGCCGTGCCGCGTCAGTTCGCCAGAACCGCCTTCATGACGGATCCCGCGGTCACCGCGGCCACGGCCTCGTCCGCCGACGCCAGAGGGTACGGGGTCACCAGTGCCTCCAGGTCGAACCGCGCGGTCAGCGCAGGCAGCAGCCGGATGTAGTCAACGAGATGAGCCCCGGTGAAGGCCCAGGACCCGATGACGTCGAGCTGCCGGTGGACGATCTGATGCGGGTTCACCGGAGTGTCCCCCGCGTCCGTGTACTGCCCGACGACGAGGTACGAGCCGCCCCGGCGGGCCAGGCGCAGGCCCTGCGCCACCGCGGCCGGCACCCCGGTGCACTCGATCACCAGGTCGGCGCCGCGGCCGCCGGTGAGTTCGCGCACCTGCGCCAGGACCTTGTCGGCCGCCTCGGGACCGCCGCCGACGATGTCGACGTGCTCGTCCCCGATGCGCGCCCGCCGGGCCAGGTCCAGCCGGGCGGCGGGCCCGCCGACAATGATCACCCGTGCGGCACCGGAGAGCTGGGCGACCGCCGCCGCGGCCAGACCGACGGGACCGCTGCCCTGGACGACGACAGTCTCCCCCACGCGCACCGGCCGACGGTCGTAGAGGGCGTGCACCATGGTGGGTCCGGCGCAAGCCAGCGACATAGCGGCCAGCGGGCCGACGCTCTCGGGCAGCCGGACCACGGTGGTGCCCGCACGCAGGTGAATGTACTCGGCCCAGGACCCGGAGAGCGCGGGGGGCTGTGTGGTGGGCCGGTTGACGCCGTACGTCCTGCGGTTCTCGCAGAGTGTCGGCTCCCGGTACTGGCGGCACGGCACACAGGCGCCGCAGGCGATCGACGAGGCCCACATGACCGTGTCGCCCACGCTCAGCGGGCGTCCCTCGGCGTCCTGTCCGGCGCCGGCCCCGGCCTCGTGGACCGTGCCCAGGCCCTCGTGGCCGAGCACCAGCGGTGTCGGGATGTCGAGGTGCCCCTTGCTCAGATGGACGTCCGTGCCGCAGATCCCTCCGTAGGCACAGGCGACCACAAGCTCACCCGGACCCGCGGCGGGCACCTCGAACGACCGCAGCACCAAGGGTTCACCGAAGCGTTCGAGCACTATCGCGCGGGCGTCGATCGCCCCGGCCCGAGCCGTCATACCGTGCCTCCGACCCTCAGGTCGATCGGCTCGTCGCTGAGCTCCAGGGGTGTCGTGTCACGTCCGACGACGTAGGCGGGCCGCGGCTCGCCGAGCGGGACCGGCGCGTTAGCGACATCGTTGTATGTGGCGATCAGCAGCCGACGCGGGAACGGCGACATGTTGGGCGCGGAGCCGTGCACGATCTGCGGGTCGAAGAGGATGACGGATCCCGCGGCGCCCTTGGGGCTGACCATGCCATGCCGGTCGACCAGCATGCTCATCTGCTCGGGGCGCAGGGCTATGTCGTCCGGATCGAGGTGCTGTGCGGAACGGGACGAGGCGTTGCGGAAGTCCCGCAGCAGACCGGAGCGGTGCGAGCCCGGCAGGAAGATCAACGGGCCGTTGAACTCGGTCACTTCGTCGAGGAACAGGCCGATGTTGACCTGGCGCGGCTCGGCCAGGTTGTCGGCGAGTTTCCAAGCCAGAAAGTCTTGGTGCCAGGCCCACTTGTCGCCACCGAACGCAGGCTTGGCATTGATCTTGAGCTGGTAGACGTAGAGGTCGTCGGACATCAGCTGCCGGGCGGGACCGAGCAGCCGTGGGGTGCGCACCAGCGTGGCGAACTCGCGACGCCGCTCGTGCGAGGCGTACACCGCGCGCACCGCTTCGCCGTTCTCCTCCAGGATGCGCTGCGGCCCCGGGGTCAGGCAGTCGGCGTCGAAGGCGTCCGACAGGGCCTCGACCTCGGCGGGGTCGAAGAGGGAATCGAGGACCAGGAAACCGTTCTCCCGGTAGTGGGCGATCTGATCGGAACTGAGCTGCACTCTTTCCTCCACTTGCTGCTTCATGACCAGTACAGGAGCCCGCCCTGTCCGGTGACGCCCAGGAAGAAGGACAGACTGATCCGGCGTCCCTCGCCCTCGCTCGCCCTGACGAGGTGGTAGTTGCGGGGGTCAAAGACGATCGCGTCGCCGGCTTCGGGGCGCACGGCGGCGACCGGCTCGTCAGCGACCATCTCCTCAGCCCAGCCGTAACCGTCGCGGAACTTCTCGTCCGTCGGACTCCAGCGGCGCCGGTAGACCCAGGTGTCGCCACCGCCCTCGGGCATCGACAGGTACCAGTTGAAGGCGAGCTGGCACACCGGCTCGGTATCGAGCGCTCCGGGCAGCTCGCGGACAATCTCGTCCCAGTGCATCTTCATGCCGGTGGAGATCTCACGGATCATCCCGGCGAACAGCGGACGTCCCTGGCAGGTCGCCGGCTCGACCGGCCCCGGCCACACTGAGCGGAAGCGCCTCACGGCATGCTCCAGCGGGTCGTTGCCGTCCAGCAGAGTGGTGCGGACGGCGACCGACTCTTCGGCGCTGTGCCAGTAGTCCTGGTTCAGCTCGCGGGCACCGTAGTAGTCGTAGGCGGCCGGACCGAGTTTGGCCACCGGCGGGTAGACGACCTCGGCGTCGTAGGCGCCCAGCGGGTGCTCGTCGAGCGCCGTCATGATCTTCGAGCACATCTCCGCGGAGCCGAAGCCCCGCACCCGCACGGCACCGAGCACGCCGGAGGCGAGTCGCTGCAGATGGTCCGGGCGAAGGTCGTCGGTGACCTCGGCGTCGAACAGCGTGTAGATCGGCGAGCCGTTACTGCTCACGTCCTCCAGCTGACGGGTATCCAGTTCGGACACGCATTCCCCCCAATTCCCGCACCCAGGGTGCTATTTCATGGGCTTCTTACCTGCGGACACTAACAGCACCTGAGTTTCCGGTCACCGTTGTTAAGCAGTGCATGAAACAGCGCGGGACCTCATTGACGGCACTCGCGCTGCGGAGCAGACTGCGCGAGATATCGGGAATCAAAAGACAGCCGATGAGCGGAGTCCGCATGAATGACATAACCGTCTGCATTGCCACAATCCCGCCGCGTCAGGAGCATCTGCAAAAGGCGCTCGCTTCAGTGGCGCGGCAGACCCTCCAACCTGCCTCGATCGTCGTGGAGTACGACCACGAACGAACCGGCGCCGCGGCCACGAAGAACAGGGCGCTGGCGAAGGTGACCACCGCCTGGACGGCTTTCCTGGACGACGACGACGAGTTCCTCCCGCACCATCTGGAGCGGATCCGCGACTGCGCGCAGACCACGGGCGCCGATGTCGTCTACCCCATCCCCCGGGTACCCCGGTACGAGAGCGGGCGGGATCCGATGGGGCGCTACGGTGTGCCGTTCGACGAGGAGGAGCTGCGTCGGCGCTCCTACATCCAGACCACGACGCTGGTGCGCACGGACCTGTTCAAGAAGGCGGGCGGGTTCCAGCTGCCCAAGGCCTTCCCCGGCTGCCCGTTCGACGACTGGGGGGCCTGGCTGGCGCTGCTGGACGTGGGCGCGAAGTTCGTGCACCTGCCGGAGGAGACGTTCATCTGGAACCACTGGGGCATGGGACAGCCCGGGGTACCGGGCAACACCTCGGGCATGGCCAGCCGTTGGTGAAGGAGCCGCGGGGAAGGGGGCAGGGGGGGGGGGCGGCTGGCGGTCGGGGCGACCAGCCCCACACCCCCCCGCCAGAGGGGCCCGGTCCCCACCGTCGCGCACCGCCGCGTCTGCCGCCGGCACGAGCCC
>NZ_JBHYPZ010000018.1:0-152509 GCF_042746485.1 Streptomyces sp. NPDC058751 | reverse complement strand
CCGTCCCCGGGGGCTCCGCCCCCGGACCCCCGCTCCTCAAACGCCGGAGGGGCTGGATTTCCAGGCGGCCGAGGGGCTGGAAATCGCGTCCGTGAGGGGATGAAGAGCCGGTGGGTGGGGTGGGAGAGGCAGGGGGCCTGCCCTCGGGAGCCAGGGGTGGGGAAAAGGCGGCGGGCCCGCCCCCGGGAGCCAGGGGCGGGCCCTTCTTGTCCTCGCGGTGGCACCGCCATGCAGCACCGCGAGGGGTTCGGTCCGGTCAGCCGAAGCGACCGGAGATGTAGTCCTCCGTGGCCTGGACGGACGGGTTGGAGAAGATGCGCTCCGTGTCGTCGATCTCGATGAGGCGGCCGGGCTGGCCCACCGCGGCGAGGTTGAAGAACGCGGTGCGGTCGGAGACGCGGGCGGCCTGCTGCATGTTGTGCGTCACGATGACGATCGTGAAGCGCTCCTTCAGCTCACCGATCAGGTCCTCGATGGCGAGGGTGGAGATCGGGTCCAGGGCCGAGCAGGGCTCGTCCATGAGGAGGACCTGCGGCTCCACCGCGATCGCCCGCGCGATGCACAGACGCTGCTGCTGACCGCCGGACAGGCCGGACCCGGGCTTGTTCAGCCGGTCCTTGACCTCGTTCCAGAGGTTCGCGCCCTTCAGGGACCGCTCGACGACGTCGCTGAGTTCGGCCTTCTTGTAGTTGCCGTTCAGCTTCAGGCCCGCCGCCACGTTGTCGAAGATCGACATGGTGGGGAAGGGGTTGGGGCGCTGGAAGACCATGCCGATGGTGCGGCGCACGGCCACGGGGTCTATGCCGTTCCCGTACAGGTCCTCGTCGTCGAGCAGCACCTTGCCCTCGACGCGGCCACCGGGGGTGACCTCGTGCATGCGGTTCAGGGTGCGCAGGAAGGTCGACTTGCCGCAGCCCGAGGGGCCGATGAAGGCCGTCACGGAACGGGGCTCGACCGTCATGGAGATGTCTTCGATCGCCTTGTGGGCGCCGTAGTAGGCGGTCAGACCGCTCACGTCGATTCGCTTGGCCATGTCAGTCACTGCTTCTTTCGGAAGGATCGGGTCGCTGATCGGCCGCGTCAGCGGCCCGTCTTGGGCGCCTTCCAGCGCGCGATGGCGCGGGCACCCATGTTGAGGATCATCACGAACAGGATGAGGGCGAGTGCGGCAGCCCAGGCCCTGTTGGTGGACGGTTCGGTTCCGGCGGCGTACTGCTGGTAGATGTACAGCGGCAGCGAGGCCTGCGGGCCGTCGAACGGGTTGTTGTTGATGAAGCCCGTGCCCCACACGAGCAGCAGCACCGGGGCGGTCTCACCGGTGATGCGCGCGACGGCGAGCATCACGCCCGTGGTGATGCCGCCGATGGAGGTCGGCAGGACCACCTTGAGGATGGTGCGCCACTTCGGGATGCCGAGGGCGAGGGAGGCCTCGCGCAGCTCGTTCGGGACGAGCTTCAGCATCTCCTCGGTGGAGCGGACCACCACGGGCATCATCAGGATCGACAGGGCCATCGCGCCGGCGAAGCCGGAGTAGCCCATGCCCAGGATCAGGATCCAGAAGCTGAGGACGAACAGACCGGCGACGATCGACGGGATGCCCGTCATGACGTCGACGAAGAAGGTGACGGCCTTGGCGAGCTTGCCGCGCCCGTACTCGACGAGGTAGATCGCGGTGAGCACGCCGATCGGCACGGCGATGAGCGAGGCGATGCCCACCTGCTCCAGGGTGCCGATGAGCGCGTGGTAGATGCCGCCGCCGGTCTCGGCGTCGGCGACCACGCCCATGGAGTGGCTCAGGAAATAGGCGTCGAAGACCTTCACACCGCGCTCGACGGTCTCCCAGATCAGGGAGACCAGCGGGACGACGGCGACGATGAAGCAGACCCACACCATGCTGGTGGCGACGCGGTCCTTGGCCTGGCGGCGGCCCTCGACGCGCGAGGCGATCACGTACGTGCCGAGGACGAAGAGGATCGCGGCGATCAGGCCCCACTGGACCTTGCTGTCCAGGCCGGCGGCCAGGCTGACGCCCGCTCCGACCGCGACGGATCCCGCCGCGATGGCCCACGGGGACCACTTGGGGAGGCTGCCGCCGCGCAGCGTGCTGGCGTGCTTGCGGGTGACGGGTGCGTTGCTCATGCGTTGGCCCCCGAGTACTCCTTGCGGCGGTTGATGATCAGGCGGGCCGCGCCGTTGACCAGCAGGGTGATCACGAACAGGACGAGACCCGAGGCGATCAGGGCGTCCTGGCCGAACTCGGTGGCCTCGTTGAACTTGGCCGCGATGTTCTGCGCGAAGGTGCCGCCGCCGGGGTCGAGCAGGCTGGCCTGGATGTCGAAGCTCGGGGAGAGGACGGTGGCGACGGCCATCGTCTCGCCGAGCGCGCGGCCGAGGCCGAGCATCGAGGCGGAGATCACGCCGGAGCGGCCGAAGGGCAGCACCGACATGCGGATGACCTCCCAGCGCGTGGCGCCGAGGGCCAGTGCGGCTTCCTGGTGCATCTGGGGCGCCTGGCGGAAGACCTCACGGCTCACGTTCGTGATGATCGGGAGGATCATGATCGCGAGCAGGACGCCGACGGTGAGCATGGAGCGGGGTGCTCCGCCCTGCCAGGTGAAGATGCCGGTCCAGCCGAAGTACGTGTCGAGCCAGCCGAACAGCCCGTTCATGTGCGGTACGAGGACGATGGCGCCCCAGAGGCCGTACACGATGGAGGGGACGGCGGCGAGCAGGTCGATCACGTACGCGATGGGCCCGCCGAGCCTGCGCGGCGCGTAGTGCGTGATGAACAGGGCGATGCCGACCGCGACCGGGACCGCGAGGGCCATGGCGATGATCGCGGAGACCACCGTGCCGAAGGCCAGCACCGCGATGCCGAAGACCGGCGGTACGAGGTTGGTGTTCCACTCGAAGGTGGTGAGGAAGTTGCCCTCGTTCTTGCCGATCGCGAGCGAGGCGCGGTAGGTGAGGAAGACCGCGATGGCGGCCATGATCACCAGGAGGAGGATGCCCGAACCGCGGGAGAGGCCGAGGAAGACGCGGTCTCCGGCGCGGGTGGCACCGCGGGCGGCGCGCTTGCGCGAGGTGCCCGAAGTCCGTGGGGAGGGGGGAGGTGCTTCAGTGCTCTGTGTCGATATGTCCATCGTGAGTCTCCGGTCTGCGGAGCCGGTTCGGGTGCCGGCTCCAGGCGGCGGTGCACCGGACGGTGCGGTCCGCCTCGGTGAGGCGGACCGCACACTCGGGTCAGCTCAGGTTCGAGATGACGGAGCGGACCTTGGTGATGATCTCGTCGGGGATCGGCGCGTACTGGGCGGCGGTGAGCTGCTTCTGGCCGTCCTCGCTCGCGGTGTAGGTGAGGAAGGCCTTGGTCGCGGCCAGGGTGTCGGCCTTGTTGCCCTTCTCGCAGAGGATCTCGTAGGTGACCAGCGTCAGCGGGTAGGCGCCGTCGGCGGTCGGCTTGTAGTTCAGCTCCAGGGCAAGGTCGTTGCCGGTGCCGACGACCTTGGCGCTGGCGATGGCCTTGGTGGCGTTCTCGACGGTGGCCTTGGCCGGGGTGGCGGCGTCCGTCTTGAGGGCGACGGCCTTGATGTCACCGGTGGCGTAGGAGAGCTCGAAGTACGAGATCGCGCCGGGGGTCTGGTTCACCTGCTGGGCGAGACCGGAGGAACCCTGCGCGGACTGGCCGCCCTTCGCCTGCCAGGCCTTGCCGCCGGAGTAGTTCCAGTCGGACGGGGCGACGGCCTTCAGGTACTTGGTGAAGTTGTCCGTGGTGCCGGACTCGTCCGAGCGGTGGAAGGCCTGGATCTTGGTGCTGGGGAGCTTCGCGTCGGGGTTCAGCTTCTGGATGGCCTCGTCGTCCCACTTCGAGATCTTGCCGTCGAAGATCTTGGCGAGCGTGGAGGCGTCCAGGACGAGGTCGTCGACACCGTCGAGGTTGTAGCCGATCGCGATGGGGCCGCCGACCATGGGCAGGTCGACCGCGTTGTTGTTGTTGCAGACCTTCTTGGCGGCCGTGGCCTCTTCGGGCTTGAGCGGCGAGTCCGAACCGGCGAACGCGGTCTGGCCCTGGGTGAACGCGGTGACGCCGGCGCCCGAACCGGTCGGGTTGTAGTTGAGCTGGACGTCCTTGCAGGCGGCCGTGAAGGCCTTGACCCAGGCGTCGATCGCGTTCTTCTGCGCGGAGGAGCCGGAGGCCTGCAGCTGACCCTTGGCGTCGTCACACTTGATGGCGCTGTTGTTGCCGGCCGAGGACGAGCTGCCGCCACCGCTGGTGTTACCGGTGTCGTCAGAACCGCACGCCGTGAGGGCCAGGGCGCCGGAGACGGCGAGAGCACCGAGGGTAAGGGCCCGCCGGTTCATGCGCTGAAGCTTCACTTCGGGAGTTCCTTCCAGGAGCCGCCGTCAGGTGGCGGCGTGCGATGTCTGAGTACTGCGGTCCGTAGCGGCGCGAAGGCCCGCCCCGGGGGCGTCCTTCTCACCGCGTAAGGCCGAAATTAAGCAGATCAGGTGAAGGCGCCGAAGGCCGTAAATGAACGAGGGGTGAACCCCTGACGGCGGTGCGGTGAGGTCACGGAACGCTCACGTCGAGGACACGGCCGCGTCCCGGCCGAGTGGGCCGGAAGGGAAACTCCAGGTAATCGAACGGGTGTGTACGTGACGTGCGGAGCCCACGTTCCCGTCATAGCTCATTCGCCCCGGCTTCCTCATGAGCAACAGCGACAGGCGCGCTCACTACGGTGCGTGCCCGTCAGCGGCTCCCCAGGCTCGATTCCGCGCATGACCGGACGCCGCACCGGATGCCACGGGCGACGCCCTACATACAGGGGAACACGTCAGGCCGGACGCAGCGCGTCCAGCAGCGCGTCGACCAGATCGCGGTCGCGCGGCTGGGTGATGCGGTGACGTGCCGCGGTGGGGGAGAGCCACAGCACGCGGTCGACCTCGTCGTTCGGGACGAAGCTGCCCTCGGCCGCCTCGGCGGCCCAGTAACGGACCTCCTTGGAGCGCCCGTCGACGAGGTAGTGGAGCGTGGGGAGCACGGGGCCGGGGACGGCGCCGTGGCCCGTCTCCTCCTCGACCTCGCGCAGCGCGCCGGCCAGGAACTCCTCGCCGCGCTTCAGCTTGCCCTTCGGGTGCGACCAGTCGTCGTACTTGGGCCGGTGGACGAGGCAGATCTCCAGGGTGGAGTCGACCGGGGAGCGGCGCCACAGGACGCAGCCCGCCGCGTGGATGGTGTCGTCGGCCATGGGGTCTCCCTCAGGGGGTGCGTACGGCTTCCTTCTGCCATGCCTGCTGGAAGGCGAACCGCGCCGCCTCCACCTCGTGCCGCTGGTCGGCGTGCAGCACGCCGAGCGCGTAGGCCGTCGCCGGCGCGATGCGCGGGGTGCGTGCCGCCGAGGCCGCGGCGGAGGCCGCCTCCGCCGCGTCCCGGTGCCGGTTCAGCGCCTTGCCCGCGCCGAGCAGGCGTACGTCGACGGGGTGCTCCTCCCGGTGCAGCACCTCACCGGCGTAGCGGTGCAGCCGCAGCAGCAGCCGGACCTGGTGCCAGGGCGCGTCCTGCGGCTGGGGGGCGGTGTCGGCGGAGAGGCCGTGCACCAGGGCCTCCGCGTTGTAGGGGCGGCCCGCGACGACCAGCGGCAGGGCGCTGACGGCGTCGGCCAGCCGCTCCTGGGCCGCCGTGGCCAGCGGACGCAGGTCGGCGCTGTCCGCGGCCGGGGCGAGCGGAACCTCGCTGGCGAGTAAGGCGACGCTGTCGGCGACGGCGTGGAAACGGGAGGAGCCGAGCGCCTGGAGGGCCGCCGAGTGGGCGCGGGTGCGGGCCAGCGTGAGCTGGCGGTCGAGGAGCGCGCCCGCCTTCGCCGCGCCGACGGTGAGACTGCCGGTCCTGGGGGCCGGGGCCCGCCCGGCCTGGCCGGGCAGGGCGGCCGTGCCTGACAGCCGGTTCAGCGCGCCGATCAGCCGCTCCAGGCGTGCGGCGTAGGCGTGTTCGCGCGCCAGGGTGCCCGAGAGCCAGGCCAGTTCGGGGCGCATCCCCTCCGACCAGTCCGCGTCGAGGAGCGGCCGGAAGGTGTGCAGGCTGCCGCTGATGCGGCGGGCGGAGTGGCGCAGGGAGCGCGCCGCGTCGCCGGATTCCCCTCCTCCGCTCGCCGCGCCGCCGGTCTCCCGGTGCTGGCGCAGCGAGCGGAGGAATTCCGTGGCCTGGGCCCGCAGGTAGCCCGCCAGGGCGTCACCGATCGGGGCGTCTCCCTCGTCGAGGGGGGCCGCTTCGGCCACGGAGCCGGTGGGGGGATCAAGGTGCTGCTGTGCCACGCCGGCGCCTCCGGGCGTCTATGAGCATCTCCTGGACGTTCCGCAGGGGTTGTCCCTCCGCGTCGGTCGCGTGGCGGATCCACTCGCCGTCGGGGCCGAGGTGCCAGGAGGCCGTGGTGTCGGACATGCCGGTCTCCAGCAGCCGGTTGAGGGCTGCGCGGTGAGCCGGGTCGGTGACTCTGACCAGGGCTTCGATCCGCCGGTCGAGGTTGCGGTGCATCATGTCGGCGCTGCCGATCCACACTTCGGGTTCGCCTCCGTTGCCGAAGGTGAAGATCCGGGAGTGCTCCAGGAAGCGGCCGAGGACGGAGCGGACCCGTATGTTCTCGGACAGGCCCGTGACGCCGGGGCGGACGGCGCATATCCCGCGCACCCACACGTCGACCGGCACGCCGGCCTGGGAGGCGCGGTACAGCGCGTCGATGAGCGCCTCGTCCACCATCGAGTTGACCTTGATGCGGACGAAGGCGGGGCGCCCGGCCTTGTGGTGCTGCACTTCCTTGTTGATCCGCGCGACCAGGCCGTCGCGCAGCGACTTGGGTGCGACGAGCAGACGGCGGTAGGTCTCGCGGCGCGAGTAGCCCGAGAGCCGGTTGAAGAGGTCGGAGAGGTCCGCGCCGACCTGGGGGTCGGCGGTGAGCAGTCCCAGGTCCTCGTACAGCCGGGCGGTCTTCGGGTGGTAGTTGCCGGTGCCGACGTGGGAGTAGCGGCGCAGGGTCTCGCCCTCCTGCCGGACCACGAGCGACAGCTTGCAGTGGGTCTTCAGCCCGACGAGGCCGTACACCACGTGGCAGCCGGACTCCTCCAGCTTGCGGGCCCACTTGATGTTGGCCTGCTCGTCGAAGCGGGCCTTGATCTCGACGAGGACGAGGACCTGCTTGCCGGACTCGGCCGCGTCTATGAGCGCGTCCACGATCGGCGAGTCGCCGGAGGTGCGGTAGAGCGTCTGCTTGATGGCGAGCACGTCCGGGTCGGCGGCGGCCTGCTCCAGGAACGCCTGCACCGAGGTGGAGAAGGAGTCGTACGGGTGGTGCAGCAGGACGTCGCGCTCGCGCAGCGCGGCGAAGATGTCGGGCGGCGACGCCGACTCGACCTCCGCGAGGTCGCGGTGGGTGCCGGCGATGAACTTGGGGTACTTCAGCTCGGGCCGGTCGAGGGAGCCGATGCCGAAGAGGCCGGTGAGGTCCAGCGGGCCCGGCAGCGGGTACACCTCGGCCTCGGAGATCTTCAGCTCGCGCACGAGCAGGTCGAGGACGTAGCGGTCGATGGACTCCTCGACCTCCAGGCGCACCGGCGGGCCGAAGCGGCGCCGCATGAGCTCCTTCTCCAGGGCCTGCAGGAGGTTCTCGGCGTCGTCCTCCTCGACCTCCAGGTCCTCGTTGCGGGTGAGGCGGAAGGTGTGGTGCTCGAGGACCTCCATGCCCGGGAAGAGCTCCTCCAGGTGGGCCGCGATCACGTCCTCGATGGGGACGTAGCGGTTCGGGGAGGCCTCCAGGAAGCGGGAGAGCAGCGGCGGGACCTTGACGCGCGCGAAGTGGCGGTGGCCGCTGACCGGGTTCCGCACGACGACGGCGAGGTTCAGGGACAGGCCGGAGATGTACGGGAAGGGGTGCGCGGGGTCGACCGCCAGCGGGGTCAGGACCGGGAAGATCTGGTGCCGGAAGAGGGTGAACAGGCGGGCCTGCTCCTTCTCGGTCAGCTCGCTCCAGCGGACCAGGTGGACGCCCTCCTCCGCGAGCGCGGGGGCGACGTCCTCCTGGTAGCAGGCGGCGTGCCGGGCCATGAGCTCGCGGGAGCGGGCCCAGATCATCTCCAGGACCTCGCGGGGCTGGAGGCCCGAGGCGGACTTGGTGGCCACGCCGGTGGCGATGCGGCGCTTGAGACCGGCCACCCGGACCATGAAGAACTCGTCCAGGTTGCTGGCGAAGATCGCCAGGAAGTTGGCGCGCTCCAGGAGGGGCGTGTTCGGGTCCTCCGCGAGTTCGAGTACGCGCTCGTTGAACGCGAGCCAGCTGCGCTCGCGGTCCAGGAACCGGCCTTGCGGCAGCATGATCCCGTCCTGCCCCGAGTCCTCGTACGCGTCGAGGTCGGCGTCGAGGTCGGGCTCCAGATCGGACACGTTCGCCGCCACGGTGTGCGGGCGGTGGGCGGCGATGGAGCCGACGGAGGGCTGCGGGTGCTGCACGGGTGCCTGGGCGCTTCGCTGGTTCATGGCCCCATTCTTCCGTGCCGGGGGCGAGACCGGCGCGTCGGAGAGGGCGGGCGTCAGCGCGGTGATTCGGAGGTTCCCGTTCCGATTGGCTGGCGCGTGCCGCCCCCTCGTGGACGCTGAGGGCTCGTCCTCCGGCGGGAGGGAAGGCTCGGGCACGGCGGGCTGCATTCCCCGAGCGTCGCAAGGTCACCTGAATCGATGGTTACGGCGACATGACGTGCGGGATATGTGGGGGAGGCTCCCGGACGTCTGCACGCCCGGGAGCCGTGCGCACACCCGCCCGCGTCGGCCGCCGGTGGCACCGCGGGTCACGCATGGCGGCGGCGCAGCAGCGCGAAGGCCGCGGCGGTCGCGAGCCCCGCGAGGGCCAGGAGCAGACCGCTCTCCACGAGCTGGAGGGGCCAGAAATGGGACTCCGGCTGATAGGTGGCCCAGATGCCGGACCGTCCGCCGGCGCCCGGCTCCGTACCGCCTCCGAGCACCATGGCGCCGCGCGGGAAGGGAAGGGGTGCCTGTCCGGTGATCGTCTCGGCGGGCCACAGGTGCATTCGCAAGGTGTCCAGCGCCTCGTGCAGGACGTACGCCGCGGCGAGGGCGGCCGCGGCGGCGGGCAGCGCCCTGCGCAGGACCAGGCCCGCGAGCGCGCCGAGGGCGAGACCCGCGAGGGCGTACGCGACGGCCACCGGCCCGGAGGAGACGAAGACGTTCGTCTCGAACCAGCCGTCGATCATTTCCCCCTTCCCGGCACGATAAGTCCACCCGGTCAGCAGTACCGCCGACGCGGTGCCCGCCGTGAGCAGGACCGCTGGGACGGCGAGCCTGGTGGCGAGCCAGCGGGCCGGGGTGACGGACTGGGTCCACGCCAGCTGCGCGGTGCCGTTCTCCAGCTCGCGGCCGATCAGCGCGGCACCGGCCCAGACCGCGACCGCGAACGCCAGGTACGTGACGCAGGCCGAGATCAGGCCGAGGCTGTAGCCGTAGAACTGGTACGCGGTGGTCACCGGGAAGGTTTCGCAGGTCAGCGGAAACGGTTCCGAGGTGTCGCAGTCGCCGACGGCGCCCACGTGAGCGGCGGCGGCTGCGTGCAGCCGGATCAGGGCCACCACGACGGTGAGCAGGCCGGCGGCCCAGACGTACAGGGCCGTGCGGTGCAGGCGCAGCACGGTCCAGGTCAGGCCGGACAAGCGGTGCGGGGCCGGGCCGGACGGGCGGTGCAGGGTCAGGGTGCTCATGAGGTCGACGTCCTCCTCAGGATGCCGAAGGCGACGGCGACCAGGATCACGGTGGCGGCCAGCAGGACGCCGGTCTCCAGGAGCTGGCGGGGCCAGTAGTCGGGGGAGGGCAGGTACTCGCGGGTGAAGCGGACGACGTCGTGCCGGGCGAGGCAGGCGCGGTCGAAGTAGCAGTCCGGGTTGGGGATCTCCGCACCCGTCGAGGTGATCGCCCGGCTCCGGACGGAGAGGTCGGGCTGCTGGTAACTGCCTTGGAAAGGCCAGGAGTTCGCGCGGAACGCGATGACCGCGTACTGCGCGAGACCCGCGACGGCCAGGGCGGGCAGGGTGCGGCGCAGCGCGAGCCCGGTGACGGTGCCGATGGCCAGACCGAGGAGCGGGGCGGCGACCGTGGCCGGGCCGATGGAGAAGTACACGGCCCGTGGTCCGATGCCGGCCAGCAGGAGATTGCCGTGGGCGGACCACAGCATCCGGTACAGCACGACCAGCAGGACCGTGCCCGCGGTGACGAACAGGGCGGGCACCGCCAGTTTGGCGGCGAGCCAGCGTGCCGGGGTGACGGACTGGGTCCAGGCCAGGCGCGCGGTGCCGTTCTCCAGTTCGCGGGAGGTCAGCGAGCCGGCCGCGAAGACGGCGACGGCGAAGGAGGCGATGTTCAGCAGGGAGGCCGGGTCGTAGAAGAGGTCGTTGTAGACGCCCGAGAACGTCGAGCCGGTGATGCCGCCGGACCAGGCGTCCCTTTGCACGCCCGCGTAGCCGAACGTGTCGAGCAGGTGCTGCGTGTGGTCGGCGCCGGGGCCCAGCAGCCACAGCAGCAGTCCGGCGGTGAGCACGACGAAGCCGCTCCAGATCCACAGCGCGGTGCGGTGCAGCCGCAGGACCGTCCAGACCAGGCCGTGCGGCGCGGGCAGGTGACGGCGTACGGGGGCCGCGGCCGGTGCGACGGCGCTCATCGGGCCACCGCCGCGGGGGCCGGGGCCGTGCCGGGGGTGAGCAGCGCGGGGGTCCGGGGGGACCGCAGATGGGCGAGGAGCAGTTCCTCCAGGGAGGGGCGCTCGGCCTGCCAGCGCTCGTCCACCGGTCCGTCGTCGCGTATCAGGGCGGTGAGGCCGCGGCCGGCGGCACGGGACTCGACGACGAGGTGCGGGTCGAGGTCGGCGGGGGTGCCGCGTCCGGTCACCACGGTGTGCGCGAGGAGCAGGTCGTCCAGGCCGCCGCCGAGCCGGATGCGTCCGCCTCCCAGGAGCAGCAGGTGGTCGCAGGCGTCGGCCAGTTCGGTGACGATGTGCGAGGACATCAGGACGGTGGTCCCGCGTTCGGCGGCGTCCGCCATGAGCGTGCCCAGCAGTTCGTGGCGGGCCAGCGGGTCGAGGTCGGCCATCGGCTCGTCCAGCAGCATCAGGTCGGGCCTCTTGCCGAGCGCGAGGGCCAGTGCCACGCGGGTCCGCTGACCGCCGGAGAGCTTTCTGACCTTGGTCCCGGGGTCGAGCGAGCCCTGCTCCACGACGGCGGCCGCGTACGAGGCGTCCCAGCGGGCCGGGTTGAGCTCGGCGCCCAGGCGCAGGGTCTCGGCGATCGTGAGCTGGGGGTGCAGGGGCTTGTCCTGGGCCAGGTAGGCGATGCGCTCGCGCGCCTCGGCCGGGCCGCCGCCGAGCACGGTGAGGGTGCCGGCGGAGGGGCGCAGCAGCCCGGCCGCCGTCGCCAGCAGCGTCGACTTGCCCGCGCCGTTGGGGCCGACGAGGGCGCTGACCCGTCCGGCCGGGAGGCTGAAGGAGCAGTCGTCCAGGGCCGCGGCGGAGCGCCGGCCGTGCCGCACGGTGAGACCGCGTGCCTCGACGGCGACGGTGGTGCTGGTGGTGCTGGTGGTGCTGGTGGAGCTCACTGGTCCCCCTTCGGGAAGTGTGTGTCCAGTACGGAGCCGAACAGCGCCGCCACGTCCTCGCGGTCGAGGCCGGCGGCGTGGGCGCGGCGGGCCCAGGCGTCGAGCTCCTCGCGCAGCGGCGAGTCCGCCGGGGCGGCGCCGAGCGTTCTGCGGACGAAGGTGCCGAGGCCGCGCCTGGCCTCGACCAGGCCCTCGCGCTCCAGTTCGCGGTAGGCCTTCAGGACGGTGTTCGGATTGATCGCGGTGGCTTCCACGACCTCGCGGGCCGTGGGGAGCCGGTCGCCCGGTTCCAGGAGACCCAGCCGCAGTGCCTGCTTGGTCTGCTGGACGATCTGGAGATAGGTGGCGACGCCGCTGCGCCGGTCGATGCGGTACGTGACCACTCGGACAACCACCCTTTCACTAATTGAGTAGTGAAAGGGTGGTGCAAGATGGTGCCCGAGGTCAAGTCGCCCACAGGCGGACGGCGTTGCCCCGGTGCCGGATCAGAGCCCGCTCCGGTGGTGAATCCGCTGGTGGGCGCGGTGACGGATCCGGCCGTCCGCCGGTTGGGGAAGGCGTTCGGAAAATCCCGGCCGAGGTGTGAACCGATCGGCGGGGCTCGTCCGATGAGGGGATGTGAGGGAAACGAGAAGCGACGGAGAGCTGCTGCGTGCCATCGCGGCGGACGGGGACCGTCGCGCCTTCGAAGAGCTGTACCGGCGGTACGCGCCATGGCTGGCCGCGCGGCTGCGCGGCCGGTGCGCCGACGCCGGGATCGTCGACGACGTCGTCCAGGAGACCTTCCTCGCCGTGTGGCGCGGCACCGCCCGCTACCGCGAGGAGGGCGACCCGGCCGGCTGGCTGTGGCGCATCGGCTCACGGCGTCTGGTCGACTCCATGCGCGGCGACGGCGCGCGCGGCCGGCTCCGCACCGCGCTGGCCAGGCTCCGCCACCGCGACGAGGTGTCCGCCGAGGAGCGCGTGCTGGCAGGCGTCGAACACGGCGACCTGGCGGGCGCGCTGACCAGACTCTCGCCGGAACTGAGGGCGGTGCTCCAGGCCACGGTGATCGACGGACTCAGCACCAGGGAAGCGGCCGTCCTGCTCGGAATCCCACCGGGCACGGTCAAGACGCGGGCACTGCGTGCGCGCAAGCAGTTGCGGGAGGCGCTGGCATGATCGACGACCGTCACGGAAGCGACGACGACCGGATGAGCGGCGACAGCCGTACGGCCTGGCACGTGCCGGAGGAAGACATCCGGGCCTACGTGCGCGGCGAGTTGGCGGCACCCCGCCTGTGGTCCGCCGACACCCACCTCACCACGTGCGCCCGATGCCGACGGACACTGGCCGAGGTCAGCGACCCGGTCGCCCTGGACGCCGGGTGGGAGCGGCTCGACGCCGAACTCGACGCCCCGCGGCCGGGCCCGGTGGAATGGCTGCTCGTCCGCCTCGGCGTCGCCGACCACACGGCACGGCTGCTGACCGCCTCTCCCGCCCTGCGCCGCTCCTGGCTGGGCGCGATCGCCGCCCTCCTGATCATGACCGTGGTCGCGGCCGACGTGCTGCGGGCCGGGAACACCCCCGTCCTCTTCCTGGCCCTCGCACCGCTGCTCCCGCTCGCCGGGGTCGCGGTGTCCTACGGCCCGGGCATCGACCCGACGTACGAGATGGCCGTCGTCTCACCGATGCACGGCTTCCGGCTCCTGATGATCCGCACGGTCGCGGTACTGACCGTGTGCCTGGGGTTCAGCGGCCTCGCCACCCTCGCCCTTCCCTCCTACGGACTGCACGCCCTGGCCTGGCTGCTGCCCGCCCTCGCCCTGACCGCGACCGGACTCGCGCTCACCTCCCGGCTCGGCCCCGTCCTCGCCCCCTCCCTGGTCGGAGGCGGCTGGGTCGCCCTGCTGCTCGCGGCCCGGGCGACCACGGAACCCGGCACCACCCTCGCCCCCTTCACCGCGGCAGGACAGGGCGTCTCCGGCGCCGTCGCGGTACTGGCCGCCGCACTCCTCTATCTCGCACGGGACCGCTTCGACGCGTCGCACCTCCCGTTCACCGACTTCACCGACAGGAACGCCGCATGATTCCCACCGTCTCCGCCTCCGGGCTGACGCTCCGCTTCGGCGGGACGCTCGCGCTCGACGACGTCTCCCTGCGCCTCCAGGAAGGAGTCACCGGACTCCTCGGACCCAACGGCGCCGGAAAGACCACCCTGCTGCGCGTGCTCGCCACCGCCGTGCCCGCCGACCGGGGCTCCTTCACGGTCCTCGGCCACGACCCCGGCACCACCGCGGGACGCCTGGACGTGCGGCGCGCGCTGGGCTACCTCCCGCAGACACCCGGCTTCCACCAGGACTTCTCCGCCTTCGAGTTCGTCGACTACGTGGCCATCCTCAAGGAGCTGACCGACCGCGGGGCCCGGCACCGCGAAGTGCGCCGCGTCCTGGACTCCGTCGGCCTGTCCGACGTACGGGGCAAGCGCATCAAGCGGCTCTCCGGCGGCATGCGCCAGCGGGTCGCGCTCGCCGCCGCACTGGTCGGCGACCCCGGCTTCCTCGTCCTGGACGAACCGACCGTCGGCCTCGACCCCGAACAGCGCATGCGCTTCCGGGAACTGATCGCACAGGCGGGAGAAGGACGCACCGTCCTGCTCTCCACCCACCAGACCGAGGACGTCGCGATGCTCTGCCACCGCGTGATCGTCATGGACGCCGGCCGCATCCGCTTCGAGGGCACCCCCGCCGAGCTGACCGAGCGGGCGGCCGGCCGGGTGTGGAGCAGCACGGAACGCCACCCGTCGGCCCGAGCCGGATGGCGCACGGGCACGGGCACCTTCCGCAACGTCGGAGATCCCCCCGAGGGCGCCGACCTTCTCGAACCGACCCTGGAGGACGGCTACTTGCTCACGCTGGACGCCCAGACCGCGGAGGTGGCGGCATGAGCACCACCACCGACACACCCGCCCGGACGGCGACCCCCGCCGGGGCGGAGCCGGCCGGCCGGGGCCGGGAGTCCCGGACAGCGGCGGTCCTGGCCCTCGCCCGCTTCGAGGCCCGCGAACTGCTGCTCCAGATCCCGGTCCTGCTCTTCCTCGCGCTGTACGTCGCCTACACCGGCTGGGAGATGTTCTCCGGCCGTGAGGGAATGGACGACTTCCCCGTCCTCCAGGACGTCGACCGGTCCACCCAGTCGGCACCCCTGCTGCTCGCCATCGCCGTGTTCGTCTGCGTCAACCGCGCCGTGCTGCGGTCCCGGAGGCAGTCCACCGACCGGCACTTCGACATCCTGCCCGTGGAGCACTGGCGGCGCACGGTGGCCCATGCGCTGTCCGCCCTGCCCTTCGCCGCGCTCACCGCGGTGGTCGTAGGCTTCCAGTACGGCTGGGCGGCGCTGAAGCCGGGCGCCGTCGGCCACGGCTCACCCGCCGAACTGGTCGTGGGCCCGCTGCTGGTCCTGCTGGCCGGTGTCCTCGGCGTCCTGCTCGCCCGGGTGATACCGGTCGGGTTCGTCGCGCCGCCCTTCGTGATCGGCGCGTTCGTCCTCACGACCCTGGTCTCCGCGGCGACCCAGGGGAAGCACTGGGTGCGCTGGCTCGGACCGTTCGTCGAGGACGAGGGCACCGACCCCTTCCCCTCCGAGCTGCTGGGCCGCCCGGCCGCCTGGCACGCGCTCTATCTGACGGGCCTCACGGTCCTGCTGCTCTGCCTCGCCGTGCTGGTGAGCGGTGGCCGGACACGACTGGTCAAGGCGGTGACCGCTCTCGCCCTCACCGCGACGGCCGTGGGCGTGGCCGGGCAGTCCCCCGACGAGCCGGCCTCGCTGATCGCGGCCCGCACCAAGGTGTCCGTGAGCCCGGAGAAGGAGCAGACCTGTGTGCGGCACGGACGGTCCACGTACTGCGCCTTCCCGGAGTGGACCGGCCGCACGGCCGACTGGGCCGACGCAGCCGACCGCATCCAGTCCCGTGCGGGCGGTGCGGCCGGCGGACAGCGGCTGACGGTGCGCCAGCGGGTCGACGCCCGCTACGGCCTTCAGAGCGATTCCGCGATCACCCCCTCCAGCGCACCGGCAACGGTGACCGTGGGCACGCGCTGGGGCGGCAACCGCCTTCCCGAGTTCGCGGTCGGCGTCGCCTCGGTCCTGATCACCGGCAACGAGGAGGCCGCCGGCGGCATGTGCGACGCACGCGTGGTGACCACGATGTGGCTGGCCCTGAGCACACAGCCCGACCCGCTCCAGTCCCTCCGCGACGTCCGGCTCGACGACAGCATCAGGGGCTCCGCGGTCGCACTGACCCCCACGGGCGCCGTGTCCATGTCCGCCCAGCAGACCACCGTGGTGCGCGAACTGCTCATGAAGCCGCACTACAGCGTCGCCGCGAAGGTGAAGGCGCACTGGACGGAACTGACATCCGCGAAGACCCCCACCGCACGGGTGGCCGAGCTGCTCGGCGTACCCGCCGGAGGCGAGGGGACCGCGGCGGACTCGGGGAGCGGCTCGTGCGAGGAGTAGTGAAGACGGTGACAACGGCTTCCGGCGGCCGCCCCGCAGCGGCCGCAGGACCCCCTCCCGCGCACGTCGTGGCCCTCTCCCTGATCCGTCCCGTCTGGCGCGGTCTGCCCCGGGGCGCCCTGCTGACCGGCGCCGCCCTCGGACTGCTGCTGGCCGGCTCCTCCCGGACGGTCGAAGGTCCCCCCGATCCATGGCTGTGTCTCAACCTGCTGAGGGCCGCCGCCCTCGCCTTCGCCCTCGGGCTGGCGTTCCTGCTCGACGATCCGGCCCGGCACACCACGGCCACGGCGCCGACCAGACGTCCGGTGCGGACCGGGCTGCGCCTGGGGATCGGCGTGCCGGTCATGGCGGTCTGCTGGACGGCCGCACTGTTCCTCGTCCCCGCAAAGGGCCGGCCCCCCGTGGGCGCGATCACGCTGGAAGCGGCCGTCGTCATGGTCCTCGCGCTGGCCTCCGCGCTCCTGGCCGTGCGGTACTCGCAGTCCACCGAACCGGGCATCACGATATCCGCCGTGCTCGTGGGCGTGTTCTTCGCCGCCGCCCTGCTGCTCCCCGAGCGCTGGGAGCTCTTCGTCGGCCCGTCCGACCCGCACTGGGACGACGCGCACCGGCGATGGGCGGGCGTCCTGGTCGTGGCGGTGCTGACGGGAGCCCGCTCCCTGGCCGAACCCCTGCGGCGACGCCGGACAACCGTCCTCGCACACCGCTGACTTCGGTCTCGGGACCGGTGCTCGCGCGCCGGTGGCTCAGGACTCCGTCCGGTACATCAGGTCCGTCTCGTGGGTGATGAAGCCGAGACGCTCGTAGACCGTCACCGCCGCCTTGTTGTCGGCGTCGACGTAGAGCATCGCGGTGGGCAGGGCCTGCGCGGCGAGGTGGCGCAGTCCGATCGTGGTCAGCGCCTTGCCGAGTCCGCCGCCCTGGGCGCCGGGCCGGACACCGAGGACGTACACCTCGCCCAGTCCCTCCTCGGCGTGGACCTTGGTCCAGTGGAAGCCGACGAGTTCGTCGCCGCGGAAGGCCAGGAAGAAGCCGGCGGGGTCGAACCACGGTTCGGCGGTCCGGTCGTCCAGGTCCCGCTGGGTGAGGGAGCCCTGCTCGGGGTGGTGGGCGAAGGCGGCGGCGTTCACGGCGAGCCAGGCGTCGTCGTCCTGGCCCGGTACGAAGGTCCGGACGGTGACACCTTCCGGCAGCTTCGGCTCGGGCAGGTCGAGGCCCTCCAACGGGCGCCGCATCTGGCGCAGTTCGCGGAAGAGGGTGAGGCCCAGGACCTGTGCGAGATGCCGGGCGGCGGAGTGACCGCCGTGGGCCCACACCCGCAGCCGCTTCCCGGACTCGATGAGCATCGCCGAGCCGAGCGCCCGCCCGTGTCCGTGCCCCCGGTGCGCCGGGTGGACGACCAGCTCGGCGGCCGGGGCCTCGACCGGATCGGTGTCCTCCAGCTGCGCGTAGCCGACCAGTTCGTCGCCGACGGTCAGCAGCAGATGCCGGACGCCCTCACGGCTCCCGCCCTTGAGCTGGAGCCGCCCCTGCTCGGACACGGCCTGCTGTCCATCGGCCCGAGCGGCCTGCGAGAGCAGCCGGAGCACGTCCTCGGCCTGGTCCGGGGAGAGTGCGGAGTAGGTCTCGATGGAGCGGGAGAAGGCGAAGGGCGCCGCGTCGTCGCTGGTCATGGATACGAGGGTACGGCTCGGCGGTGAGGGGACAAGGAGTTGGGCGACGTGGACACGGGGCGTGGCGGGGAGGGGGCCGCTGGGAGGGGGAGGGGAGGGGGGAAGGGGGTTTCGGCCGGAGGCGCCGGAGCGGGCCTCGGCCGTGGCGGACGGATCGGGCCCCGTGGATCGGATCCCATGAACCGGGCTTCGGGGATCGGGGCGGAGGGGATGAGGGCGTGGCCGTTGTGAGCTGCGGTGACGCGGTTTTCGGCTCTCGGTGTGGTGATGGCAACCAGCCCGTAACTCTGAAACCCCTTCCGCGCTACGCGCGTTGATTCTAAAGTGCGTGCGAGCCCATGGCTGTTCATCGGCCCGCACACGGTGCGCGCCGCACACGGCCCGCACCACCCGCTCGGCTCACGCTCGGCACGCCGTGCTCGCGCACGGCACCGTTTCGGCCTCTCACCGTTCTCCAGGGGGAACCTTGCCGCCCACGATCCGGTCCAGACACAGTCATCGCCTCCTCGCGGCCGCCGCGGGGCTCGCCACCGTCGGGGCGCTGGCCGCCGCGATCCCGGCGAGCGCGCACCAGGACCAGGGGACGCCGTCGTACCACCACGGCAGCGGCCGCTACCAGGACGTCCAGCTGCTGTCCTTCAACGACCTGCACGGCAACCTGGAGCCGCCGACCGGTTCCTCGGGCCGGGTCACGGAGCTTCAGGCCGACGGCACGACGAAGACCGTCGACGCGGGTGGTGCCGAGTACCTGGCCACGCACCTGCGCGACGCCCGCAAGGGCAACAAGTACTCGATCACGGCGGCCGCCGGTGACATGGTCGGCGCCTCCCCGCTGATCTCCGGCCTCTTCCACGACGAGCCGACGATCGAGGCGCTCAACGGCCTCGACCTCGACGTCACTTCGGTCGGCAACCACGAGTTCGACGAGGGTGCCAAGGAACTGGCCCGGCTGCAGAAGGGCGGCTGCCACCCGACGGACGGCTGTTACGACGGCAAGAAGTTCAAGGGCGCCGACTTCCCCTACCTCGCGGCGAACGTGACCGATGAGAAGAGCGGCAAGCCGATCCTCAAGCCCTACTGGGTGTGGAAGAAGAACGGCGTCAAGGTCGGCTTCATCGGCATCACGCTGGAGGGCACGCCGAACATCGTGTCCGCCGAGGGCGTCAAGGGCCTGAAGTTCGGCGACGAGGTCGAGACGATCAACAAGTACGCCAAGGAGCTCCAGCGCCAGGGCGTGAAGTCGATCGTCGCGCTGATCCACGAGGGCGGCGCGCCCGCGTCGACGGCGTACAACTACGACTGCGACAGCCCCGGCGCCGGCGACGGCATCTCCGGGCCGATCGTCGACATCGCGAAGAACGTCACGCCGGCCGTGGACGCGCTGGTCACCGGCCACACCCACCAGGCGTACGCGTGCACCGTTCCCGACCCGGCGGGCAAGCCCCGCATGGTCACCTCGGCCTCCTCCTTCGGCCGGCTGTACACGGACACCACGCTGACGTACGACCGCTGGACCGGCGACATCGCCCGTACGGCGGTGAAGTCCGCGAACCACGTGGTCACCCGTGACGTCGCGAAGGCCGCCGACATGACGACGCTGGTCACCAAGTGGAAGGCGCTCGCCGCGCCGATCGCCTCCCGTCCCCTCGGCTACATCGCGGGCGACATCGGCAACACCGGCACCGAGTCCCCGGCCGGCGACCTGATCGCCGACGCGCAGCTCGCGTACGCCAAGTCCGTCGACCCGGAGGCCGACCTCGCGTTCATGAACCCGGGCGGCATCCGCGCCGGACTCACCTACGCCGCCGGCGGCGGTGAGGGAGACGGTGTGGTGACCTACGGGGAGGCGTACACGGTCCAGCCGTTCGCCAACACCGTCAACCTGGCCGACCTCACCGGCGCCCAGGTGATCACCGCGCTCCAGCAGCAGGTCAGCGGCGCCAACGAGGCCGCCCCGAAGATTCTCCAGATCTCCAAGGGCCTGACGTACACGCTCGACCTGACCAAGACCGGCGCGGCGCGTGTCGTCGCCGACTCGGTCAAGCTCGACGGCACCGCGATCGACCCGGCCGCCACCTACCGCGTCGCGATGAACTCCTTCCTGGCGGGCGGCGGCGACGGCTTCGCCGAGCTCGGCAAGGGCGGCAACGTCCGCGTCGGCGGCGACGACCTGGCGGCCCTCGAGGCCTACCTGACGGCCAACTCCTCGGCCGCGACGCCGTACCCGGTGCCGGCGGCGAACCGGATCACGGTCCTGAAGTAGCCGGGACCACCGACCGGTCCGGCGCTCGTCCGCCGGCCCGGTCCGCGCACCGATGACGAGCGAGCCCCCACCCGTGGCCGGGTGGGGGCTCGCTCGCGACCGAGAGCAGGTCAGGGGGTGTCGGGCGGGGCCGTCGGAGCCCCCGGAAGCCGTACGGCAGCGATCGTGCCGCCGCCCTGCGCGGGTCTCAGCGTCACCTCGCCGCCGCACTGCTGGACCGTGCGGGCCACGATGGACAGGCCCAGGCCCGAGCCGGGCAGCGCCCGCGCGTCCGGAGAACGCCAGAAGCGGTCGAAGACGTGCGGGAGTTCGTCGTCGGGGATACCGGGTCCGTGGTCGCGCACGGTCAGTTCGCCGTCCTTCAACAGGACGTCGATCATGCCGCCCGGGGGGCTGAACTTCACGGCGTTGTCGAGGACGTTCACGATCGCCCGCTCCAGGGCGGAGGGCTCCGCGCGGACGAACCAGGGCTCCAGATCGGCCGTGATCGTCAGTTCCGGGCCGCGCAGCCGGGCCCTGCGCAGGGCCGCCTCCACGGTGTTCCGGAGCGCCACGACCTCCACCCGGTCGGCGGTGGGTCCCGCGTCCGAACGCGACAGCGTCTGGAGGTCGCCGATCAGCGCCGCCAGCTCGGTCATCTGCGCCGTCACCGACGCGAGCAGGGCCTTGCGGTCCGCAGGGGGGATCGGACGGCCGGTCTCCTCGCTGCGGGTGAGGAGTTCGATGTTCGTCCGCAGGGAGGTGAGCGGGGTCCGCAGCTCGTGCCCGGCGTCGGCGATGAGCTGCTGCTGCAGCTCGCGTGAGTTCGCGAGGGAGGCGGTCATCGAGTTGAAGGAGCGGGAGAGCCGGGCGATCTCGTCGTCGCTCTCCTCGTCCACGGGGATGCGGATGGTCAGGTCCTCGGTGCGGGCGACGTGCTCCACGGCGTCCGTGAGCTCGTCGACCGGCCGCAGCCCGGCCCGCGCGACCCAGAGCCCGGCGGCGCCGGCGCCCACCACTCCGATGCCGCCGACGAGCAGGAGGATGAGGGCGAGGTCGTTGAGGGTCTTCTGGGTGTCCTGAAGAGATACGCCGACTGTCAGTGCCACATCCGGATAGAGCTGAGCGCCGGGGCCGAATCCCACCACCAGGGGCGTGGTCCGGACCCGTACGTCGTTGCCGTCCGCATCAGTGGTGTTGTGGAACGTCTGCTTGCCCTGATCGGGGTTCGCGGCGATGCTCCTGTCCAGTGCCGAGGTCTTCACGACCCCTGCGGAGCTATCGAACACACATGCGGTGCCGTTCGGTTTGACCAGCTGTACGTAGTAGTCCCTGGGGCGCATGAGGTCGGTCGTGTCGTTCACGTGCTTCGGGCAGGTTGCCAGCAGCGCCGTGATCTGAGGCTCGGTCAGCCTGAAGTGCGCGTCATCGAGCTGGGCGTCGACCTGCTCGTACAGCTTCCCCTGCACGATGAACCAGCACGTCACCGAGACCGCCGCCACCGCGAACGCCACCGCGGCAGCGACCAGCAGGGCCAGGCGTGAGCGCAGGGGCAGGGACCTGAACCTGCGCATCACTCCGCGCCGCCGGACCGCAGTACGTACCCCACGCCCCGCACGGTGTGGACCAGACGCGGTTCGCCGCCCGCCTCCGTCTTGCGGCGCAGGTACATGACGTAGACGTCGAGGGAGTTCGACGACGGCTCGAAGTCGAAGCCCCAGACGGCCTTCAGGATCTGTTCGCGGGTGAGGACCTGGCGCGGGTGGGCCAGGAACATCTCCAGCAGGGTGAACTCGGTGCGGGTCAGCTCCACCGGGCGCCCCGCACGGGTGACCTCGCGCGTCGACAGGTCCATGCGCAGGTCGCCGAAGGCCAGCGCGTCGTCCTCGACCACCGCGCCGGCGGACGCCGCGTACGAGCTGCGCCGCAGCAACGCGCGGATGCGGGCGAAGAGTTCGTCGAGCTCGAAGGGCTTGACGAGGTAGTCGTCCGCCCCGGCGTCCAGCCCGGTGACCCGGTCGCCGACCGTGTCCCTGGCCGTCAGCATGAGGATCGGCGTGGTGGTGCCCGCGCCGCGCATCCGGCGGGCCGCGGTGAGGCCGTCCATCCGGGGCATCTGGATGTCGAGGACGACCAGGTCGGGCTGGTAGGCCGTCGCCTTCTCCAGGGCGTCCGCGCCGTCGACCGCGACCTCGGTGTCGTACCCCTCGAAGGCGAGGCTGCGCCTGAGTGCGTCGCGCACGGCCGGCTCGTCGTCGACGATCAGGATGCGCTGGGTGTCACGGTCGCCTTCGGCGGAGCTCATGGCTGTCGGGTTCCTCGGGTGGGGTGGGCGTGATCGGGTGCTTTCAGCCTCGCACGTTCCTCGGCTGTCCCGGAATGGATCAGCTTCGTACGGTGCGGCGGCGGCCGGGGGCCCGGCTCGGCCTGGGCCGGGAGACGGCGGGGACCAGCTCGGGGGCGCGCCGGGCGGGCCGGTGCAGTTCGCGGGCGACCGCCAGGGCGAGGCCGAGGGCGGCCGCGTCCCCCGCGGCGGCGGTGTGCTGGACGCTCTTGATCTTCATGGCGGTCTCCGGGTCCTAGTTGTCGGAACCGCCGGCCCGCAGGCCGGCGAGGTCGGACTTGACGGTGTTGATCGGGATGGCGAACCCGAGGCCGACGCTGCCCGCGCTCGACGAGTCCGACTGGGAGTCCGAAGCGGCCGAGTACATCGCGGAGTTGATGCCGACGATGTTGCCGTTCATGTCGATGAGGGCGCCGCCGGAGTTGCCCGGGTTGAGCGAGGCGTCGGTCTGCAGGGCCTTGTACGTCGTCGTGGAGGAGCCCGTGTCGCCGTTGAACTGCCGGCCGCCGAACTCGAACGGCCACCGGCCGTTGCCGCCGTCCTGCTGTTGCTGCCCCTGGCTCTCGTCGGTGGAGACGGTCACGTCCCGGTCGAGGGCGGAGACGATGCCGCTGGTGACGGTGCCGGTCAGGCCCTCGGGAGAGCCGATCGCGACGACCTGGTCGCCGACCTGGACGCCGTCGGAGTCGCCGAGCGTCGCCGGCTTCAGCCCGGACGGCGCGTCGTCCAGCTTGATCAGCGCGAGGTCCTTCTTGCTGTCGGTGCCGACCACGCTCGCGGCGTAGGACTTGCCGTCGTTCAGCTGCACCTTGATCTGGGAGGCGCCCGAGATCACGTGGTTGTTGGTGATGATCTCGCCGCCGGTCGTGATGATCACGCCCGAGCCGGTGGACGAGCCCGCGTTCGAGGTCGCGCCGATCTCGACGATGCTCGGGCTGACCGCCTTGGCGACGCCGGAGACCGTGCCGCGCTGGCTGGTGGGCACCACGTTGGTGCTGGTGGTGCTGCTGACGGCGGCGGTGTCGTCGCCGGTCAGCTCCTGGAAGGCGTACGCGGTGCCGCCGCCGATCGTCGCGGCGACGATCGCCACGGCGGCGAGCAGGGCGAAGGGACCCTTGGCGCGCCGCCTGGCGGCCGGGGCCGCGGGGGCTTCGGGGCCGCCGGGGCCACCGGGGGCTCCAGGGGCTCCAGGGGCC
Organism: Streptomyces sp. NPDC058751; assembly: GCF_042746485.1. NCBI lineage: Bacteria > Bacillati > Actinomycetota > Actinomycetes > Kitasatosporales > Streptomycetaceae > Streptomyces > Streptomyces sp. NPDC058751. The sequence continues at coordinate 128,922 of NZ_JBHYPZ010000018.1, read as the reverse complement.
ACCGTGGCGAACACCGCGGTGGTGCCGGCGGGGTCGGGCTCGGGATGGCCGGCGTACGGACCGGCGGTGCGGCCGCCGTCCCCGCCGTGACCGGAGCCCGGCCACACGGTGGTGCCCGGCTCGATGTGGACCGGTCCGGCCGGGTCGTACGCCGGGGGCGGGGGCCATTCGGGGTTCACGGGGGAGGAGGCGTGCGACTGCTGCTCCGGGTACGCGGACCCGTGGTGGTCGCCCTGGGGGTACTCGCCGCTACGGCGGAAGCTCTCGGTCATGGAAAAGAGACTGTCCCCCGATGATGAGAGCTCCCTGAGTGGCCTCTGAGAAGCCCGACAGAACCTCGTATGCCCGATATAAAGAAGCTTCCTGCGAGCCGGCTGGGAGACCCCTGCGGGAGACCTGGGGACTGTCTGTGAGCCCTCCGGGTGCCTCTGCCGGGCGTTCCGGCCGGGCTTCCGCCGCCCCGTCCCGCCGGTCTTCCGCCGTCCCGCCCCGCCGGGCTTCCGTCCTGTGCCCGGTCGCGCACCGTGTGCGCCTTCGCCGCTCTCCGGAGAACGGCGGGTTGCGTACCGGTGATGTCTCGGAACGCCGGGGGCGAACACTTTTCCGACCCCTGTGAAGGCCGTGTGCCGGGAGACCGGTGATGCCTAGGATTCCCGGGCCGGAGGGGGGCTCCGCGGTTACGCCCGATGTCGATGCGCGCTCGCCGTCGACGGTCGGGCCGGTGCGTCGTACGCCCTTCTCGGGCCTCGGACGAGAAGTCACACGCACCCGACACCCAGGAGTCCTGAGTGATACCTGCTCTGCGCGCCCGCTGGAGACGCCCCGCCACGGCGTTGCCGACGGCCGCTCTCGCGCTGGCGCTGACCTGCGTCGGCGCCCTCGCGGCACAGCCCGCCTCCGCGGCCGGTGACCCGGCCGGACTGCCCGACGCGAACGTCGCCCGGTCCACGGCGGCGCCCGCGCCGGCCACCTCCGACAAGGAGCTGCGCCACCGCGTCGTCGAGGCCGCCAAGACCCAGGCGACCCCCACCGCGGCGCCCAGGAAGACACCGTTCATCATCGGCGGCAGCCAGACGACGATCTCCTCCGCGCCGTGGATGGTCCAGCTCTCCTACTACGACAGCACAGCGCAGACCGGCTACTTCTGCGGCGGCACCCTCGTCGCCCCGAACAAGGTCCTGACGGCGGCCCACTGCGTCGCGGGGCTCGACTGGACGGACAACGGCGCGGTCGTCGCCGGTGCCACCGGTCTGCTGGACAGCGCCAACGGCACCGTCGCGGGCGTCTGGCGCCAGTGGAACCACCCGCGCTTCAGCAGCTCGACCCTCCAGAACGACATCGCGGTCCTCACCCTGGACCGTCCGCTGGAGCAGCAGTGGGCGAAGCTGGCGGCCGCGGGCGACAGCGCCTCCTACCGGGCCGGCAACTCCGCCACCGTCTACGGCTGGGGCCTGACCTCGGGCGCCGCGGACGCCGACCTGTCGGCGAACCTGCGCAAGGTCACCCTGCCGCTGGTGTCGGACTCGACCTGCAACACCGCGATGAGCCGGGTCCTCGGCGAGGACGACTTCGTCGAGGGCTCGATGTTCTGCGCGGGCACCCCGGCGACCGGCACCGACGAGGGCACCAAGAGCCCGTGCAACGGTGACTCCGGCGGCCCGGTGATGTTCGGCGGCAGGATCATCGGCATCGTCTCCTGGGGTGTCGCCGGCTGCACCGCCGAGGGCGCCTACCCGGTGTTCACCAAGGTGTCCTCGTACACCTGGGCGGCGCAGCCCCGCGTCGACGACGCGGACCTGACGTTCGACGGCCGTGCCGACCTGCTGGAGCGCACGCCCTCCGGCGGTCTGTTCGAGCAGGACAGCAGGGGCACCTCCCTCACCGCCCGCGCCTACCAGGGCAGCGGCTGGCAGAACGCGAGCTGGGCCCTCCAGGCCGATCTGGACCGGGACTTCTACCAGGATCTGATCATCCGGGACAAGGGCGACGGCAAGCTCTACCGCAGCTACCTGAACCACGGCTCGGGCGACTTCGAGTGGATGCAGATCAGCTCGGTGTGGGGCGGTTACAAGTCGTACGCAGTCCCGGGCGACCTGACCGGTGACGCCCGCCCCGACCTGGTCGCGGTGGACTCCGACGGCTCGGTCTACCTCTACCCGGGCAAGGGAACCGGCCAGTTCTACAGCCGGGTCAAGGTCGTCGACAGGGCGTGGAAGAACGTCAGGATCTTCGGTCACGGCGACCTGTCCGGTGACGGCCGCGCCGACCTGCTGGTCCGCAACAGCTCGGGCGTCCTGTACCTCTACCGGGGCACGCAGGTCGAGAAGACCCCGTTCGCCGCGCGCGTCCAGGCCCGCACGGGCTGGAACTTCACCTCGTACGTGGCCAACGGCGACGTGACCGGCGACGGCATCGCGGACGTCATGGCCCGCGACTCGGGCGGCACGCTCTGGCTCTACCCGGGCACCAACAAGGCCTCCGGCGACCTGTTCGGCACCCGCAAGAGCCTCGGCACCGGCTTCAACCAGTACAACCTGCTGTTCTAGGGCCCGCCGGGCCCGGTACGGCGGCTACGGCACCAGGAGATCCCCGCGTCCCCCAGGGGCGCGGGGATCCGCGCTGTCGTGCGCGGTGAGGGGCGGCGCGGGCCGCAGGGGCCTACTCGCAGCCGCAGGACTGGCGTACCACCAGGCGGGAGGGGAACAGCTTCAGCCGCTCGCGGCGGGAGCCGGGCACCCGCAGTCCGTCGTCCAGTACGAGGTCCACGGCCGCGCGGGCCATCGCCGAGCGGTCCGACGCGATCGTCGTCAGCGGGGGGTCGGTCAGGGCCGCTTCCTTGACGTCGTCGAACCCGGTGACCGCGAGCTGTCCCGGCACGTCGATGCGCAGCTCGCGCGCGGCGCGCAGGACACCGATCGCCTGGTCGTCCGTGGAGCAGAAGATGGCCGGCGGCCGGTGCGGTCCGGCGAGCAGTTCGAGGCCGACCTTGTAGGCGTCGTAGCGGTTGTACGGGGCCTCGAAGAGGCGTCCCTCGGTCGACTTGCCGGCCTCCTGCATGGCGCGCCGCCAGCCCTCGACGTGGTCGGAGACGGGGTCGCCGACGGCCGGGGTCTCGGCCGTGCCGCCGAGGCAGGCCACGTACTCGTACCCGTGCTCCAGCAGGTGCCGGGTGGCGAGGTGGGCGCCCCCTATGTCGTCGGTGACGACGGCGACGTCGTCGATCGCCTCGGGGCGCTCGTGCAGGAGCACCACGCGGGCGTCCCAGGCGTCGATCTCGGCGGCCGCGTGGTCGTTCAGCGCGTGGCTGACGAGGATCAGCCCGGAGACCCGCATCCCGAGGAAGGCGCGCAGGTAGTGGACCTCGCGCTCGGCGATGTAGTCGGAGTTGCCGACCAGGACCATCTTCCCGCGCTCGGCGGCGGCCTGTTCGACCGCGTGCGCCATCTCCCCGAAGAAGGGCTGGCGCGCGTCCGGCACGATCAGGCCTATGAGCTCCGTCCGCCGCGAGGCCATGGCCTGGGCGACCCGGTCGGGCCGGTACCCCAGTTCCTTGATCGCGGCGAGAACGCGCTCGCGCGTGGCCGGGGCGACCGGCCGGGGTCCGTTGTTGATGACATAACTGACGACGGCGGTGGAAGTACCCGCCAGCCGCGCCACGTCATCCCTAGTCACCTTGGCCACGCGCGGAGTCTACGCGGATGGACCTACCTCTGGGCAGGGCGTACGGCAGCTTCCTGGGGCTGCGCGGTGGCCTGCGTGGGAGCGGTCCCGTCCGGGTGCGCCGTCTCGTCCGCATCCTCCGGCTTTGGCTGGGCCGCCTTGGCCTTCGTCTCGTCGGCGCCGCGGTCCACCTTCTCGGGGGTAACGAATCGGTAACCGACGTTCCGGACGGTTCCGATCAGCGACTCGTGCTCGGGTCCGAGCTTCGCGCGCAGACGCCGTACGTGGACGTCGACCGTCCGGGTGCCGCCGAAGTAGTCGTAGCCCCAGACCTCCTGGAGGAGCTGGGCGCGGGTGAAGACGCGGCCGGGGTGCTGCGCGAGGTACTTCAGGAGCTCGAACTCCTTGAAGGTCAGGTCGAGGACCCGGCCCTTGAGCTTGGCGCTGTAGGTCGCCTCGTCCACGGAGAGGTCGCCGTTGCGGATCTCCATGGGGGAGTCGTCGTTGACGATCTGCTGGCGGCCCATGGCGAGTCTGAGGCGTGCCTCGACCTCGGCGGGGCCCGCCGTGTCGAGGAGGACGTCGTCGATGCCCCAGTCGGCCGTGACGGCCGCGAGGCCGCCCTCGGTCACGACGAGGACGAGCGGACAGCCGGGGCCCGTGGAGCGCAGCAGCTGGCACAGGCTGCGGACCTGCGGGAGGTCACGCCGTCCGTCGATCAGGATGACGTCGGCACCGGGGGTGTCGACGAGTGCGGGGCCCTCCGCCGGAGCCACGCGCACGTTGTGCAGCAGCAGGCCGAGAGCGGGAAGCACCTCCGTCGACGGCTGAAGGGCGTTGGTCAGGAGCAGGAGAGAACTCATCGGGCCTCACCCGCTCGGGTCGTCCTGCCTTCGTGCACGGTTCGCTCGCCCATAACGTCTGGTTCCTCCTCGGTCCCTGCGAGGACGTTTGCGGCACTGCTCTGTACATGCGGCTCCCGAGCCTCCGAGGGTCCGCCATGCCTGCCTGGCCCGTACACCTGCGGTTTCCCGCTTCGTATACAACGCTTCGGAAAGCACAAAAGGACCCGGGGGCTACTCTGCCCGAGTCCTCATGCCCAGCAGAATAGCCCACATGAGCTCTGGTACGGCAGGTCACGTGACGCGTTCCTCCGAGAGTCCACACTTCGGGACGCCGGCGCGCGCCCCTCTTCGGACGTTTCTGCGTACGGCCGACGGGGTGGAGATCGAGGCGGCCCACGACCCCGGAGCGGAGTCGTCCGGTGACCTCGCGTTCATCGTCGCCCACGGGTTCACGGGTGATCTGGACCGTCCGCACGTCCGCCGCGCGGCCGGTGTCCTCGCCCGCGGCGGGGCGGTGGTCACCTTCTCCTTCCGTGGTCACGGCCGATCGGGTGGCCGTTCCACGGTCGGCGACCGCGAGGTCCACGATCTGGCGGCGGCGGTCGCCTGGGCGCGTGAGCTCGGGCACACCCGGATCGTGACGGTCGGCTTCTCGATGGGCGGTTCGGTGGTGCTGCGGCACGCGGCGCTCTACGGGGGGACGGGCCCGGGGCCGGCGGGTGGTGAGCCTGTGCGGGGGCCGGAGCACGAGGGGCGCACGGAGGCGCGTACGGACGCGGTGGTGTCGGTGAGCGCTCCGGCCCGCTGGTACTACCGGGGCACGGCCGCCATGCGGCGGGTGCACTGGCTGGTGACCCGTCCCGAGGGCCGGATCGTGGGCCGGATCGGTCTGCGGACCCGTATCCACCACCGTGACTGGGACCCGGTGCCGGCGTCCCCGGTCGAGTGCGTCCCGTACATCGCGCCGACCCCGCTCCTCGTCGTGCACGGCGACCGGGACGGCTACTTCCCGCTCGACCACCCGCGCACGCTGGCCGAGGCGTCCGGCGGGCACGCCGACCTGTGGCTGGAGCGGGGCATGGGCCACGCCGAGAACGCCGCCCCCGACGACCTGCTGGACCGTATCCGCGACTGGGCCCTCACCCGGGCGGGCTAGCCTGGCGGGGTTCACGCAAACAGATGCGCGGACACCACACACCAGAACACCCCCAGATCGCTGATAGAGGAACGAGATGGCAAAGGGCACGGTGCGTTACTGGGCCGCCGCCAAGGCCGCGGCAGGCGTCGGCGACGAGCCGTACGACGCCGGCACGCTCGCCGAGGCACTCGACGCGGCCCGTGAGCGACACCCCGGTGAGTTCGTGCACGTCCTGCGGCGATGCTCGTTCCTGATCGACGGTGATCCCGTGGGGACCCGCGGGCATGAGACGGTACGGCTGGCCGAGGGCGGCACGGTCGAGGTGCTCCCGCCGTTCGCAGGAGGGTGAGCGAGACGATGAGCAACCAGCCGTACGAGGGTCGCCGCGAGGGACACGACCCGTACCAGCAGGCGCAGCACCACCAGTCGCAGGAGCCCCAGCAGCACGCCGACTGGCCGCAGCACACCCAGCAGTGGGAGGGGCGGACCTGGGAGACGCAGGCACAGGCGCCGGTCCAGGAGGCCGACCCCGCGTACCTGCCCCCGCAGGGGTACCAGACCTACGACGAGCCCCAGGGGTACGGAGCCGCGGGGGCGAGCCGGTCCCCCGAGGCCCCGGTGCCGCCGTGGCACGAGGACCACGCCGACGGCCCCGCGGACCCGTCCCGCCCCGGCGGGACGCTCCCCGGGAACGGGGGCGAGGCCGAGGTGGCCTACGGGCCCGCCACGGTCGCCGGCCAGAGCCGGATGACCGAGGCGCAGCGGGCCCGTGCCGAGGGACGGTCGCCGATCATCGAGCCCGGGATCCAGCCGGCCGCGCTGACGGCGCTGCTCGCGCTGCTGCTCTCCGGGACGGCGGTCGTCGGGGAGTACGCGCTCGTCGTGCCGCTCGTCCTGCTCCAGGCCGTCACCGCGGCGGGCTGGTTCCGGCTGAACGGCATGTGGCCCGCCCGGCAGGGCATCGCGCTGGCGTTCCTGGGCGCGGTGACCGCCGACGTGGCGCTGTTCGCCGCAGGCCGGGAGAACGCGCCCGCCGCGATCCTCGGCACCCTCGGCGTGTGGGTCCTGCTGACCCTCGTGCTCCAGCTGCGCAGCCACGCCGACCCGGACACCCGGATGTACGGCCTGATGGCGACCGTCGTCTCGGCGGCGCTGGCGATCATCGCGACCGGTCATCTGGCGGCCGAGCCGGACGCCGTCACGGTGGGCACGGCCGCGGTCGCCGCGGCGATCCTGGTCCGCGCGCTGCCGGTGCCCACGGTGGTCTCCGTGGTCCTCGCGCTGGCGGCCGCCGCCGGTGCCGGCTACGGGGTCGGCGGGATGACGGACCTGGGCACGCAGGGCACCTTCCTCGGCCTCGGCGCGGGCGTCTGCGCGCTGATCGGCCACCGGGTGGCGAGTTACGACTACCCGTCCCGCTTCGTGCACTTCACCGCGGGCGTCGCGCTTCCGCTGGCCGCCGCCGCCCCGGCGGTCTACCTGCTGGGCCGCGCGCTGGGCTGATCGGCCGGACCGCAGGGCGGTCGGCAGGTCGGCCGATTCCGGTCGTCCGGCCGCGCCGATTCGTCACAGGTGATCGACAACTACCTCGAAGGGCCCCCGATCCGGGGGCCCTTCGAGGTTAGGCTCGCGTTCGGTGGCCACCCGGCCGTCCGGACGGGACCGTTCCAGGTAGGGGAACAACGAGCATGCGCGCACTGCGAATAACCCTGATTCTGTTAGTCGTTCTCGGCGGACTGTTCGTACTCGTCGACCGGGTGGCGGTCTGGTTCGCGGAGGACGAGGCGGCGGGCCGGATCAAGAGCAGCGAGGGCCTCGCCGCCACTCCCGACGTGTCCATCGGGGGCTTCCCGTTCCTCACCCAGGTCGCCGCGGGCGAACTCGACGACGTGAAGATCGGCATCAAGAACTACGAGGCGTCGACCGGCGGCACGGGCTCCGCCGCGGGCACGATCCGCATCGACGACCTCAACGCCGAGATGCACGGGGTCGCCTTCAGCGGCGACTACAGCTCCGCCACCGCGGGCAGCGCCACCGGCACCGCGTCGATCTCGTACGCCGAGCTGCTCAAGGCCGCCAAGTCCGGGCCGGCGGAGGTGGCGCCCGGTGTCCAGGCCCAGGTCATCGGCCTGTCCGACGGGGGCAACGGCAAGATCAAGGTCACCGTCTCGGGGACCGTTCTCGGCACCAAGCTGCCCAAGCCGGTCTCGGTGCTCAGCTCCGTGTCCGTCTCCGGCGACACCGTGAAGGTGCACGCGGACTCCCTGCCCAAGCTGGGCGTCCAGCTCGCCGAGGGCCGGATCCGCTCGATCACCGACTTCGAGCAGAAGATCGAGCAGCTGCCGGGCGGGATCAAGCTCGACAAGGTCGAGGCGGCCCCGGAGGGCGTGGAGATCTCGGTGAAGGGTTCGGACGTCCGGCTGGTCGGCTAGGGCGTTCCGGTTGGTCGGGCGGGGCGTCCGGCCGGTCGGACGGGGCTTTGACGGGTCGGACGGAGCTTTGACGGGTCGGGCGGAAGGCCCGGCCGGACCGGCGCGGGACCTGCCGGAAGGGGCCGTTGTCCGAAAGGCGAGACGGCGCTGTCCGTACCGCAGATGCACTGGCGGAGGGCCGACCTGCGCGGCCCTCCGGAACCCGTGCGGGACGGGCGCCGGAGAGGTGTTCGTATCGCAGTTCGGACGATCGCGTCTCAATATCCGACACACCGGTGACACGCCCGCCTGTCCGTCCCTACGATCGGACCCATGAAGCGACAGGCGGATCTCACGAAGCGGCGGGCAGTAGACCTGTGCCGCGTCGCCGCCATGCTCTGTCGCACCTTCTGAGCGGAAGCGTTCCCGTCTTCCGCGAGCCGGGCCCTGGACCTCTCTCTCGTCCGGGCCGTCCCTTGCGCCGCGCAGCCCTCACCGGCATGCAGCACCGCACCGCGCACCTCTCCAACGCACAAACCCGCCGCAACTGCCCCGGAGGAGAACGAGCATGAGCCGCAGCGACGTCCTGGTAGACGCCGACTGGGTCCAGGACCACCTGGACGACCCGAACGTGGCGATCGTCGAGGTCGACGAGGACACGTCGGCGTACGAGAAGAACCACATCAAGAACGCCATCCGGATCGACTGGACCAAGGACCTCCAGGACCCGGTCCGCCGTGACTTCATCGACCAGGAGGGCTTCGAGAAGCTCCTGTCGGCCAAGGGCATCGGCAACGACACGCTGGTCGTCCTCTACGGCGGCAACAACAACTGGTTCGCGTCCTACGCCTACTGGTACTTCAAGCTCTACGGCCACGAGAACGTGAAGCTCCTCGACGGCGGCCGCAAGAAGTGGGAGCTCGACTCCCGCGACCTCGTCGACGGCTCGCAGATCCCCGAGCGCGCCGCCACCGCGTACAAGGCCAAGGCCCAGGACGCCTCCATCCGCGCCTTCCGTGACGACGTCGTCGCCGCGATCGGTTCGCAGAACCTGGTCGACGTCCGGTCGCCCGACGAGTTCAGCGGCAAGCTGCTCGCCCCGGCGCACCTGCCGCAGGAGCAGTCGCAGCGTCCGGGCCACGTCCCGAGCGCCCGCAACATCCCGTGGTCGAAGAACGCCAACGACGACGGCACCTTCAAGTCGGACGACGAGCTCAAGGAGCTCTACGCCGCCGAGCAGGTCGACCTCGCCAAGGACACGATCGCCTACTGCCGCATCGGTGAGCGTTCCGCGCTCACCTGGTTCGTGCTGCACGAGCTCCTCGGTGTGCAGAACGTCAAGAACTACGACGGTTCCTGGACCGAGTACGGCTCCCTCGTCGGCGTGCCGATCGAGCTCGGCGCCAACAAGTAACCCCCAAGGCCTGAAGGACGGAATCGAAATATGTGTGGAGCGAAGGCCGGCGGCCCCGACGCCTCGACGATCAAGCCCGGTGAGACCACGATCCAGGGTCAGGTGACCCGCGACGGCGAGCCGGTGACGGGCTACGTCCGTCTGCTGGACTCGACCGGCGAGTTCACGGCGGAGGTCCCCACCTCCGCGACGGGTCAGTTCCGCTTCTACGCGGCCGAGGGCACCTGGACCGTCCGCGCGCTGGTCCCCGGTGGCACCGCCGACCGCACGGTCGTCGCCCAGACGGGCGGCCTCGCCGAGGTCGCGATCGCCGTCTGAACAGCGGACCGCCGTCGATGACGGCGGTCGACCGAACGGCCGAAGGGCCGCACCCCCGGGGGTTGGACGCTTACCGGATCGGGGTGCGGCCCTTCGGCTTGCCCGGCTCTCCCGTCCCGGCCGCCCCGGCCCGTGCTCCCGGTCCTCCCGGGCCCGCGGGCACTGCGCCGGACGGGTTGTCCGGGCCTACGCTGGTGGTATGTACGCGCGCAGGCGTCATCAGTACTTCGCCATGATGGGGACGTGCGTCGTGCTGTTCGTCCTCGCCTGGTCGGTCGTGCGCCTGTGGTCGGTCCCGGCGGCCGTCGCCATGTGCGTGGTGGCCATGCTGATCCCGCCGGTGGCCGCGATGGTGGCCAACCGGCGGGGGCCCGAGGACCGGTGGTGGGACGACCCGTCCGGGGACGCCCAGTCCGACGAGTGGTGGGACGAGCTGGACGGCAAGAGACGGCGGCAGCAGTAGGCCGCGGCAGTGGTGGGACGACGGCCGCGGCGGTGAAGCGGCGGCAGCAGCATCAGGAGCGGAAAAGGCCTCTATGTCGCGTACGAGATTGTCCACCGTGGTGCTCGACGCGCCCGACGCCCACGAACTCGCCGGCTTCTACCGGAGGCTGCTCGGGTACGAGGTGCGGGCCGAGGAACCCGACTGGGTGCTCATCGGCCCGCCGTTCGGCGAGGTCGCGCTCGCCTTCGAGACCGAGCCGCTCTACACCCCGCCGGTGTGGCCCGCGGGCCCCGGCGACCAGCGGATGATGCTCCATCTCGACATCGAGGTCGACGACCTGGCCGAGGAGACCGTCCGCGCCGTGGAACAGGGCGCGCGGCTCGCCGAGCACCAGCCCCAGGAGGACGTACGGGTGCTCTTCGACCCGGCGGGCCACCCCTTCTGCCTCTGGGTGGACACGCGCGCACGGCGCAGACGCGGTTAGCGGCCCGGGGAGGCGGCGGCCCTCGGCGTCGGCCCGCTGCCGGCGTGGTCAGTAGACCAGCGCCTGCGTCCCGTCCGTCATCGTCTCCTGCACGAACACCTGCGCGCCCGCGATCCGCACGCCCTCCAGGACGTCCTTCTCCGTGATCTCGCGCCGGGCCGCGCACTGGGTGCACAGGGTGACGCGCCCGCCCGCCAGGACCGAGTCGATCAGGTCGGGCAGCGGTGCCGCGTGCGGCAGTTCGAACTCCGCGGCCCTGCCCGGCAGCGCGAACCAGGAGGACTCACCGGTCAGCCAGAGGGAGACCTCCACGCCGCTGGCCACGGCCACCGCGGCGACGGTGAACGCCTGGGAGCAGCGCTCCGGGGCGTCGGCCCCCGCCGTCACCTTGATCACGAGCTTGTTCGCCATGCCCGCCATGGTAGTCCGAATCGTGATCACCCTCCGGACAACCCCGTGCAAGGGCCATGAGTCTCTTGTGCGCGGATACGGAATCCGCGCTTCACCTTCTGTGGGGGGATGTTTTGGTAGTACCCGAAGGACCCGAAAGACCGGGCGTGCCCGAGGGCACGTCGATTGTCGTTCCTGAAACGACGGCGGACGCGCCGTCGGAACCCAGGCCCCGTCGCCGCGGCCGTACGACGCTGATCGTCGCCACGGCCGCCGTGCTCGGCCTCGTCGCCGGTACCTGTACCGGGTACCTGATCCAGGCCGACGGCGAGCCCACCGGACTGCCCTCGCTGTCGCAGCCGGTACTGACCCGGGCCGAGGGCCCCGGCCCCGAGCCGCTGTCCGCCGCCCGGGACCACCGGGTGAAGACGAACGGCGACCTGCGCAAGCTGCTGCTCGACCGGCCCAAGGGCACCAAGGAGGGCGACTGGGCGGGCAACGACGGCTGGTTGGGCATGACGGCGTACGCGGCCTCCTACGAGAAGCCGGCCAACGTCTTCCCCGACCTCATCACCGACGAGTTCCGCCGCGCGGCCGTGGTCGGCTGGGAGGAGGGCAGCACGTACACCGTGGAGATCCGCCTGGTGCAGTTCCGCCAGGAGGAGGACCTCGAAGCCGCCAAGTACGCCGAGAACGAGCACTACTGGGCGGAGAAGGAGTCCGGCACCCGTAGCTGGACCATCCCCGGCACCGAGGACGGCATGGCGTACGTCCACACCCGGCCCGAGACGAAGCCGGGCTACTACCCGATGTACTCGGCGGAGGCGCACGCCTGGCGCGGTGACATCGCCGTGGAGATCTGGATCAACGGGACCAAGCAGATCTCCAAGGACAAGATCATGGATCTGGCGAAGCGGCAGGTGGGACGACTGTGAGCGAGAACCCGACCGAGAACCCCGCAGAGGGCGTCACCGGGAACGTCGCCGAGACCCCCGCCGAAGCCCCCGCACCGAGCCCCGGGGCCGCTCAGAACACCGCCGCGCCCCTCGGTGGGGCCGCCGGTGAGGCCGCCGCGCCCAAGAAGCGTCTGCGTCCCGGCCGTGTCGCGGCCGTCTCCGGTGTCGTCCTGCTGGTCGCCGCCGTGATCGGCGGTGTCGCCTGGACCTCCGTGACCGTGGACGCCGCCGACCGTGATCCGGGGAAGCCCACGTGGCGCTTCCCGAAGGCCGTGAAGGACAAGGACGAGAAGACCGGGGCCACCACGGGCCTCGGCGGCATGCTCCTGCCCTACGACGAGGCCTACACGCGTGGTCCCGACCTCGCCGAGTTCGGCGCCGACGCCCAGTTGAACGGCCCTCAGGCAACCGCGCTGCGCAAGGAGTCGCTCCACGACCTGCCCCGCACCCAGCGGCGGCGGCTGGAGAAGGAGATCGACGCGCAGCACATCAAGGGTGTGGCCATGCGCAGTTACGCGAGCGTGGACCACCTGGCCGACGAGAAGTTCTTCACCGCGAGCGTCACGCTGTCCCAAATGGAGAACCAGCGGACCGTGCGGCAGATCTCGAGGGCGCAGATCGAGATGCTCGACTCGCTCGGCATCTTCCGCAAGGGCCCGAAGATCGAGGGACACGAGAACGCCGGGTGCTTCCTGCCGCCCAAGGACAAGACCGAGAAACTCGACATGATGTTCTGCTCCGCGTACGTGGGAGACGTGCTGGTGAGCGCCACCGTGTCCGGCGTCAAGCCGCTCGACGGCCCGTCCGTCGCCCGCTTCCTGACCGCCCAGCTCGACCGCATCACGGACCCGGGGGAGGCCGTATGACCGAGAACCTTGCCACGCCCGACGCTCCGGAAGCAGCCGCGGAAGCGGCACCGGAGACCGCATCGGAAGCAGTCGTGGAAACCGCCTCGGACACGACGTCGGAGACAACAGGGGAGACGGCGCCGGAAGTGCCGTCGGGCGCGGTGGCCGCCGTCTCCCCGGTCGAACCGCTTCCGGTCGAACCGCTCCCGGCGGCACCCCCGGTGAAGAAGGACCGCCGCGTCCTTCGTGCCGTGCTGCGCTGGACCGCCGCCGCCGTCGTGTTCGCGACGGTCGGCGCGGGTGCCGCGTACGGCATCACGGAGCTGCCGCGCACCGACGTCCCGGGTCTCGCGACCGCGTCCGACGGGCGCTGGGACTACCCCGAGATCCAGCTGCCCCCGCTGCCGTCGGGCAGCCCGGCCCCCTTCGCCGAGTCGAACAAGGCGGGCGTCCACCACGCCGACCTGCGAAAGCTGCTGCTGCCCGCTCCCGAGGGCGCGAAGGCCGACAAGGACCTGCGCGGAGCGGACGGCTGGCTGCCGAAGGCGGACTTCCTCGACGTGTACGCCTCGAAGGACGACCGCGATCACGTCGGCCGGCTGCTGACCGACTACGCCCTGCGGCACATCGCGGCCCGGGGCTGGACCACCCCGGACGGCACCCACACCCGGATCTACCTGCTCCGGTTCGACACCGCCGAGATCGTCGACTCCTTCCGGAGCGACGAGCTCATGGGCTGGGACAGCCCGAACTTCGTGCTGCGAGGCGCGGCCGACGTGCACAGCGACACCGGTTTCGCGGAGGACGCCCAGCTCGAGAACGTCTTCCGCTACGCGTACACGGAAGCCGAGCCGTACGGTGCCGAGGAGGTCAGGCAGGCGTACCTGACGGCCGGGGACACCCTCGCCCTCGTCGTGCAGTCACGCAAGGGCACCGCGGCCGAGGTCCCCTTCCAGCAGACGGTGGTCCTGCAGAGCCAGCTGCTCGGCTGAGCGTGAGGGCCCGGCAGGGCCCACCTGGAAGAGAGTGCCGGGCCCCGGCCGCGTAAGCTGGGGCCCGGCCTTTGTGTACCTCCCCAGTTCCGGCCTCGCCCGGGCGGGGACCCGTTCGCTCACCGAGGAGCACACCCCGTGGAGATCTTCTTCCAAACCCTGCTGGTCCTGGTCTGCGTCGGCGTGCTCGCCTTCGCGGCGCTGACCGTGAAGAAGCTGTACCAGGGCCAGCGCTGACCCCCACCAAGGAACTGTTCAGCTCATGATCGAGATCCCGTCGGACCTCCACAAGGACCTGGTCCCCCTTGTCTTCCTGCTCGGCGACTGGGCCGGAGTCGGTGTCCACGACTTCCCCGGTTCCGAGAAGTGCAACTTCGGGCAGGAGGTCAGCTTCACGCACGACGGGCGGGACTTCCTGGAGTACCGCTCGCACAGCTGGGTGCTCGACGAGAACGGCGAGAAGGTCCGGCCGCTGGAGACGGAGACCGGCTTCTGGCGCGTCGACGCCGACCGCAAGGTCGAGGTCGTCATGACCCGCGACGACGGCGTCGTCGAGATCTGGTACGGCGAGATCGCCGACAAGAAGCCGCAGATCGACCTGGTCACCGACGCCGTGGCCCGCACGGCCGCCTCCGGCCCCTACAGCGGCGGCAAGCGTCTGTACGGCTACGTGAACAGCGACCTCATGTGGGTCGGCGAGAAGCAGACCCCCGAGGTCGAGCTGCGTCCGTACATGTCCGGGCACCTGAAGAAGGTCGTCACCGCGGAGGACGTCGAGCGCTGGGCCAAGGCCCTGCCCGACGACATGCCGGACGACGGGATCGCCTTCTTCAAGTAGAGCGAGAGAAGACCGAGCAGGGCCTCGCGGGCGTCCGCGAGGCCCTGTTTCACACCCTCGGAGGGGTTAACAGATACGAGTGCACTGCAATGCGCTTGCTCTCGCTACTGCTGCGGACTATCGTTGACGCCAACGCACGGAACCCCGGCCGCACTTGGACTGCGGCCGGGGTTCCGACGAGCTGTGCCCTGGGTGGCGTGCAAGCAGAGGCGGCCCAGAACGTTCGGCATCGACCTTAGCACAGCAGTCCATTTCGTGAGGAGAAAGCGTCCCGGGCATCCGTGTGCCCGGAAGAAGGGGGAGCAGTGGTCGACAGGATGCCCGAGTGGATGAAGCGGTTCTTCTCCAAGCCGCGGCTCAAGCCCTACCTGCGGGCCGTCGGGGGAGACCCGCAGGCCGCGATGCGGCTGTACTGGTGGAACGTCGAGGCGTCGGCCGCTCTCTACGGCCCTCTGCAGTGCGTCGAACTCGCAGTGCGCAATGCCATGCACGACTGCCTGGTCGCCAAGTACGGCAGACCCGACTGGTGGGAGGCGGCGCCGCTCGACGTGCGAGGGAAGCAGCTCGTGGAGAAGGCGCGCGCCAAGTGCAAGCAGAACGAGGAGAGGAGGGCGGAGGAACAGCGGCGTCCGAAGCGACGGGTCACCGTGGACGACATCGTCACGGAGCTGAACTTCGGCTTCTGGGCAACCCTGCTCGTGAAGCGCTACGACCGGACTTTCTGGCGGATTGCTTTGCACGAGGCGTTCCCCCACCACTCCGGTCCCCGTGCCACCCTGTCCGACGACCTGTGGGCCGTGGTCCGCCTGCGCAACCGTGTGATGCACCATGAGCCCATCCACGAGGAGGACCTCGACGGCGACCATGCCAGGATCTACCGGGTGCTGGATGCCCTCGGCCCCGACCTGGCCAAGGAGGTGCGGACCATGGACCGCTTCCGGTCCGTGCTGGACGGCAAGGGGAACGTTCGTGGGTGACTTCGCCGAGATGCGCGTCTCACGCTCCGACATCGCCCGGATGGCGGGGGTGAAGCGCCCCGCCGTCACCAACTGGGAGCGGCGCCACCTGGGCTTCCCCGACCCCGTAGGGGGCGGCGACCTCGACGTGTTCCGCGCAGATCAGGTCTTGGAGTGGCTCTCCGGCCGCACCATCCCGGCCAACGCACTAGAGCCGGGTGAACCGACGGGGGCGACCTACGGGGACCGTTTCCGTGCGGCGCTCGGGGGCGGGCGCCGCTCCGGTGGTCTGCTCACGGCGGTCGAGCAACTGGCCGTGCGGGACGCGGAGCGGTTGCGAGGCCCGTGGCGGATGTCCGGGTACCTCTACCTGCTGCTGTTCCTCGTCTTCGTGCAGAGCCAGGATCCGGAGCGGTGGTCCGCCTACGTCGAGAACCCGGGACAGGCGCCGAGGGATCTGGACTTCGGGGAGATGTCGGGTCAGTCGCAGGTGTCCCACCTCGTCCGCTTCCTCGACCGGAGCCCGCCCGCTTCGCGGGGCGAGAGCAGGCAGGCCTTCGACCGGCTTCTCACCCTTTTCCAGGATTCCGACGCCCGAGCGTCCGACGAGTACTTCACGCCCCCGTCCGTCAGCCGGGTCATGGCAGGAGCTCTTGCCGGATCCGGTTTTGCCGCGAGCCGGCTGCATGACCCCTTCTGCCGTACGGGCGAACTGCTCGGTGCCTACCTGGACGCGGTCGCCGAGCAGGGCCGCAAGGCACCGACGGGGGTGAGCGGCCGCGCGCTGGGAGAAGGAGCGCAGCGGTTGGCGCGGATGAACCTTGAGTTGCACGGGGCGGAGCGCCCCCTGGTGCTTCTGGGGCCCCGGCTGCCTTCAATGCCTTTCGACGGCGATCTGTCAGGGCGGTTCGACGCTGTGATCACCAACCCGCCCTTCGGCGCAGTCGGCGCCCGGCAGGCCCCCCCACCGCACTACTGGCGCTATGGCACGCCCCGGTCCCAGGAGTTCGACTGGCTCCAGTACGTCGTCTCGTGTCTCGATGCCGAAGGCCGCGCCGCCGTTCTCATGCCCGCCGGTGCCGGGTTCCGCGGCAGTGCCGACCGGGAGACCAGGGCGCGGTTGGTCGAGGACGGTGTCGTCGAGTGTGTGATGGCTCTGCCGACGCACCTGTTCGAGCTGACCTCGATCCAGACGCATGTCTGGTTCTTGCGCGCGCCTCGAGGACGCCCGGCCGGGGTCCTGTTCGTGGACGGGGCAGACCTCGGCGGCATGGCCACCCGGACGCGTCGCGCGCTGTCGGACGCCGACGTGGACCGGCTTGTGCGGGCGTACACGTCTTGGCGAGGGACCGGACACGGCGGACAGCCGGGACTGAGCAGAGCGGTGGATCCGCAGGAGATCGCGGCCCAGGACCATCGGCTGGAACCTGCACTGTACGTACGGGAGCCGCTGCCCTCGGCGGACGCGTTCCAGGACCGGACTGCCGCGCGCAACCGGCTGGCCCAGCTGTCCGCACAGCTGAGAGAACTCCACGTCGAAGCCGAAGCTGTCGACGGCCTCGCGGAGGAACGGCTGAGGAGGTACGGACTGTGACCGACGGATTCGAGGGCCCGGCGGTGCTGCCCGCGGGGTGGCATTGCCTCCCCCTGAAGGACCTGTGTTCCTTCCGGGTGGGACCGGCCGTCAAGGCCGAGGAACGCACGGACGCCGTCGAGGGGGTGCCGCTCGTGCTGCCCCGGGACCTCGTCCAGCAGCGCGTCACTCCCGTGGAGAGCGTCGGGGTCGTCCTGCGGAAGGCGCGCACGCTGGAGAAGTTCCGGCTCGCGGAGGGCGACGTGATCGTGGTCCGGACCGGGACCGTCGGCCGATGCGCCATGGTCACCGGGGAGCAGGAAGGCTGGCTGTACCACGCGAACCTGGTCAGGCTGCGGCTCAACACCTTCGACCGGTCCCTGGCCGCCTACCTGACCGGGTATCTGAGCGCGGGCGTCGCGCAGAGCTGGATGCAGAAGCGGTCGGCCAGCGCGGTGATTCCGTCGCTGAGCACGCGCGAGCTGGGCGAGCTGCCCGTGTTCGTTCCTCCGCCTGCCGAACAGGGCGCCATCGGTGACACCCTCGCCGCGCTCGACGAGAAGGTGCGCGTGCACACGGAGATCGCCAGGGTGACCGGCGAGTATCGGGCGCTGCTGGCCGACCTGTTGATGGCCGGGGCGCTGTCTCCCGGAGCGTGACGCGCTTTCCCGGTGGCGTCCTAGACTGGACGCCGTGGTGAGCACCGACTGGAAGAGCGACCTCAGGCAGCGCGGCTACCGGCTGACGCCCCAGCGCCAGCTTGTCCTCGAAGCAGTGGACACCCTGGAGCACGCGACCCCCGACGACATCCTCGGCGAAGTGAGGAAGACGGCGTCGGGGGTCAACATCTCCACGGTCTACCGGACCCTGGAGCTCCTGGAGGAACTCGGGCTGGTCAGCCACGCCCATCTGGGGCACGGCGCGCCGACCTACCACCTGGCCGACCGGCACCACCACATCCACCTCGTCTGCCGCGACTGCTCGAACGTCATCGAGGCCGACGTCTCTGTCGCCGCCGAGTTCACCGCGAAGCTCCAGGAGTCCTTCGGCTTCGAGACGGAGATGAAGCACTTCGCCATCTTCGGACGCTGCGAGGACTGCCAGGCCCGGCAGAAGTGACCGAAATAAAATCGGGGACCGCTCGGTCGTAGTGTGTATGTCCATGAAGAGCTCCCTCCTGTCCCTGCCCGGCGCCGTTCCCGCCGAGGGCGTGGACGAAGGCGTCGCCGCCCACTACGGCGACCTGTTCCGTGAGCAGCGCGCCCTCGCCGACGGCGTCGGCTTCGTGGACCTCTCGCACCGCGGTGTCGTCACCGTCACCGGGGAGGACCGGCTGGCCTGGCTGCACCTGCTGCTCACCCAGCACGTCACCGACCTCCCGGCCGGCCGGGCCACCGAGGCGCTGATCCTCTCCGCGAACGGCCACATCGAGCACGCGCTGTACCTCGTCGACGACGGCACGACGGTGTGGATGCACACGGAACCCGACACCCAGGACGCGCTGGTCGCCTACCTGGAGTCGATGAAGTTCTTCTACCGGGTCGAAGTCGCCGACCGCACCGCCGACTTCGCGGTCGTCGAGCTTCCGGCCGGTTCGATCACCGAGGCCCCCGAGGGGGTCGTCGTCCGCGAGACGCCGTACGGCCGTGACCTCTTCCTGCCGCGCGCCGACCTGGAGTCCTACGCGGAGAAGGCCGGACCGCCCGCCGGACTCCTCGCCCACGAGGCCCTGCGCGTCGAGCAGCACCGGCCCCGCCTCGGCTTCGAGACCGACCACCGCACCATCCCGCACGAGCTGGGCTGGATCGGCAGCGCGGTGCACCTCCAGAAGGGCTGCTACCGCGGACAGGAGACGGTCGCCCGCGTCCAGAACCTGGGCAAGCCGCCGCGCCGCCTGGTCTTCCTCCACCTCGACGGCAGCGAGGTCGTCCTGCCCCCGCACGGCACCGAGCTGCGCCGCGCGGACGAGGACCCGGGCGGCCGCACGATCGGCTTCATCACCACGTCCGTACGCCACCACGAGCTCGGCCCGATCGCCCTGGCCCTCGTGAAGCGCAACGTGCCGGTGGACGCCCCGCTCATGGCCGACTCGACGGCGGCGGCGCAGGAGGTCGTGGTCGAGCCGTAGGCGCACCGCCCGGCCCCGCGGCTCACATCTCCAGGAGGACGGTGAAGGGGCCGTCGTTCGTCAGGGACACCCGCATCCGGGCGCCGAAACGACCCGTGGCCACCGTGGCGCCCAGGGCGCGGAGCCGGGCGACGACCTCCTCGACGAGGGGCTCGGCCACATCGCCGGGGGCGGCCGCGTTCCAGGTGGGGCGGCGGCCCTTGCGGGCATCGCCGTACAGCGTGAACTGGCTGACGACGAGCAGCGGCGCGTCGATGTCGGAGCAGGACCGCTCGTCGGCCAGCATCCGCAGGGACCAGAGCTTGCGGGCGAGTTGGGCCGCCTTCTCCTTGGTGTCCTCGTGCGTGACCCCGACGAGGACGCACAGGCCCTCGCCGCTGATCTCGCCGACCGTCTCGCCGTCCACGACGACGCTCGCGCCGTCCACTCTCTGCACCACCGCACGCATGCGGACCATGATGCCGTGTCATGGCTCCGTCGCGCGGTGCGGGCCCTTCGCGTGATTTTCCGGGGTAACCAACCCGCCATCTGGGGCTGATCGGGTCACTCGGTCACATAGCGGCCATCTGGGGTGGCACCATGCGGGGTGTTGCGGACCGGCCGTTGGGCGGACCGCGCCGGTCGAGGGGACGGTAGAGGTACATGAGCACATCGAGGACCGGGCAGCAGACCGGAGTCGTGTCACTGACCCGCACGAGCGTGCGGGCGGAAGCGATGACGGCCCGGCCGCCGGTGCAGCGCACCGACAGCGGTCCGCTGACGGCCGATCCGGCCCCGGCCGGCATCGCCGTACTCCGGCTGCCCGAGCTGCGGACGCTGCGCCGGGACGCCCAGCGGGACGAGGCCGACCTCAGCTACGTCCGGCGGCTGCTGCAGGGCCGCATCGACATCCTGCGCGCCGAGCTCGCCCGCCGCGGGGAGCGCCGGACGCCCGCCCCGGCCGCGGGGCACCTCCCGCCCGTGGACCGGGGGAAGCTCTCCGTCGTCGAGCGGCTCTCGGAGATCCTGACGGACGCGCCGGCCCGGTACCGCTCCTCGGCCCGCCACGTGACCGTGGGCACCCCGCACGGCGAGGAGTACCGGGCGCTGGCCGCCGACATGCTCGCCGAGGTGGAGCTGTCGGACCTGGAGGCCCGTACGGACGACGAGCTGGGCGCGGGACTCGGCCGTCTCGTGCGGTACGAGCGGCAGGTCTCCCGGCGGCGCCAGCAGCTCCAGCGCACGGCCGACGATTGCAGTGCCGAGATCGCCCGCAGGTACCGTGAAGGGGAAGCACAAGTAGACGACCTGCTCATGTGACGTGGAGGCCCCGGCGATCCCGGGGCCGAGGGGCGCGCCGGCATCCAGGAGGCGCGCTTCCGTTCCGCGCGGGCGGGGGCGCGGTACGGGGCACGACCCGGCCGCCGCCTTCCGAGCGGGTCCCCTCTCCGGAAGGCCACCGCCGATGTCCGCAGCTCCCCGTACGCCCGAAGGCCCGCCCATATCCGACGGCACCCGGGGTGCGCCGGGCGAGGCCGGCACCCCCAGCCCGTCCCGCACGCCGTCCGGTGCGGCGCCCGTGCCCGGCGGGACTCCCCGGCCCGGCACGTCCGGTACCTCAGGCCCGCTCCCGGTGCTCGCCGAGGTCGTGCGTTCCGGCTTCGTCGAGGGACACCACCGCGGCAGCCTGGTGGTGCTCGCCGCTGACGGGACGGTCGAGCTGGCGCTCGGCGAGGTCATGGCACCGGTCTTCCCGCGTTCGTCGAACAAGCCCATGCAGGCGGCGGGCATCCTGCGCGCGGGCCTGGACCTGGCCGGGGAACGCCTCGCCCTGGCCGCCGCGAGCCACTCCGGCGAGGTCTTCCACCGCGACCTGGTCCAGAAGATGCTCGTCGAGCACAAACTGGACGCCGGTCGGCTCCAGTGCCCGCCGGACCTGCCGCTGGACCCCGTCGAGGCCGAGACCTACCTCGCCTCCGGTGCCGTCCGCGAACGGGTCACCATGAACTGCTCCGGCAAGCACACGGCGATGCTCGCGGTGTGCGCGCTCCGCGGCTGGCCCACCGAGTCGTACCTCGACCCCGGGCACCCCCTCCAGCAGCTGATCCACTCCGTGGTGGAGGAGGCCGCCGGGGAGCCCGTCGCGGCGGTCGGCACGGACGGCTGCGGGGCGCCCCTGATGGCCATCACCCTCACGGGTCTCGCCCGCGCGTTCCGGTCCTTCGTCCTCGCGGCGCCGGGCTCCGCCGAACGCCGGGTGGCCGACGCCATGCGCGCCCACCCCGAGTACGTCGCCGGCACCCGGCGCCCCGACACCTGGCTGATGCGCGAGGTCCCGGGCGCCCTGTCCAAGATGGGCGCCGAGGCCGTCCAGGCGGTCGCGCTGCCCGACGGCCGCGCCCTCGCCTTCAAGATCGACGACGGCGGGGGCCGGGCACTGGGCCCCGTCCTGGCCCGCGGCCTGGACCTGCTGGGCGTGACGGGCCCGGTGGTGGCCAGGATCGGCAGCGCGCCCCTGCTGGGCGGCGGCCGCGAGGTGGGGGAGATCAGGGCGGCTTTCTGACCCGGGACCGGGACGGACGGCGAGGACCGGCCGGGTGCGCGGAAAACCGCGCGACACCCCGGCCGGGGCCGCCTAGCGTGGCTCCATGACCTCGCGCGAAGCCCTCGATGCCCGTGACGCCGTGGACCCGACAGACGCCGGAGGCGCGGGAAGCGCCGGTGACACCGGAGGTGCGGGAGGCGGCGACGCGCTCGCGGACGCCGGCACGGTCGACGTACGGCCGATCACCGCCTCCGACCTCCCCGACTGGCTGCGCGCCGTGAAGACGGGGTTCCTGCAGGAGCCGGTCGTCTCGGACGAGGACGTCGAGAACCGCAGGCCGGGGATCGACCTGTCGAGGACCCAGGGCGCGTTCGACGGCTCCCGCTGCGTGGCGACGTTCCGGTCGTTCCCGCAGGAGCTCACCGCGGTCGGCGGGGCGGCCGTCCCCGCGGACGCCATATCCGCCGTGACCGTCTCCCCCACGCACCGCCGCCGGGGCCTGCTCACCCGCATGATGAGGACCGACCTGGCGGCGGCGCGGGAGCGGGGCGATGTCGTCGCGACCCTCATCGCCGCCGAGTACCCGATCTACGGCCGGTTCGGCTTCGGCCCCGCCACCACCGCCACCGAGTGGACCGTCGACGTACCGCGCACCGGTCTCGACCCGCGCCGGGCGGGCCCGGACGACGGCGGCCGCATCGACCTCCTCGACGGCGAGGAGGTCCGCAAGGCAGGACCCGAACTGCACGAGCGGTTCCGGCGTGGCAGGCCCGGCGTGGTCGACCGCGACGACCGGTGGTGGCAGATGAACACCGGCCTCCTGAGGTTCGGCGGCTTCCCCTGGAAGGAACCGTTCTACGCCGCCTACCGCTCGGCGTCGGGCGAGATCGAGGGCCTCGTCTGCTACACCGCGGACGACGACTGGGGAGACTCCAACCAGCCCCACAACACCGCGGAGGTGAGGTGGCTGCTCGCGGTGACACCGGCGGCCGAGCGCGCCCTGTGGAACTACCTCTGCTCGATCGACTGGATCACCCGGGTCAAGACCGGACGGCGCGCCCCCGACGACCTGCTGCCCCAGTTCCTGCCGGACCCGCGCGCCGCCCGCATCACCAGCCAGTGCGACTGGCTGTGGGTGCGGATCCTGGACGTCGTACGGGCTCTGGAGGCGCGGACGTACGGAACCGCCGGGACGCTCGTGCTGGACGTGCGGGACGAGAGCGGGCCGGACGGAGGCCGCTACCGGCTGCGGGCCGCCCCGGACGGTACGGCGACCTGCGAGCCGGTCACCGAGGAGGCGGACCTGACGCTGTCCGTCGCCGATCTGGCGACGCTGTGGCTCGGGGACGAGTCCGCGGTGCGGCTGGCGGCGCTGGGCCGGGTCCGGGAACGGCAGGAGGGCGCCGCCGCTCTGGCCGACGCCCTGCTGCGGACGTCCAGGCGACCGTGGTGCCCGGACATCTTCTGAACTGCGGCTGCGGGTGCGGACGTTCTCCTTCCGTGCGGGTGGCGACTGCTGTGACTTCAGATGCCGCGACTTCAGATGCCGCGACTTCAGATCCGTAGCGATTCAGTTGTGGTCGTGCGGGTTGACGCGGTGGTGCGGGCCGACCGTGCTCCCGGCTCCCCTCCGGAGGGGAGTACGGCCGGCCTGACCGGCGGACGGTGGCGTCCGCTCAGCCGGACTGGGCGAGCAGCATCACGAGGATCACGGCCCCGATGCCGCTGACGGTGGTGTTCCGGGCCTTGAGCCCGACGGACAGCGCGACGAACGCGATGATGCCCATCGGCCCGTACTCCCACTGGATGAGTTGCTCGAATCCGATGGCCAGGGCGGCGACGGCGAGGGCGACGAGTGGCATGACGGTCCCTCCTCGGGGACGGGAAGCGGACCCCCGCTGAGGACCGTCCGCCCCGACCACCTGCGTCCAGGTGAAGCTTCGGCGGCCAACCCTCCGGAAGTTTGACCATGTTGTGCAAGTTGGCGACCAACTCACTCTTACTTATCTCCGTGTTGGGACGACTCATAACCACCTATCCGGCAACTGCCCAAAGATGGCGGGAAGTTGTAGTGTTCGGGTTGTGGAGCCGAAGCATGCCGTCGTCAACGGACGGAACAGGTCACCACGGCCGCCGAGGTCGCACCGGGAGGTGGCCGACGAGCTGCGCAGCCGGATCCGGTCCGGTGAGCTGCGGGCCGGCCAGCGCATGCCGACCCAGGCCAAACTGGCCGACGAGTTCGGCGTCGAGCGCGGCGCGGTGCGCCAGGCGCTGCGCATCCTCCAGTCGGAGCAACTGCTCGTCAACGTGTCCAAGGGGAGCCCGGCCACGGTCGCGGACCATCCCGAGAGGGTCCTGAGCGGGCCGCAGGCGCAGCCGCAGTCCACCATGGTGGCGCTCGCCCCGCGGATCACGGCGGCCTTCGAGGCCCCGCAGGTGCGGATCGACGCGCTGTGCCTGACCGCCGTCTCGCTCACCCTCGCCATGGGCGAGCCGTTGCGCGAGATTCACGCGGGACGCACAAAACCGGCCAGTGTCGACGTCCGGGTGCTGCTTCCCAGCCGGGACATCGACCTCGCGTTCCCCGCGCCGGTCGACGGCGCGGCGGACGACCGCCTGCGGCGCCGCTGGCTGGCCCAGCGCAACGCCCAGGTGCAGGTGCTGCGGCACAACCTGCTGGCACTGCGGGCCACGCACGCCGTCGACGTGCGGGTGTCCTTCCGCGCGCTGCCCTTCACCCCGCCCGTGAAGCTGTACCTGCTCAACGGGGCCGAAGCGCTCTTCGCCTACTACACGCTCGCGCGGCGGGGCGAGGAGATCGACCACGAGTACCTGGAGATGTACGACGCCCGGGGCACGCAGTCGATGCTGTTCCCCTTCGGTCAGGGGGCGGGACTGCGGGACACCACGTTCGTGGAGCAGTCCCACCTCTGGTTCGACGCGCTGTGGGAGACCATCAGTTCGGAACTGCTGATCACGAACTGACGGCCGGCCCCGCCACCAGCAGGGCCAGGACGACGGCTCCGATGGAGCTGCACGTGGGGTTCTTCGCCTTGATCCCGACCGTGAGCAGCAGCAGCCCGACGATGCCCGTCGGTCCGTACTGCCACTGGACGAGCTGCTCGAAGCCGACGAGGAAGACGGCGGAGAGGAGGGCGATGGCGGGCATGGTGGTTCCTCCGGCTTCTCTTCGGTGACCTGCTCGGGGTGCTCGATGCCACGGATGGGCGAGGGGGAGGCAAAACTTCCGCCATCTTGGCCAAGTTGGTAACCAACTCTGGTTAGGTTGTCCCCACTTGGTAAGCATCCATAAACAACTTCCGAGTAACTCCCCATAGATGGGAGAGAGTTGTACCGTTTGGTCGTGACACGGGAGAACGTTGTGGCGAGTGACAGCAACAGAAGGCTTTCGCCCCAGGAGATCGCCGACGTCCTGCGGGAGCGCATCCGCACCGGCGAGCTGAAGGCCGGTGACCGTCTGCCCACCCAGGCGGAACTGGCCGAGGAGTTCGGCGTCGAGCGCGGTGCGGTCCGCCTCGCCCTGCGCGAGCTCCAGGAGGACGGCCTGCTCAGCAACGTCAGCAAGGGCAGCCCGCCGAGGATCGCCGAGGCCGCTCCCACCCGGAACGGCCCCCAGCCGACCATGGTGGGCCTCGCCCCCCGGATCACCGAGGCGTTCTCCGCCCCCCACGTACGGATCGACGCGGTCTGCCTCACCGCGGAGACGCTGGGGGTGGCGCTCGGTGAACCGGTCCGCCGGATCCACGACGGCAGGATCGCCCCGGAGCGCATCGACGTGCGGATCCTGCTGCCCAGCCGGGAGATAAACCTGGCGTTCCCCGTCTCGGTCGACAACCACGACGACGAGGACCCGGCCCACAAGCGCTGGCTGAGGCAGCGCAACACCCAGGGCTACGTCCTGCGCCACAACCTCCAGTCCCTGCGCTCCTCCCACGGCATCGATGTCCACGTGACCTTCAGGGCCCTGCCCTTCACCCCGCCGGTGAAGCTGTACCTGCTCAACGAGGCGGAGGCGCTGATGGCGTACTACACGATCACCCGGCGGGAGGAGACGAGCTCGGAGGGCAAGAAGCTGGACATGTACGACGCCCTCGGCTCCGCGTCCCTGCTCTTCTCCTTCGAGAAGCGCGCCGGCGGCCGGGACGCCGCGTTCGTGGACGAGTCCCAGAAGTGGTTCGACGCCCTCTGGGAAACCATCACCACGGACCTGAAACTCACCTAGTGACTTCTGATACGACGCAGACTGATGCGGTGGCGACACAGACGGAGAACCTGCGGGAGACGATCACCGGAGCGCGCTTCGTGCTCTTCGACTTCGACGGACCGATCTGCCGGCTGTACGCGGGGCACGCCGCCGAGACGGTGGCCAGGAACCTGGTCGAGTGGCTCGAACAGCAGGGGATGCGGGGGCTGTTGACGCCCGAGGAGCGGGAGCACCCCGATCCGCTGGTGGTGCTGCACGCGGTCGACCGGCGGCGTCCGCGCAGCGACCTGGTGGCCGAGCTGGAGGCGCGGTTCACCCAGCAGGAGCTCAAGGCGGTGGCCAGGGCGTGGCCCACCGAGTACGCCGACGCGGTGATACGGACCTGGACGGCCGTCGGCGCCAGGCTGGCGATCGCCACCAACAACTCGCCCCGCACGGCGGCCCGTTACCTGGAGAGCCGCGGGCTGACCGAATGCTTCGCCCGCCACATCTACGGCCGCACCCAGGACCTGCACCACCTCAAGCCGGACCCCGACTGCCTCAACCGGGCCCTGACGGCCCTCGGGGCGGAGCCGTCGAAGGCGCTCATGATCGGCGACGCCCCCTCGGACCTGCACGCGGCCCGGCGGGCCGGGGTTCCGTTCCTCGGCTACGCGCGTCACGAGGAGAAGGAGAAACAGCTCCGGGACGCGGGGGCCGAGCACGTGGTGGCGTCGCTCGAGACGGTGCTGCGGGTGCTGCGGGGGCAGACCTGAGGGCGCGCGCTGCCCCGAGGGGGTGAATGGCGGGACGGCTCGCGCGACGACCGGGCCTCTTCTGGAATTATGCCGATCCACGAGTGGCGACGGAGCGCACGGAGTTACCGTTCTCCCCTCTTTTCTCTTTGGTGTGCGGTCGCGTGAGAGAACGGTCAATGTCACCCGAATCGGCTTCCCGGGCTCTGAAGCGAGCCGTTGAGTTGAGTGGCGACGCGGGCGTGGTCGAAGGGCCGCTCCACGGATACCACCACGAGACGTATGTCGCTCCGTTGCCGGGTGGAGAGGTCCGCTGGAAGTGCCGGGAGCCGAGGCCCGGGCTGCTGTGGTTCGACCGACGCTGTTTCGCCTCCGAAGAGGAGCTGCTTCGCGCGTTGCAGAGGCGCATCGACGGCATTCCCGACCTCATCCAGGCGGGCTCCGCCAGTCTTCAGCGGTTCATCGAGGGGGAGACGCTGGGGGCACTGTACGGATCCGGCCGTGAGATCCCCCCGTTCCTCCTCGGGCAAATCGTTTCCCTCTTCTGGCAGTTGGCTCGTGTGAAGCCCGATTCCCTGGCCGCGGAACGGACGTGCACATCCGACGACCGGGCGGCCGAAGGCGACACCGCCGAGTTCCTGGAGCGGCTCATCCTGTTCACGGAAAAGCGGGTGTACCGCAGGAATATGCCCAAGTTCGAGGGCCTGTTCCGCGATCTCGATCTGCACGCCGGCTCCTTCGGGCACCTCCGAAAGCAGGTGTCGGGACTGACCCGCCGCCCTTTCTGTCTGCTGCACGCCGATCTCCATCGTGAGAATTTCGTCATCGACGCGCAGGGCCGGCTCTGGACGATCGACTGGGAGCTGGCGATGTTCGGCGACCCGCTGTACGACCTGGCCACGCACCTCTATCTGATGCGGTATCCGCAGGACCAGGAAAGCCGGATGAAAGAGCGGTGGCGCGCGGCTGTCGAGGATGCCGCTCCCGGCAGTTCGGCCGGCTGGGAGGAGGACCTGCCCAAGCTGCTGGCCTTCAAGAAGGCCCAGTCCGTCTTCACCGACGTCAGCCGGACAGCTCTGTCGCTGGCCGAGGAGCCGGAGGTCGACGAGCGTGTCCTGGTTCACGCGGGTGGCAGGATGCAGGAGGTGCTGCGTGCCGCGGCGACACCGCTGGGGATCGATTCGCCGACGGTGGAGCACGTCACGGCCTCGCTGGAGAAGTGGTACTTCAAGAATTACACCCCGGTCGGCGCCGAGCGCCTGCCACGCCCCGGTCCGAGGCCCCGGCCATGCGTAGGCTCGTGACCATGAGTGACACCGGACTGCGTGAACGCAAGAGGCGGCGGATGTACCAGTCCGTCTCCGACACCGCCATCGGCCTCTTCCTGGAGAAGGGGTTCGACGCCGTGTCCGTCGCCGAGGTCGCGGCCGCCGCCGAGATCTCCAAGCCGACGCTGTTCCGGTACTTCCCGTCCAAGGAGGACCTGGTCCTGCACCGGTTCGCGGACCACGAGACCGAGGCCGCGCGGGTCGTCGAGGAGGGCCGGGCGGCCGGGCGGTCCGCGATCGACGCGCTCCGCGAGCACTTCACGGACGGTCTGCGCCGGGAGGACCCCGTCACCGGCCTCAACGAGCACCCGGGCGTCCTCGCCTTCCACCGGCTGCTCTACGGGACGCCGTCGCTGGTGGCGCGCATGTACGGGTATCTGGAGCGGTCCGAGGCCGCGCTCGCCGCCGCGCTCGCGGAACCGCTCGGTGCCGGGCTCGACGCGCGGCTCGCCGCCGGGCAGATCACGGCGGTGCGCCGCATCCTCGCCGAGGAGAACCTGCGGCGGATCTCGGAGGGGGAGCGGGTGGAGGCCGTACGGCCCGACGCGGTGGCGGCGGCCGAGCGGGCCTTCGCGCAGCTCGCGGCGGGGTTCCCGGGACTCGCACGACAGGCGCGCGACAGTCATGGGACCGGGTAAAGAATGTTACTCGGTTAAGTTATTCCGGTACGCTGGATGGAATGACGCCACCCGACGCCTCCCGACGGCCTGCCCCGGACCTGCCGCTCACCCGCTCCCTCTCCCGTGAACGCGCCTTCCACGACACCTGCCGCGCCGCCCTCGCCGCGATGGTCGACGGCGCCGAGGAACAGGTCGTCACCGGCGAGGACGTCTCCGCGTCCGGGGCCGACGCCGAAGTGCTCGGGTACCAGCTCCGCAGCAAGGCCAAGGAGATGCGGGAACTGCCCCGGGGCCCCCTGTTCTTCGGCCGGCTCGACTACCAGGACTCCGTGGCCGCGGCAGGCGACCACGCCGGGCAGAGCTACCACATCGGGCGGCTGCGGATCAGGGAACACCCCGCCGCCCCGCCCCTCGTCGTCGACTGGCGGGCCCCCGTCTCGCGCGCCTTCTACCAGGCGGGCGCCCGCGACCCCCAGGGCGTCGCCGTCCGTCGGCGGTTCGGCTGGGCCCCCGGCAGCCGCGGCGACTCCGCCGACCTGACGGGGCTGGAGGACGAACCGCTCGGCGCGGAGCCGCCGTCGCCCGGCCCGGCCCCCGCGGCGCAGGCCGGAGCGGGACCCGCGGGGAGCGGGACCGGCCCGGGAGGCTCGATCCTCGCCGAGGAGATCGAGCGCCCCCGCGTCGGCCCCATGCGGGACATCGCCGCCACCATCCAGCCCGAACAGGACGATCTCGTACGGGCCGATCTGGCGGCCTCGGTCTGTGTGCAGGGCGCCCCGGGCACCGGCAAGACGGCCGTCGGCCTGCACCGGGCCGCCTACCTCCTCTACACGCATCCGCAGCGCGTCCGCCGCGGCGGCCTGCTGATCCTCGGCCCCAACCGCACCTTCCTGTCGTACATCGCGGAGGTCCTCCCCGCGCTCGGGGAGACCGGCGTGCGCCAGTCGACCGTCGGGGAGGAGATCGCCCGCCGTCCGGTGACCGGCGAGGACGACGAACGCGCCGCGGTCGTCAAGCACGACGCCCGGATGGCGCGGGTGCTGCGCCGGGCGCTGTACGGGAACGTCGGCGCACCGGCCGACGACCTCGCCGTGCCGGACGGGACGTACCGCTGGCGCGTCCCCGTCGCCGTACTGCGCCGCATCGTGGACGACGTACGGGCCGAGGAGTTGCCGTACGCCGTCGGACGGGAGCGGGTGCGGACGCGTGTCGTGCACTACGTGCGGGAGAAGGCCGAGCTGCGGGCCGGGCCGCAGACGAACGCCTGGGCGCAGCGGATCTCGCGGGCCCGGCCGGTCGGCGCGTACGTCGACGCGGTGTGGCCCCGGGTGCGCCCCGAGGAACTGCTCGCCCGGCTGCTCACCGACGCCGGGGAGCTGGAGCGGGCGGCCGAGGGGATCCTCGACGCCGACGAGCGGAAGGCGCTCCTGTGGGCGAAGCCGCCGAGGTCGTGGAAGTCGGCGCGCTGGTCGGCCGCCGATCTCGTCCTCCTCGACGAGATCGCCGGGATGGTCGAACACCCCGAGGGATACGGCCACCTGGTGATCGACGAGGCGCAGGACCTGTCGCCGATGGAGTGCCGGGCCATCGCGCGGCGGGCCTCCTACGGGTCGCTGACCGTACTCGGGGACCTCGCGCAGGGCACGACTCCCTGGGCGGCGCGGGAATGGGGGGAACTCCTGGTCCACCTGGGGAAACCGGACGCGGCCGTCGTCCCCCTGACGGTCGGTTTCCGGGTGCCCGGGGCGATCGTCGAACTCGCCAACCGGGTGCTGGACCGCCTCGACGTGGGCGTCCCGCCGGCCCGCTCCCTGCGCGGTGACGGGGAGCTGAGGATCCGGCCGGCCTCCGACCCGTTCGCCGAGACCGTCACGGCCGTACGGGAGGCACTCGCGTACGAGGGGTCCATCGGGGTCATCACCGCGGACGCGGACGCCGAGAAGGTGCGGGACGCGCTCCGCGCCGCGGGGATGAGCGCCGCCGGGGCCGACGATCCGGGCGCCCGGATCGCGGTGGTGCCCGCGAGCCTGGCCAAGGGACTGGAGTACGACCACGTCGTGGCCGTCGAACCGGCGGCGATGGCCGAGGCCGAGGCGCGCGGGCTGCACCGGCTCTACGTGGTGCTGACCCGGGCGGTGTCACGCCTGGACGTGGTCCACGCCCGCCCGCTGCCCTGGTGACCACCTGAGCGCGGGCGGGACGGGCCGACGGCCGGTGTCCCGCCCGCCCCGTGCGGCGCGCACACCCTCGGGCGTGCGCGCCGGAAGGGTTACTGCCGGGCCGCGCGGCGGCGTACGACCAGGACCGCGCCCGCACCGGCGGCCACGGCCGCGGCCGCGGCGCCCGCGATGGGCAGCGCAGGGCCGGAACCGGTGGCGGCGAGGTCACCGCCCGTGGTGGAGGTGCCGCCCGAGGATCCGGTGGCCGAGGAGCCGCCGGTGGTCCCGGATCCGCCCGTCGTCCCGCTGCCGCCGGTGGAGCCCGACCCGCCGGTGGAGCCGCTGCCGCCGGTGGAGCCCGAGCCGCCCGTCGAGCCGTTCCCGCCCGTCGAACCGCTTCCGCCCGTCGAGCCGCCGCCCACGACGTCGAGCAGGATGTCGGCCTTGTCGTTCGCCTTGTTCACGTCGTACGGGCGGGGATCGGCATTGAGGATCGCCCAGCCCTTGGCTCCCGGCACCGCCTTGTCGATCTTCAGCTTGAAGGAGTAGGTGTTCACCTGGCCCTCCTCCACCCAGCCCTGCCCGGTGTGGCAGGAGTAGATTCCGGCTGACGGGCTCTTGCAGTGCGGTGCCTTGACCACGGTCGTACCCGCGGGCATCTTGATCAGGACCCGGGTCGGTTCCTCCGAGCGCGCGTGATACAGCACCCATCCGGGGCCGGCGTTGGTGAACTTCACCCTGGCCTCGACCGTCTCCCCGACCCGGCCCTTCAGCTCCGCTCCCGACAGCTGGAAGTCGGCCGTGTTCGCCGCGGCCACCCGCACCCGGGCCTCGGCGTACATCGCGCCCTTGCCGGTGAGGACGGAGCCGGACTGCTCCACCAGCTTCGCCGCGGGAGCGGTTCCGCGCACGGGCCCGCGGGCGCCCTCGTCGGTGCCGAAGTCCCAGCTCCCGACGGCGACGTCGAGATATTCGTACAGTGCCCGCTCGGAAGCCTTGAGGGTCAGCTTCTCGGGCGCGTAGACGACACCCGGTTCCATGACCTGGTCGAACTCGCAGGTCAGCTGGGTTCTGGGCACCATTTCGTCGTACGAGCCGATGGTCCACCGCACGCAGTTCGAGGGTACGTCGGCGTAATCCAGCTC
Source organism: Streptomyces sp. NPDC058751 (assembly GCF_042746485.1). Taxonomy (NCBI): domain Bacteria; kingdom Bacillati; phylum Actinomycetota; class Actinomycetes; order Kitasatosporales; family Streptomycetaceae; genus Streptomyces; species Streptomyces sp. NPDC058751. The sequence continues at coordinate 96,791 of NZ_JBHYPZ010000018.1, read as the reverse complement.
CGTGGTGACGATGTACGACAGCCAGACCTTCTCCATCGCCTCGGGTCCCACGGTGCCGAAGGTGATCGGCGCCGCGAAGGTGCTCCCCGGCTTCACTCCGCTGATCGGCGCGGTGCCCCCCAGCACCAGCCCGGTCTTGGGAGGGTCGGCCACGGCGCCGGGGGCGGCACCCAATGTGATCAGCGCAGCGGCGCCGATGACGCCGACGGCGCTGCGAAGTGTGCGGAGGCTGTGCCCGGAGCGGAGCATGCGGTTACCTCGGGTGAAGTGGGGGAAATGGACGGTGAATTACGGGGGAACACAGGTTCCGTACGTCAGACACGCGCCGATGTCGAACAGTTGTACCGGTGGCCGTCACGATCGGCGGGAGATCTCGCGACGGGTGTCCCGTCTCAGCCGGGTCCGGGCGTCTGAGGTCCTCCGAGCGAACCGCTCCTGGAACGAGGGGGGTTCGGTCCGGACGGTTCCGGCGGCCGGGACCGCATCGATCCCTGTCGGCGGGTGCACGGCCGCCGGGGAGGCCCGGTCGATCCGTGCCGACGTCAAAGGCCCTTCAGGACACGATCAAGTGCGGACCGGCCCGCGGGCCCCCAGTTCGGCTTGCCGCCGGGCAGGCCGAGGTCTCCGTTCCGGCCCATCGACATCAGGAACAGGCCCTTCATCGCGGCCAGTCCGCGCGCCCGTCGCACCGCCGCCTCGTCCGCCCGCGCGTAGCTGTCGAAGAACCGTGAGGCGCCGCCCGCGGGGAGCAGCAGCCAGGCGGCCGCGAGGTCCCACGCCGGGTCGCCGGCGAAGAGCGCGCCGAAGTCGACGACACCCGCCAACGTCCCGTCCACGACGACGACGTTCGCGGGATGCAGGTCGCCGTGCACCCACACCGGTTGGCCCTCCCACCCCGGCGCCGCCACCGCTTCGTCCCAGACTTCACGGATCTCGTCGGCGCGGCCGGCGGGGGCGACGGCCTGGAAGAAGTGCTCGAAGCCGTCCGCGCAGTCCTTGGGGTGGGCACCGAAGTCCGAAGCGGTCGGCGCGTCGGCGGGCGCCTCCACGTGCAGAGCCCTGAGGAAGTCCGACAGCGTCTCGGCCGCGTGGTCGCCGCGGGTGATCGAGCCGTGGTCCAGCGGAGTGCCCTCGACCCATGTCATGACGGTCCAGATCTTGGGGAAGTGCTCGGACGGCGCACCCTCCCGCACGGGGACGGGAACCGGCAGCGGCAGGCGCGAGGCCAGAGCCGGCAGCCACCGGCGCTCCTTGAGCTGGAGAGCGGGGCTCGTGTCCATCCTCTGCATCCGGACGGCCAGCTCGTCACCGAGGCGCCACATCTGGTTGCCCCAGCCGCCCGCCACTTCGCGGACGGGCAGCTCGGCCAGGTCCGGATGCTGTTCCCGAAGCAGGTCGCGGACCAGATCCTCGCTGATCTCGATCTCGGGCTCGATCATGCCGAGTCACCGTACTCGAAGTCATGACCGGCCGGAGATCCCGCGACGGGGCCGGGGTTTCGTGGTGTGGAACACTTTTGCAAGCAGGTGCTTGCAAAAGTTAGCGGGATTGGGGCAAGGTGGGGGCATGGCATCGCTCAACGTCGGCAACCTTGGTGAGTACCTGCGGGAACAGCGGCGCACCGCGCAGCTGTCGCTGCGGCAGCTCGCCGACGCCGCCGGGGTGTCCAATCCGTATCTGAGCCAGATCGAGCGCGGGCTGCGCAAGCCGAGCGCGGAGGTGCTCCAGCAGGTCGCCAAGGCCCTGCGGATCTCCGCCGAGACGCTGTACGTGCGAGCCGGCATCCTCGACGCCGAGCGGGACCGCGACGAGGTGGAGACGCGCGCCGTCATCCTCGCCGATCCCACGCTGAACGAGCGGCAGAAGCAGGTGCTGCTCCAGATCTACGAGTCCTTCCGCAAGGAGAACGGATTCGAGATCGCACCGGCGGACGAGACCGGCCACGGCGTCGGGGCGCCCGGAGCCGACGCGCCCGAGGCCCAGGACATACCGGATGCCCAGCCCTCACAGGACACCGCCGTCCGCGGCCCCCGCACGGCCGACGGCAGCGATGCCGGTCCGCAGCAGACCGCAGGCTGACCACATGCGGATCACCGAAACCCTCAGCTGAAAGCGATTACGGGAGGACCATCGTCATGGCCATCACCGACGACATCCGCAAGGCCGCCACGGACCCGACCCCGCTCTACTTCCTCGCCGGCACCGCCGACCTGGCCGTCCAGCAGGCGAAGAAGGTCCCCGGCATCGTGGAGCAGATCCGCACCGAGGCCCCGGGGCGGATCGACACCGTGAAGAACATCGACCCCAACGCCGTCCAGGAGAAGGCCACCGCCCGCGCCAAGGTGGCGCAGGAGAACATCCAGACCAAGGTGACGGAGTTCCTCGGCACCCTCGACGCCGACCTCAAGAAGCTCGGTGAGTCCGCCCAGGACCTCGCCCTGCGCGGTGTCGGCGTCGCCGCCGAGTACGCCGTCAAGGCGCGCGAGACGTACGAGAAGGTCGCCGAGCACGGCGAGCAGACCGTGCGGACCTGGCGCGGCGAGGCCGCCGAGGAGATCGAGGAGTTCGCCATCGCCGTCGAGCCGAACTCCGAGCCGAAGTCGGAGCCGGTCGAGGTCAAGGAAGAGGAGAAGCCGGCCGCGGCCGCCGCCGAGGAGGCCCCCTCCAGGAAGAGCCCGGCGAAGAAGGCCTCGACGCGCAAGCCGGTCGCCAAGAAGACGACTCCGCCCGCGAAGTAGGCGAGCGGGGAGACACGATTCCGCCGTGTGCGGACGGGCCGGGCACTCTCTGAGTTCCCGGCCCGTTCTCCGGGTACGGTGGCCGTAGAGACGACTCGATCCGGGCGGTGGACATTGTGCTGATGACGGCATTCGGCGGTCTGATGTGGCTGATCTACACAGCCATGCTCGTGCTCGCCGTGGTGGCTCTGGGCATGGCCGCGGTCGCCCGCGAGGACGCCTACCGCGCCGCCGACAAGCAGAACAAGATGTTCTGGCTGATCATCCTCGGCATCACCGTGGCGGTGAACCTGCTGGTGCCGATGCTCTTCCTGCAGATCGCGGGCCTCGTCGCCACGATCGTCTTCTTCGTCGACGTCCGCCCGGCGCTGCGCCAGGTCTCCGGCGGCGGCAGGGGCCGCCGCGGCGGCAGCAGCAGCGACGGCCCGTACGGCCCGTACAACGGCGGCAGGTAACACCCCTCCCGGGGCTGGCACGCAAGCCACGGCGCCCCGCACCCGGCGACGCACGTGAGGGGCCGTGCCGGTACATCACATGCCCGTCGCCACCGACGGTCACCTCTGATCCAACGGCGACGGGCGGATGTACCGGCACGGCCCCGACCCACAACGCACCGGCACCGGACGCACAACGCACCGGCACCAAACCCGCGAACGCCAGCGCGAGCGACCCCGCTACGGAGCCCGGTCCAGCAGCAGCACCGCCACGTCGTCCGCCAGCTCCCCGCCGTTGAGTTCGCGCGCCTCGTTCACCGCCGCGCGCAGCAGGTCCTCGCCCTGGAGCCCCTGGGCGAGCTGGCGGCGGACCATGTCCACCATGCCGTCCAGCCCCAGGCGTTCCTTGCCCACGCCGGTGTGGCCCTCGATCAGACCGTCGGTGTAGAGCATCAGACTCCACGCGGCACCCAGTTCCACCTGCATGCGCGGCCAGCGGGCGTTCGGCAGCAGACCGAGCGCGGGACCGTTGTTGTCGTACGGCAGCAGTTCGGCGGGCCGGCCCGGACGGGCGATCAGCGGGGACGGGTGACCGGCCAGGCAGAGCCCGGCGCGGCGCCCGTCCGGCGCGATGTCCACGGTGCACAGCGTCGCGAAGATCTCGTCGTTCTCGCGCTCGTGCTCCAGGACCTGCTGCAGCGTGGACAGCAGCTCGTCACCGCACAGCCCCGCGAACGTCAGGGCGCGCCACGCGATGCGCAGCTCCACACCGAGTGCCGCCTCGTCGGGCCCGTGCCCGCAGACGTCGCCGATCATCGCGTGCACCGTGCCGTCGGCCGTGCGCACGGTGTCGTAGAAGTCGCCGCCGAGCAGCGCGCGGGAGCGGCCCGGGCGGTAGCGCGCGGCGAAGCGCAGCGGGGAGCCCTCCAGCAGCGGGGTCGGCAGCAGGCCGCGTTCCAGGCGGGCGTTCTCCTGGGCGCGGAGCTTGGACTCGGTGAGCCGGCGCTCGGCCTTGTCGGAACGTTTCCGCTCCACCGCGTACCGGATGGCGCGGCTCAGCAGCCGGCTGTCCAGCTCGTCGCGGAAGAGATAGTCCTGGGCGCCTACGCGCACCGCCTCCGTGCCGCGCTCGGCGTCACCGGACGCGGTGAGCGCGAGGACGGCGTGGCCGGGGGCGAGCCGCAGGACGTGCTTGAGCGTCGCCAGTTCGTCGTCGCTCTCCGCGGTCCGGCCCGGCGCGGGCAGCGCGAGGTCGAGCAGGATGCAGTGGACGTCGTCGGTGAGCAGCCGCTCGGCCTCGGTGAGGTTGCGGGCGGTACGGACCCGGACCGGCTTGCCGGCCGCGTCCAGCATCTCGGGCACGCCGAGCGAACCGGCCGGGTCGTCCTCGATGACCAGGAGGGTCAGATGGGTGGCGTTGGGGACAGGGGTCGTGGTGCGGGCTTCCGTCGCGGTTCCGGCGGGGCCGCCGGTGGTTTCGCCGGACGGGCCGTTGGGTGAGAACACGGCTTGAGCCTGACCACTCTCCACGGCCGGGATCGCTCTCTGCCGCGGTACGGGTACGGGCATCGTCTGGGTTCCTTCCCTCCCCCCGAGGGCGTGGTGGGCGAAGGACCTCGACCCACCGACGGGGACCATAGCGCCCGCCGGTGCCGCAGCGGAATGGCGTACGGCGCGGCGCCGGGCAAAGGGCCACCGTCATATGCCGCATCCCGTAACGCACTTGGACAGGACGCGGTTCCACCGGGAATGACGAAGGTCACGTCTCCGGGCCCGGGCGTCCGGGACGACCGTGCGGCAGGTCACGTGCGGTGCGTCACGCGTGCGCCGTCACGCGTGACGGCGCCCCCCGTTCGCGGTGCCGGGCGGGGAGGCGTGTGCCGTCACTCGTGACGGCGGCCCGCCTCGTTCGCGGCGCCGGTGCTCGACGGACCGGCCTGCGCGTCCGGCCGTACGACGCCCAGGATCTGCATCGAACCCGCCCCTGCGATCGTCACCGTGCGCCCGGGGCGCGGGGCGTGCACGATGGCGCCGTCCCCTATGTACATCCCGACGTGGCTGGCGTCGTCGAAGTAGATGATCAGGTCGCCGGGGCGCATGTCCCTGATGTCGACGTGCCTGAGCTGCCGCCACTGCTGCTGAGAGGTGCGGGGGATGGGACGGCCGGCGACCGCCCAGGCCTGGGAGGTGAGCCCCGAGCAGTCGAACGTCTTCGGGCCCTCGGCCCCCCACTCGTACGGCTTGCCGATCTGGTCGGTCGCGTACTTCACGGCCTTCTTGCCCTGCTCGGACGCGTCGCTCTTGATGTCGGCGAGGACGCCGGAGCCCAGCCAGGCCGACTGCGCCTGGTGGGCGGCCTCCTCCTCCAGCTTCGCGAGGCGCTCCTTCTCCTTCTTCTCTAGCTGGGCCTCCAGCTTCTCGGCGGCGGAGATCCGCTGCTTGATCTTCTTCTTGGCCTCGGCCCTGGCCTCGCGGTCGGCTTCCAGCTTCCGCCACTGCGCGGAGGCGTCCTTCGCGTACTGCCGCAGGTCCTGCTGGGTGCGCGCCATCTCGTCCAGCAGTCCCTTGGTGGCGTGCTGGCCCTGCCGCACCCGTCCCGTGCCGTCCAGGAAGTCCTGCGGGTCGTCGCTCAGCCACAGCCGCGCCTCCGGCGGCAGCCCGCCGCCCCGGTACTGGGCGCGGGCCGCGGCGCCCGCGCGGTCCTTCAACGTGTCCAGCCTCGCCTGGCCCTTGACGATCTGCTGGGCCAGTTCGACGATCTCGGTGGACTGCTTCTGGGTCTTCTCCTCGGCCGCGTTGTACGCGTCCGTGGCGACCGCCGCCTCGTGGTAGAGCTTGTCGAGCTTCTTGCGGACCGCCTCGATGTCCTTGTTGCTCACGGGTTTCGGGGTCGCCGCGGGGGTCCTGGTCGGCGTCGGTGCCGGGCTCGCATGGGCCGTCCCTGGCGACGCCAGCACCACACAGGCGCATGCGCAGGCCAGGGCCATGGCCGCTGTGGTCAGGCCCCACTTGCCGGATCCCATTACTTTGCCCCCCACCTGATTTACCATCAGTAACATACGGACGCCTGAGGGATCGTGCCATGTCGGCGCGCATTGCGACAGAGCCGGGCAAGAACTCCCCCCGCCTCGCGCGCGAGGCGGGCAGGAACTCCCTTCCCCGGAGCCCGTGTCGGCATGACGATCTCATCCCCCGGCGTGTGTGACGTGTGACTCACCGAGATCGTTCCCCCCGGGTCACGCGTCGGCCGTCTCCAAGGCACCGCCGAGTCTGCACTTTCGGCCCCTCAGGGCTGCGCTTTCGGTCCACCGGGCCCGCGCTCGGCCTGCCCGGCCCGTTAGGCGCGAGGCGCCAACGCCTCCCAGCGCAACGTGACTTCGCCCTGGCGCCAACGGGTGTTCCCGTCCACGACCGGCCAGTCGGCCCTCAGATCGCGGACCGTGCGTATCCAGCGCTGTCTCGCGCCGTACGCGGCGTACGGGGCGGCGGACGCCCAGGCGCGGTCGAAGTCGCGCAGGAACGCGTGCACGGGCTCGCCCGGCACGTTGCGGTGGATGAGGGCCTTCGGCAGTCGCTCGGCCAGGTCGGACGGGCGGTCCAGGGAGCCGAGCCGGGTGGCGAAGGTGACCGTGCGCGGGCCTTCGGGGCCGAGGGCGACCCAGACGTGCCGACGGCCGATCTCGTCGCAGGTGCCCTCGACGAGCAGTCCGCCGCGGGAGCCGGGGGCGGCGGGCGCGAGCCGTGCGCAGAGCCGCCGCCAGACCTCGGCGACCTGCTCCTCGTCGTACTGGCGCAGCACGTTCGCGGCCCGGATCAGGTGTGGCCGGCCCGGCACCGGCACCTCGAAGCCGCCGTGCCGGAAGTCGAGGCCCTCGCGCTCGTACGGGCGGGCGGCGGCGACCCGCGCCGGTTCGATCTCGATGCCGAAGACGTGGGTGCGGGGAGCGGCGGTGCGCAGGCGGGCCAGCAGCTCGACCGCGGTCCAGGGCGCGGCGCCGTACCCGAGGTCCACGGCCACCGGCTGCGGTGCCCGGCGGAGCTCGGCGCCGTGCGTCGCCGCGATCCAGCGGTCCATGCGGCGCAGGCGGTTGGGGTTCGTCGTCCCGCGCGTCACCGTGCCCACGACGGGGGTGCCGCCGCTCGGGCGAAGCCGAGAGCAGGGAAGGGGCGCTGCGCGGGTTGTCATGCGTACGAGAGTAGGCGGCCCCGGCACGGACCGGGCGCCCCTGTGGACGGCCGACGGCCGCCCCGGCCCGCCTGTGGAAAACCCGGAGACCGACCCGGACGGCTCGGGGATCGTCCCGGACGGGCTCGGGGCCCGGCCGGTCCCCGGGCGGGCGGTGAAGCGGGCGCCGGGAGCAGTGCAGAGAGCGGACGCGGAAGAGCAGACGCCTCCCGCTATCGAACGGTTGAGCGACACCGGGTAATGATTCGGCAAAGGGGAAATGGAGCGGAGACTTCCAGCGTTCCACCTGGTGGAGGGCGTGACACGTCCTCCGACCGGCATGCCCGCAGCAAGGAGGATCGCCACGTGAGCCAGTACATGAGCAGGCTCGGGCGCCGCTCCCCGGCGGCATCCTCGCGGCTCAGGCTGCACCGCAGGCCCCGGCGCGTGGCCATGCTCTCCGTCCACACCTCGCCCCTGCACCAGCCCGGCACGGGCGACGCCGGCGGCATGAACGTGTACATCGTCGAACTCGCCCAGCGGCTCGCCGCGATCAACATCGAGGTCGAGATCTTCACCCGGTCCACGACCGGAGCGCTCCCGCCGGCCGTCGAGCTGGCACCGGGCGTCCTCGTCCGGCACGTCGACGCGGGCCCCTACGAGGGCCTCGCCAAGGAAGACCTCCCCGCCCAGCTCTGCGCCTTCACCCACGGCGTCATGCAGGCCTGGGCCGGTCACCGCCCCGGCTACTACGACCTCGTGCACTCGCACTACTGGCTCTCCGGCCACGTCGGCTGGCTGGCCGCCGAACGCTGGGGCGCGCCCCTGGTGCACGCGATGCACACCATGGCCAAGGTCAAGAACGCGGCGCTCGCCGAGGGCGACACCCCCGAGCCCGCCGCCCGCGTCATCGGCGAGACCCAGATCGTGCGCGCCGCCGACCGCCTCATCGCGAACACCGCCGAGGAGGCCGACGAACTCGTACGCCACTACGGCGCGCACTCCGGCAACGTCGCCGTCGTCCACCCCGGGGTCAACCTCGACCGCTTCCGGCCCGCCGACGGCCGGGCAGCCGCCCGCGCGCGGCTCGGCCTCCCGCAGGACGCCCTGATCCCCCTCTTCGCGGGCCGCATACAGCCCCTCAAGGCCCCCGACGTGCTGCTGCGCGCGATCGCCGTCCTGCTCGACGAGCGGCCCGACCTGCGCGGCCGGATCGTCGTCCCCGTGGTGGGCGGCCCGAGCGGCAGCGGCCTCGCCAAGCCCGAAGGCCTCCAGAAGCTGGCCGCGCGGCTGGGCATCGCCGACGTCGTACGGTTCAGGCCGCCCGTCGGGCAGGACCAGCTCGCGGACTGGTTCCGGGCCGCCTCGGTGCTGGTCATGCCCTCGTACAGCGAGTCGTTCGGGCTGGTCGCCATCGAGGCGCAGGCGGCCGGCACGCCGGTGCTCGCGGCCGAGGTCGGCGGTCTGCCCGTGGCCGTACGCCACCAGGAGACCGGCTTCCTCGTCCAGGGGCACCATCCCGCCGACTACGCGCGCGTGCTGCGCGCGTTCGCCGACGACGAGAGCCTCGTGCCCCGGATGGGCGCCGCCGCGGCACGCCACGCGGAGCGCTTCGGCTGGGACACCGCGGCGGCGGAGACGGCGGAGGTGTACACGGCGGCGGCACAGGACCACCGGCGCCGCATGCGCGCACGCCACGCGTGACGCCGTCCGACCCTCGTCCGACCGGGCGCGTCACCGCCCGAGCGGGTCACGTACGCTCGGGCCATGGCTGACGCAGCGTCGATCATCGAGCGGGTCCTCACCGAGGCCGAGCTGGAGTGGGAGAGCCCCGGCGCGGGCTCGTACGTCGTGAAACTGCCCGGCACCCGCAAGCTCTGGACGACGGTCTCGCTGATCGTCGGCCGGCACTCCCTGTCGCTGAACGCGTTCGTGATCCGCCACCCCGACGAGAACCACGAGGCGGTCCACCGCTGGCTCCTGGAGCGCAATCTCAAGCTCTACGGGGTCGCCTACGCGGTCGACCCCCTCGGAGACGTCTACCTGACCGGCAAGCTGCCGCTCACCGCCGTCACCCCGGAGGAGGTGGACCGGCTCCTCGGATCCGTCCTCGAAGCCGCCGACGGCGCCTTCAACACCCTCCTGGAGCTCGGCTTCGCCTCCGCGATCCGCAAGGAGTACGCCTGGCGGGTGTCCCGCGGCGAGTCGACGCGCAATCTGGACGCGTTCACCAACCTGACGCAGCGCCCCACCGCCTGACCCGGCGGCCGGGCCGCCCCTCTCCCTCCCCGGTGTCACGACCGCGCGTACCGTCCCGGGGTCACCCCCACCAACCTCCGGAAATGACGGGTGAGATGGGACTGGTCGTAGAAGCCGGTCAGGCCGGCCACCTCGCCCGGTGACCGCCCGTCGAGGAGCAGCCGACGGGCTCGGTCCACGCGGCGGGACATCAGGTACTGGTGCGGTGCGATGCCGAACGCGCCGCTGAACGCCCGTACGAGGTGCGCGGGGTGGGCGTGCACGAGCCGCGCGGCCTCGTCGAGCGTGATCCCCTCCACGACCCGCTCGTCGAGGAGTTCGCGCAGCCGACGGGCGAGCGGCCGGTCCGCGTACGGGAGTTCCGGCGCGGACCGGGGGAGGAGCAGCCCGCGCAGCCGGTCCGCGACCAGCGTCAGCCTGCTGTCGGCCTCCAGCTCGTCCCCGGGGCGGGCGAGCGCCGTGTGCACCTGGGCGACCCGGGTCCGCAGGACGGGGTCCGCCAGACCGGGGCCGTCCACCGCGGGTCCGACGAGGTCGTCGGCCAGGCGCGAGTCGTCGAGGTAGAGGACCCGCTTGCGGAAACCGCGCGCGGTGGCGGGAGCGCCGTTGTGCGGTACGTGCGGGGGGAGCAGGGTCACCGTGTCGCGCGGGGTGCCGTGCTCGTGCCGGTCGAGGTCGTAGCGGACGGCGCCGTCGTCGACGATCAGCAGGGTCCAGACCTCGTGCACGTGCATCGGGTACGCGTACTCGGTGTAGTGGGCGTGGAAGACCTCGACGACGCCCGGGACGCTCGGGCGCCACGCGGACATCTCACGCCGGGGGGACACGCAAAGAACGTACAAGACGGTGCCGTACGCCGCTCGGCACTCTTCTCGCATGAGCAACGAGACCGACATGAGCCCGTCCGGCGGGAACGACGCGAGCGGTACGACCGGTACGGGCCTGCCCGGCGGCGTGGTGAGCGGCACGGGCCTTCCGGAGGCTTCCCCCGTTCGCTTCGACACCAAGATCACCGTCGTCCTGCGTGACGACCTGGAGCCCTGGCAGCGGCTCAACGTGACCGCCTTCCTCGTCAGCGGCCTGGGGACGGCCGTCCCCGAGGTGGTCGGGGAGCCGTACGAGGACGCCGACGGGGTCGCCTACCTGCCGATGTTCCGGCAGCCCGTGCTGGTCCTCGAGGCGTCGAAGGAGACGCTGACCGCCGCCCACGGCCGCGCGCTGTCCAGGGCGCTGCCGCGGGCGGTCTTCACCTCCGACCTCTTCGCCACGGGCAACGACCGGGACAACCGCGCGGCCGTACGAGCCGTACCGACCGGCGGACTGGACCTGGTGGGACTCGCGGTGCACGGGCCGCGGAACGCGGTGGACAAGGTGGTGAAGGGGGCGCGGATGCATCCGTGAGGTGGCCCCCGGGGGCGTCGGGCGGGCTCCCGCGGTCCGGGGTTTCCGGACCCCGGGAGCCCGGCTGAGGGTTCCGCCGGCCTGGACCCCTCAGGCCCGGCTCACCTCGGCCTGCGGGGAGTCCCGCACCGGCTCCCGGACCACGGCGTCGCGTACCACCGATTCCCGCGCAGCCTCCGGGACGGACTCCCGGACCTTCCCCGGGACGGACTCCCGGACCTTCCCCGGTACGGGCTCCCGTACCGCGTCCCGTGCCGGCTCCTCCGCCGGGAGCCGTCGCATGAGCAGCCCGTACCCGAGCCCCGCCACCGTGCCGACCACCGCGCACAGGGCCCAGAGCCAGGCGGCGCCGAAGCGGTCGATGACGACGCCGGACATCACCGGGGCGACGAGCGAGGCGAGCGCCCAGGAGAGGGTGTACATGCCCTGGTAGCGGCCGCGCCCGTGCACGGGGGAGAGGCGCACGACGAGACCGGTCTGCGTCGGGGCGTTGACGATCTCGGCGAGGGTCCACACGCAGACGGTGAGCGTGAAGGCCCCGACCGACCCCGCGAAGGCGGTGAGCCCGAACCCGTACCCCGCGAGCAGCGACGAGACCACGAGCAGCGACTTGGGGTCCCGGTGCTCGATGAAACGGCCGACCGGGATCTGGAGCGCGACGATCAGGACGCCGTTGACGGCGATCGCCGTGCCGTAGTCGGCCGGGGTGAACCCGGCCCCGCCCATGGCGACCGGCAGGCCGACGGAGCCCTGCTGGAAGACGAGGGCGACGAGGAACGACAGCCCGACCACGCTCATGAACCGTCCGTCGCGCAGCACCGTCCCGAGCCCGACCGCGGGTTCCGTCTCCTTGGCGGTCGGCACGGGCTTGGACTCCGGGAGCTTCGCGAAGACGACGAGCGCGCAGGCGAGGGTCATGCCGGCCTCGATGAGGAAGCCCGCGAGATAGCTGAACTCGGCGATGAAGCCGGCGCCCATCGAGGAGACGGCGAAACCGAGGTTGATGGCCCAGTAGTTGAGCGAGAAGGCGCGGACGCGGTCCTCCGGGCGGACGATGTCGGCCATCATCGCCTGCACGGCGGGCCGGGAGGCGTTGCTCGCCATGCCGACCAGGAAGGCGACCGAGGCGATGGCCACCGGGTCGTGCATGAAGCCGAGCAGGGCGACCGAGGCGGCCGTCGACACCTGCGCGACGAGCAGCGTGGGCCTGCGGCCGAACCGGTCGGTCATCACTCCGGCGAGGAGCGAGGAGATCACCCCGCCGAGCCCGTGCAGGGACGCGACCAGACCCGCGTACGAGGCGGAGTAGCCGCGGTCGAGCGTCAGGTACAGGGCCATGAAGGTGGCGACGAAGGCGCCGAGCCGGTTGACGAGCGTGCTCGTCCACAGCCACCAGAACTCGCGGGGGAGCCCTGAGACGGTCTCTCGGACGGCACGTCTCATGACGGCGGCTGGCATGGGTCCCCCATGGATGTAAGCGGCTCGGGCGGTGATCACAACTTACGAGTCGCCGGTCCCGGAGAGCCACTCAATTAACAGATGCCGTCAACCGAGGGACGCCGGAGCGGGCGGGGACGGCCGTCCGGGCGCTCCTGTGTCCGACTGATGGCTGAGGGAGCGAGCTGCGGCGGGGTTCGATTACGCTCGGAGTCATGGCCGACGCACCGTACAAGCTGATCCTCCTCCGCCACGGCGAGAGCGAATGGAACGCGAAGAACCTGTTCACCGGATGGGTGGACGTCAACCTCAACGAGAAGGGCGAGAAGGAGGCAGTCCGCGGCGGTGAGCTGCTGAAGGACGCCGGCCTGCTGCCCGACGTCGTCCACACCTCGCTCCAGAAGCGCGCGATCCGCACCGCGCAGCTCGCGCTCGAGGCCGCGGACCGCCACTGGATCCCGGTCCACCGCAGCTGGCGCCTGAACGAGCGTCACTACGGCGCCCTCCAGGGCAAGGACAAGGCCCAGACGCTCGCCGAGTTCGGCGAGGAGCAGTTCATGCTGTGGCGCCGCTCGTACGACACCCCGCCGCCGCCGCTGGACCGCGACTCCGAGTACTCCCAGTTCGACGACGCGCGCTACGCGGCCCTGCCGCCGGAGCTGCGCCCGCAGACGGAGTGCCTGAAGGACGTCGTCGTCCGCATGCTCCCGTACTGGTTCGACGGCATCGTCCCGGACCTGCTGACCGGCCGTACGGTCCTGGTCGCGGCCCACGGCAACTCGCTGCGCGCCCTGGTCAAGCACCTCGACGGCATCTCCGACGCCGACATCGCGGGCCTGAACATCCCCACCGGCATCCCCCTCTCCTACGAGCTGGACGCCGACTTCAAGCCCCTCAACCCGGGCGGCACCTACCTCGACCCGGACGCGGCGGCGGCCGCGATCGAGGCGGTCAAGAACCAGGGCAAGAAGAAGTAACACGAACTGATCGAGCCCCCTGCCCGCGGTTTCTTCGCGGGCAGGGGGCTTGTCGCTGGGTTGGGGCCGTCTCCGGGAGAGGGGGACCGTCACTAGGGTGCCCGTATGACGGAGACGGAGAGAGCCGGGCGGGCGGCTGGGTGAACTGGGCGATGTGCACGGCTTCCTGGAGGAAGTGCGACTGCGTCCGGGCATGTGGGTACGCCGTAGCTCCTTGCGGCATCTGGAGTCCATCCTGCTCGGCTACCGGGTCGCCTTGGGCATCCACGGCATCGAAGAGCCCTTCGACTTCTGGAGCCCCGGAAGCCGGGGCGCTTTCGAGGAGTGGCTGTGGAGCCGGCCCGGCATGCCCGACGCGAGCGCTTTGGGCTGGGCGGCGGAGATCGAGCGAGCGGCCGAGCAGGCCGACAGGCCGGCCATGGAGATGTTCTTCGAGCTCTGGGACCAGTTCCGCGCCACGCACCACTGACGGGGCTGTCCGCATCTCCCGCCCCCGCTCGGGGCGTCCTCGGAACCGCTCGGCTTGATCCCCGGCCGACCCCGGCTCGCCGAAGGCCCGTCGCTCATACGGCCGGCTCGGCAACGGCAGCACCGAATCCCGCTACGACGCCGTGAAGATCCTCAAGGAGGGCTCGGCCGTCAAGGACGTGGTGGTCTCCCTGGGCGGCAACACCACCTACGCCTACTGAAAGACCCGCACCGCGAACGAGCGCCCAGGGGCCTTCCCCTGGCCGCTCGGGTGCTCGGCCCGGCCTGCGCGGCCTACGCCACCGGGCATCGGCCGGGCCGCTGATCCGCCGGGCCGAGAGCGGAGGGCCGGCGGTCGAGGTGACGCGATGTCACGGCTGTCCGCCGAGCCCGAGCTTTTTCACCCCGAGCGGAGAGAAGACCATATGGGCGGCCCAGCCGTGGTGGACGAGAGCGATCTGGGACGGCACCGGCGTCAGCGGATGGACGGCCCTGCCCCGCGACCAGTTCGCGAGCAGGCCCTCGGTGGTGTCGACCGCGGAGACGACCATCGTCACCCGGAGCTTCCCGTCGCCCCACGTGTTCCACAGGGCCCACCCCTCGGGCCGGGCCTCGACCCCGAGACGGGCGCACGCCTCCTCATAGGTCTCCTCCATGCCGTCCGGCATCGCCCCGGGACGCAGGATCACCACGCCCGCGAGCCTCAGCTCGGGGCGATCCGCCTCGTCGTCGAGGCAGCCGTCCCCGGGGAAGTGGTAGTGGCGAAGCTCCCGGGCCAGCGCGTTCACCGCCCGCCGCAGGGGCGTCGCGTCGTCCGCTTCGGGTTGGTACGAGAGCCAGCCCTCGGCCGAGGCGGCGCCCACGACCACGCCGGCGAGCCGTTCCATTTCTCGCAGGTGGTCGAGTTCGGAGAGTTCAGGTCGCGTCACGGCGGCCAGTCTCACAGTGGCGCACGGCCGGGGCATCCCGGTTTCCACGCGCCTCGGACAGGAGACCGGGCCCTCGTCGGCCGACCCTTCCCGGACGCTCCCGCCGTGAGCGGACATATCTTCAAACTCCACGAAACGTAACTTTTTGTACGGGATTCGGTGCGCTGAGTAACTATTCTTCCCAGTGCAAAGACATGCCAAAGGCATATTTCAGGAGGATTCGTGGCAAGGTTCCGTACGCGTCTGACCCTGCTCGGCTCGGCCGCGGCCCTCACCGCCGGCGCCCTCGCTCCCGCACAACTCGTCGGGGCGCAGCCCGCCGCCGCGGCGGACTACGACTGGGTCGCGCTGGGCGACTCCTACACCGCCGGGGTCATCCAGGCCGCCGGAGACGTCTTCGAATTCCCCCGGAACGGCTGCGAGCGCACCGACCGGTCCTACCCCCAGGTCATCGACCGCGACCTCGGCTCGTTCTTCGAGCTGACCAACGTCAGCTGCGGCGCCGCCACGATCAAGGACGTCACCTCCAACGCGCAGGTGCCGACCGGCCGTGGCGTGCCGGGCAACCCCGACCCGGAGTCCCCCTTCGCCCCGGTGCCTCCGCAGTCCGACGCGGTCAAGTCCGGCACCGACGTGATCACCGTCGGCGTGGGCGGTAACACCCTCGGCTTCGGCGATCTCCTCTTCAAGTGCGTGGAACTGGGCCAGGGCAGCGGCGGCGTGGGCACGCCGTGCAAGGACGAACTGGCCGCCTCCATCCCCGCCAGGCTGACCAAGGTCGGCACCGAGTACGACGAGATGCTCGCCAAGCTCCACGAGAAGGGCCCGCACGCCAAGATCCTGGCGGTCGGCTACCCCACGATCATCCCCGAGGACACCTCCAAGTGCCGGTACAACGACATCCACCAGTTCCTCTCGATCACCTCCGGTGACCTGGACTGGCTGCGCCAGGACGTCCTGGAACCCCTCAACAAGACCATCGAGAAGTCGGCCGGCACCCAGGACTCCGCCAGCTTCGTCAACCTCTACGACTCCACCGAGAACCACAGCGTCTGCGACGCCGGCAAGTGGGTCGAGGGCATCCTCGACAGCGACAACAAGCTGACCCTCGTGCACCCCAACGCCAAGGGCCACCTCAACGCCGCCGACCACGTCACCTCGGAGATGCTGAACGCCATCGCCCCGAAGGGCTGACCCGCGCGCGGTACCTCGCCGTCGGTCCCGCAACGCGCTGCCGCGAGGCCGGTGTCCGCGGATCACGGCGGCAGCCCCCGGCGCACTCCAGTGGCCGGGGGCTGCCGCGGTCGACGGTTCCGGCTCAGTGACCGGCCGCGTGGGCGTCGCGGCGGCGTCGGCGGGCGGCCGCGGTGTAGGTCGTCAGGCCGCCCAGCACCAGTGCGAGGCTGGCCGCGATGATGAGGCTGGTCGTCGACGACGTACCGGTGGCCGCGAGGGAGGCGGTTCCGGCGACGATTCCGGTGCCGGTGCCGTTCAGGTAGTTCATGAGGTTCTTCCTCTCGGCGACCTGTCGGTCGCGTGGGTGGGGTGGGGCGTGTGATTCGGGTGGTGAGGGCGTGCGGACGCGGACGCGGCCGCACACCGGTCACTTCCCGGCGGCGCGGCCGTGCGCCGGTCACTTCCAGGCGGAGACACCGGTGGCGTACGACTTCAGCACCGAGGTGACGAACCAGTACGCGCGAACGGTGGCGAAGACCAGGCCGGGCAGCATCAGGACGTCGACCAGGACGCCCTTCCAGCCGAGGTGGCGGGTGCGGAAGGCGGCGTACGCGGCCCAGAAGGCGACCAGGCACAGCCAGATCGGATCCAGCACGAAGCCGCTGCTCGCGATCACGCCGGTCCAGGTGGCCAGCCAGGCCAGGGTGTAGAGGAATCCGGCGAAGCCGAACACCATGCTGGTGATGGAGAACCAGGTGTGCTTCGTCCAGCCGCGGCGGCGCAGGGTGTCGACCGTGCCGCGCCCCCAGCGCTCGCGCTGGCCGATCAGCTCCCGCAGGGTGGGCATGAGGTCGGTGTAGGCGATGCAGTGCTGGTTGGCCGTGACCTTCCAGCCCGCTTCCTTCAGGGCGAGGGTCGTCTCGTAGTCCTCCACGAGGTTGGCGTGGTCCTCCCAGAACACCTCGCCGCGCCAGCGCAGGATGCTCAGCAGCGCCTCGGTGCGGTAGAAGGAACCGGCGCCCGACATGCTGTGGATGCCGATGCGGTAGCGGCCCCGCGCGTAGCGGCCGTACTCCATGATCTGCATGCCCAGCAGGTAGCGCTGCCAGAGGTTCTTCCACAGGCCGGTACGGCCGAGGCAGGTCGCGCTGAGGCCGCCCACGCGCCGGTCGGAGGCCATGACGTTGCGAGCCCGCTCCAGGAACTTCGGGTGCAGACTGGTGTCGGCGTCCATGACCAGCAGGTACTTCGCGGCGGATGCGAGGCCGCCGGACGAGCGGTTCAGCCAGGCGATGCCGTGGTTGAGGGCACCGGCCTTCTTGTGCGGGTTGTCCGGCAGATTGAAGACGACGGTGCGCGGCACGCCCGTGCGGTCGGCGAACTCGCGGGCGAACTCCTCGGTGCGGTCGGAGGAGTTGTTGACCACCACCACGATCAGGTCGGGCGGAGTGGTCTGCGCGGCCAGTGATTCCAGCGCCAGCAGAACGCCGGCCTCTTCGTTGCGGGCGGGAAGGATCACGGCGGTCTCCAGCACGGAGGCCGCCGCCCGTGTCACCAGCCGTCGTCTGTGGTGACCGTGCCCGCGCCGACCTTTGTTCCCCTGGTCGGGCCGGCCGCGATCGCGGCTCTCGTCAGGCGACAAAGACCTCGCGTCGGGTGGCAAAGGTCCTGACGGCGCTCGCGCCGCTGTGTCCAGGCGCCCAGCGGCAGCCATGTGGTCGGTCATGATGTGCTGTTGCCCCCAGGCGGCATGCTGCCGCTTCTTTCCTCGACGGCGGTCGAGCCGTCTCTTGTCCACTGGTTGCCCGATGCCGTTTCCCCCGGCGCGAAGCAGACGCCACCGCTGCGACGAGCGGGGTCATAGAAGGCCATTGTCGAGGCACGGGTTACGGCCCCGGAAGGGTGATGAAGGGGCGCGCGGGTGCCTTGTGGCGGGTTGTGGGGCGCGAGGGGGTTTGGGTGGCGAGTGCGGGGCGCGCGCTTTCCGTGCGCACTCCTGGGAAGTGGAGGGGGCGGTGGAGGGTCGGGAATCCGCCGAGTGGAGGGGGCTGGTCGGATTCTGTGGTCTTTGCTGGCTTTACCGTATTTGGCGGGTTTTTGTGTGGGGTATTCGAAAAGGGGGCGAGGGCTGTCTCGCGGTTGGCACTGTCGGGGCGTGACTTCGACAACCCTCGTTTCTTTCCTCGGTGTTGTGCTCGGCGGCCTCGTGTCGACAGCGGCCCAGTACTCGCTGGGGCGCGCCTCGGAGCGGGCCGAGGTGCGGCGGAGCGCCCGGGAACGCGCCGAGTCGCGGCGCAACGAACGCGTCGCCCACCTCATCGACTTCCTCTCCGCGGTGCAGGAGGCCGAGCGGGTCGCCGTGGACCGCCATCACCACGATCTCGCCGACGAGGAGTGGCAGGCGCGGGCGAAGCAGTCCATCGACCGGATGTGGGTCGCGCAGAAGACGATCCACATGCTGTGCGCGTCGGAGGTGAACGACGCGGCGCGTGATCTGGCGTACGACGTCCAGGACGTGATCAGGAAGGGTCCCACCGATCCGGGGGAGCCGCGGGACGAGAGGGTCTGGGCGTACATCCGGCCCAGCCGAAGGGCGTTCCTGGACGTCGTGCGCGAGCAGTTGGAGTAGGGCGGGACCGGACGCCGGTCGGCCCGGGGCTATCCGTTCGCTTCGGGGGAGCGGGCCGGTACGACGGTGCGGAGCCAGTCGGCGAGCGCGGAGAAGTCGTCCTCGGTCAGGCCCTTGGACGGGTCGACGCGGTGCAGCAGCGAGGGGCCCTCGTACTGCGCGGCGACCCACAGGCGGTCCACGGCGCCGATCTCGTCGTCGACCCAGATGAACGGACGGCCGCCGGCCCGTTCGACGAGGGCGGGGGTCTTCCAGTGCAGGCCCCGCGGCCCCGCTTCGGCGCTCTCGGGCCACTCCACCACAGGTAGCGGGGGCAGTCCGATCAGCGGGCCGACGGATTCGTTCGCCTCCGCCATCCACGTCGTGGCCCACACCAGATCGCACCCCAGTGCCGTCAGGGACGGGCCCACGGCCGGGTCGAGCCGTCCCAGCAGCGGGTTTCCCCGGCCGGGTGACGGTTCGCCGCGGTCCGGTCCGGGGCCGGAGACCTCGTGGCGGGCGGACGAAGGACCGAACGGGATGAGGGGTCCGTCGACGTCGAGGAAGAGGATCGGGCGGTCCACCGTGTTCCATGGGGGGAGAGGAGAGGGTTCTGGGCGGGCGTTCCCTGGGTTGGATGCCGGGGGCGGGTGCCTCCCGGCATCCAGTCAACCGGTGGGGTGGGTCGCGGTCAATCCGTCGTCGCGTCGCTCAGCAGCTCAGCAGTACAGCGGCTCAACCGCTTCGACCCGTCAATCGGTCAGGCGCAGGGCGGTTCGTGCGGCCGGGCCGTGCCAGCCCGCCTCGGTCCGCCACACGACGTGCACGCCGAAGGCCTCCCGGATCGCGTCGGGAGCCCAGTCCTCCATAGGCGGCTCGGACAGGACCAGGTACCGGGCGTCCGCGGTGCGCGTTTCCACCCGGTCGAGCTCCATGAGGCGGGCGGCCCCGGCGCGCAACTGCGGGTAGTGGCAACGGTCGGCGCCGAGCACCTCGTAGCGGACGAAGCCGTCCGGGCCCTCCAGCGTCGCGTCGGAGACCCGGGAGTCCGAGGGCCGTAGTCCCGCCCGCAGGAGCGCGGCCTTCAGTTCGTAGCGCACGGCCTCGTGCGTGTTGCAGTCCCGGTCGGCCTGGGCCTCGACGTCCACCCGTCGCGCGAGTGCCTCGCTCCACGCCGTCCGTTCCTCGGACGGGGCGGTGACGGGCTCGGTTTCCAGGAGAGCGGCAGTGTCCATGGGGTCGGTGTCCTTCTGTTCGAGTGTTCCGCGTGGCTCGGCGGGTGGGGGCGTGATCGTCACGAGGGGTGCCGCTTCCGTCGGCGTCCCGGTCTCGGCCGGCGTCCCGGTCTCCGTCCCGGTCTCCGTCCGAGGGCCGGGCTCGGGTGGTGTTCCCGTTTCCGGGCCGGTGTGGATCCGGTGGTGGAGTTCGTCGCGGGCCCGGTCGAGAGCGTCGGCCCAGTGACGGAACGCCGGGTCGTCCGCGAGGGCGGCCCGCAGGCCGGGAGCGTCCGAGCCGATCGCCTGCCGGGTGCGCCGGGCGAGGTCCGCCAGGTCGTTCAGCCGGTCGCGGTCGGCGGACCCCAGCAGACGCCAGACGCCCAGCCAGTCGACCCGGTCGCGCCTCAGACAGCGGGTGGCCATGCCCTTCAGCTCGGAGAGCAGGGCCGCCGTCTCCGGCGGGGCCGCACCGTCGCCGTGCGCGATGTCCCGCAGGACGCCGAGCGCGGCCTCGTAACGGGGGGCCATCCGGGAGGAGATGGGCCGACGGCCGAAGTCGCCGGCCGACACCAGGCTCAGCTGGCCTTCGTTCCGGGTCACCCAGCCGTCCAGCCGGGAGCCCGTGGCCGGGGTGGGTTCGCCGTGGCGCGGTACGAGGAGGACGGTCCGCTCGGTGGCGGGTGCGAGGACCTTCACCTTCAGGTGGGAACCCGGTCCGGGGCCGAGCACCCGTACCTCCACGGGGGTGCCGACCGGCAGGTCGTCACCGACGGAACCGAAGGAACCGAAGGAACCGAAGGAACCGAAGGAACCGGTGGAGCCGGTGGAGCCGTCCCCGGTGGACCCGACCGGGGCACCGGCGCGGGTGGGGTGCCCGCCAGTCTCCGCACCACGCTCCGACGGTGTCACCACGGTTGCCAGGTAGGCGTACGCGGACGTGGTGTCACCGCCCGTGTCGTCCGCCGGAGTGCCGAGTTCGGGCGGCAGCGGTGTCGTGTGCAGGACCGTCAGCGTCTGGGTGCTGCGGGACAGGGCGACGTACAACTGGCGCAGCCCCGCCGGACCCCGCTCGGCGACGGCCGTCGGCTCCAGCACCAGGACGTGGTCGAACTCCATGCCCTTGGCCTGGGCGGCGGGCAGCACGGACACGGTCCGCGAGGTCTCCTCGGTCATGCCGTCCATGAGGTCGACGCGTCGGCGGACCTCCGCCGTCCAGTCGGAGTCGTCGGGGACGATGACGGCGATCGACCGCGGGGTGCGGCCGTCGTGCGTGCCCGCGAGGAGCGCCGTACGGGCCGCCGCGTCGTCCAGCAGTTCCCAGGGGGTCGTGGGGACGAGCCGTACGGCCCCGTCGTCGCCCTGTCGTACGGCCGTCGGGTAGGGCAGGGAGGGGGCGATGGCCCGGGCCAGCGGCGCCACGAACTCCATGATCTCCGCGGGGACGCGGTAGCTGGTGTTCAGCTCGGCCACGCGCCACTCCCCCTGGCCGGACAGGATTCCGCCCAGCCGTTTCCAACTGGTGTAGGAATGCGGTCCGGTGGCCTGGGCCAGGTCGCCGAGCACGGTCATCGAGCCGGTCGGACACCGTCTGCGCAGGGACCTCGCCTGCATCGGGGTGAGGTCCTGTGCCTCGTCGACCACGATGTGCCGGTACCGCCGCGGGCTCTCGCCCGCTATGAGGAAGCGCAGCTCCTCCAGGCACACCAAGTCGTCCTGTGTCCAAGGCTCTTCGGCGGCGCTGTCGGACTTCTGCCGTTGCAGACAGGCCTGTTCCGCCTCGTCGAGGATCCCGTCGGCGCATTCGCGCAGCCTGGCGGGGGAATTGAGCAGTCCGCGCAGTGCCTCCTCGGGGCTCAGCGCGGGCCAGACGCGCTCCACGAGCGTGGTGACCTGCCGGTTGCGCTCCAGGTCGCGGCGCACGGTCGCGTCCCTGCCCCGGGACGGGGCGACGCGTACGAGTTCGCCCAGCAGCCGGTCCACCAGCAGGGTGCGGAACCGGTCCCTGCGCGTCCGGTAGTGCTCGGTTCCCTCGCGGGTGTCCCGGAGGAGAGCGAGCACCTCCGAGCGCGGCAGACGCAGGGACGTGCCGCCCACGACCACGACGAAGGCCGGTTCGTCCTGGGCGTGGGAGGGCGCGGAGACGACGGTGTCGAGGGCTTCGGGCCGGCACTCGCCCTCCACGCGCCTGCGCAGTACGGCCGCCATCCGCTCGTCGGACTTCACCAGCCGCGCGGCGGCGGAGTCCGCGCCCCGGACCTCCCCCTCCCAGAGGCGGGCGAGCTGCACGGCGGTGACGTTGCGGGTGCCGAGGGTCGGCAGTACGCGCCCCACGTACTGCAGGAAGTTCTGGTGCGGGCCCACGACCAGGATGTCCTGGGCGCGGAAGTGGTCGTTGTTGACCAGCCAGGTCACCCGGTGCAGGCCGACCGCGGACTTTCCGGTGCCGGGTCCGCCCTGGACGACGAGGATGTCCGCGGGGGAGCCGGTGACCAGCGCCATCTGGTCACGCCTGATCGTCTCGACGATGTCGCGCATCCGGCCGCTGCGGGACCGGCGCAGCTCACGCAGGAGGAGCTCGTCGACCGTCTGCGGCTTCTGACGGCGCCTGCCCGTGGGCCGACGGGGCGAGGGGATCGCGGGCGGCCTTGCGTGGCGGCCTCCGGCGGGCGGTTCCAGGAGGTCCGGGGCTTCGGGCGCGGCGGGGTCGGCCGTGGGATCCGGCGGCGAGGCGGCCCCCGGCGGGTGCGCGTACGGGTCCGGGACTGGAGTGATCTCGTCCAGGAAGTCCTCGACCAGGCGCCCGGCGCAGCGTAACCGGCGCCTCAGGAGCACGTCGCCCGGTGTCTCCGGCAGGGCGTTGTGCCAGCTCACGGCGATCGGGTTCGTCCAGGAGACCACCACCTGGTCGCGGGTCTCGGTGTCGAAGACGTGGCGCCGTCCGACGTAGAACGTCTCCGGCTCGGCGTCGCCCGCCTCCTGGACGTCGACACGGCTGATGACCAGGGCCTCGCCCCCGAGACCGCCGTACTCCTCCGCCGCGCTCTCCGCCTTCTCGCGGACCGCGATGCCGTCCTTGCCGCTCGCGGAGGCCGTGGCCGCCGACGGCGACGTCATCTCCGCGAGCCGGGCCTCGTAGCAGTCGTAGGCGCGGTCCACGGCCTTCTGTTCGACGGCGATGACCGCGTCCCGCGATGGTGTCGTGCTCACGTGTGTCCCCTCCTGACGGCGTCCTTCGCGCCGCCGCGGGACAGGCCCTAGGGCCCGCCTCCCCTGTCCCAGAGGTAGCAGAGTTCGCCGGTCGGACCACGGTCAATCAAACAACGGCACCATAATCGAGCGTATAGCCGCCTAAATCGAACACATCTGGTCCATGGGGATCCCGTCCGAGCCCGTCTGCTCTCCTCCGGGGCGCATCTGTCGGCGCGTCAGGGCCGTGTCCGGGGACGATGTCGTTCTCGGCATCACCGATTCCAGGACGATCACCGTCCAACTGGAGGCGAGCGACAACTCGGGAATCACCGTCGCGGACTTCACGCTCTTTCACGGCTCGACCCTGGCCGAGGCCGACGCCGTCCTGAAGAGCACCGGGGCGGCACCGAGCTGCACGGCCTCCGGCACGAGTTCCGTGTGCACGAAGCACTTCACGGTCAACCCCGGGCGCGACCTCCACGACTCGCTGGCCGGCATCTGGAAGGTGGCCGTCGACGTCCACGCCGAGGACGGGGACTACGTGAAGACGGAGGGGTACACCACCTTCTTCATGAAGCGGTTCTCCAAGCTGACGGCCAACGCCGCTCCCGAGCCGGTCAAGAAGGGCAGTGCCCTCACCGTCACCGGCAAGCTCTCCCGGGCGAACCGGGACACCCACGACTACCGCGGTTACGCGGGCCAGCGCGGCTATCCGGAGTTCCGGACGCCGGGCACCGACTACTACCAGTCCCTCGGATACACCACGTCGAGCACGACCGGGACGTTCAGCGCCAAGGCCGCCGGGGACTTCGTCGACGTCCGGTAGGCGCCCGCCGCCACCGCGCCGACCGTCACCGCACGGAGCGGACGAGGGGTCCCGTCGCCATGACGGGACCCCTCGTGACGTACGTACGTGATCAGCCGCACTGGCAGGGATTGCCCGACTGGCAGCCGCAGCCGCAGCCTGAGCCGCAGCCGCAGGCGCCGAACAAAGGGAGGTTCTTGATCTCGGCGGGCTGTTGGGTGTCGCGGTCCTGGGTCGGGTCGGGCGTGCTGGGGGATTCGGCCATGGGTCCCTCCTTCAGGCACGGGGCGTCGGCGCACACCGCGCCGCACGGCTCCTGTCGCCCATCTCATGCCCAGCCCGGCGGGCGCATCAACGGCGCACTGAGGCGTCTTACGCGCCCGGGGCGCGGATTCCGCGCGGGGCGGCCCGGAACCAGGTCACGCGACCCCGCCCGCGAGCCGCCCCTGCCCGAGGGCCGGCCCGGGCGGGCCGGCCCTCGGGCAGGCGCCCGGTGGGGCTGGGCGCTCCCCCGGTCCCCGCCCGGCGAGGGCTACGCGCTCTCCGTCCCCGTGACCGGCTGGATGTCCGACTGGAGTTCGTCGGCGTGTTCGCCCGTGACCAGGTAGACGACCCGCTTGGCGACCGAGACGGCGTGGTCGGCGAAGCGCTCGTAGTAGCGGCCGAGGAGGGTCACGTCGACGGCGGTCTCGATGCCGTGCTGCCACTTGTCGTCCAGCAGGTGCTGGAAGAGCGTGCGGTGCAGGAGGTCCATCTCGTCGTCGTCCTGCTCCAGCTGCATCGCCAGGTCGACGTCCTTGGTGATGATGACCTCGGCGGCCTTGGCCATCAGGCGCTGGGCGAGCTGGCCCATCTCCAGGATCGTGGCGTGCAGGTCGTGCGGGACCGCGCGCTCGGGGAAGCGCAGCCGGGCCAGCTTGGCCACGTGCTGGGCCAGGTCGCCGGAGCGCTCCAGGTCGGCCGACATCCGCAGCGAGGTGACGACGATGCGGAGGTCCGTCGCGACCGGCTGCTGGCGGGCCAGCAGGGCTATCGCGCGGGCCTCCAGCTCGTGCTGGAGGTCGTCGACCCTCTGGTCGGCGGCGATCACGCTCTCGGCCAGCTTGAGGTCGGAATCGAGGATGGCCGTCGTGGCGCGCCCGATCGCCGACCCGACGAGCCGGGCCATCTCGACCAGGCCGTCGCCGATCGAGTCAAGTTCCTCGTGATACGCGTCACGCATGTGGTCGTCCCTCTCGTACGTCTGCCTTCGGGGTCCGGGGTCCGGGGTCCGGGCCCTGGCCGTTCCGGCCGCCGGCCGGCAGCCGGGGGACCCAGGAACCCCACGCTCCCACGTTCGGGCCCGTACGCGTCCGTTTCCGACATCTCAAGTGAATCAGCCCTGGCTCCTGGGTGAACTCTGGGCGACGAGTGTTCGAGCTCGCGCTCGCATGGCTGTGGCCGGGACGGACGGCATGCCTAACCTGGGGGCATGGACGTGAACGCGGCGGTCGCCGCAGCGGCAGCGATCGCCGGAGTGCTCACCGGCGTCATCGCCATGCTGGCGTTCCGATGGAGCGAGCGCGACCAGAAACGCCCCACCCGTACCTCCCTGCACACGGACGCCGTGCTTCCGCCCGGTGTCGACACGGTGCTGTCCGTACTCAGGTCATCGGCGGTCGTGCTCGACGAGGCGGACGCCGTGGTCAAGGCCAGCTCGGCGGCGTACGCCCTCGGACTGGTGCGCGGCGGCAAGCTGGCCGTCGAACCGATGCTCCACATGGCGCGTGACACCCGTCGTGACGGGGAGATACGTCAGGTGGAGCTGGACCTGCCGAGGAGGGGCACGGGACGGGGAGAGGCCCTCGCCGTCTCCGCGAGAGTGGCTCCGCTCGGATCCAGGCTCGTCCTCCTCCTCGTGGAGGACCTGACGGAGGCGCGCCGCATCGAGGCGGTGCGGCGGGACTTCGTCGCGAACGTGAGCCATGAGCTGAAGACCCCCGTCGGAGCGCTCTCCCTTCTCTCCGAGGCCGTCATGGACGCCTCGGACGACCCGGAGGCCGTCGAGCGCTTCGCCGGACGCATGCAGATAGAGGCCACCCGGCTCACCAACCTCGTGCAGGAGCTCATCGACCTGTCGAGGGTGCAGAACGACGACCCGCTGGAGGACGCCGAGCCGGTCCGGGTCGACGAGCTGGTCGCCGAGGCGATCGACCGCTGCCGCCACCAGGCCGGCACGAAGCAGATCACCATGGCCGCCGGCGGCACCGCCGACCTGAGCCTGTGGGGGAACCGGGGCCAGCTCGCCGCGGCCCTCGGCAACCTCGTGGAGAACGCCGTCAACTACTCGCCGGCCCGCACCCGCGTCGGGATAGCCGCCCGCCGGGTCACGGCACCCGGCGGGGAACACATCGAGATCGCCGTGACCGACCAGGGCATCGGCATCTCGGACAAGGACAAGGAGCGCATCTTCGAGCGCTTCTACCGTGTCGATCCCGCCCGCTCCCGTGCCACCGGCGGTACGGGCCTCGGGCTGGCGATCGTCAAGCACGTGGCCGCCTCGCACGGCGGGGAGGTCACGGTGTGGAGCTCCGAGGGTCAGGGCTCCACGTTCACCCTGCGGCTGCCGGAGGCGAGTGCGGCCCGCGAGCGCGTCACCGATCACCACATGCCCGGACTCGGCGAAGAGGACGAGACCGGGCAGCCCGACGGGACGACCACCGTCACATCCCCGTACGAACCGCTTCCTGCCCCGGAGGTCCTTCCGTGACCCGTGTGCTCGTCGTCGAGGACGAGGAGTCGTTCTCCGACGCCCTGTCGTACATGCTTCGCAAGGAGGGCTTCGAGGTCGCCATCGCGACCACCGGGCCCGACGGCCTCGACGAGTTCGAGCGCAACGGCGCCGACCTCGTCCTCCTCGACCTGATGCTGCCGGGGCTGCCCGGCACCGAGGTCTGCCGTCAGCTGCGTGGCCGCTCCAACGTCCCGGTGATCATGGTCACCGCCAAGGACAGCGAGATCGACAAGGTCGTCGGACTCGAAATAGGAGCCGACGACTACGTGACCAAGCCCTTCTCCTCGCGTGAGCTGGTCGCCCGTATCCGGGCGGTCCTGCGCCGCCGCGGGGAGCCGGAGGAGGTCGCGCCGGCCGCCCTGGAGGCCGGACCCGTCCGGATGGACGTCGACCGCCACGTGGTCACCGTCTCCGGCGGCAAGGTCGACCTCCCGCTGAAGGAGTTCGACCTCCTGGAGATGCTGCTGCGCAACGCGGGCCGCGTGCTGACCCGGATGCAGCTCATCGACCGGGTCTGGGGCGCCGACTACGTGGGTGACACCAAGACCCTCGACGTCCACGTCAAGCGCCTGCGCGCGAAGATCGAGCCGGACCCGGGCGCGCCCCGCTACCTGGTGACGGTCCGCGGTCTCGGGTACAAGTTCGAGCCGTAGACCGGCCCCGTCACCCGGCGGCAGGACACGACGGTACGCGCGGCGGCGGGACACCGCGGTACGAGCACGGAGGCACGCCGAAGGGCGGGACCCTCTCCAGGGTCCCGCCCTTCGGCGTGCTGTCTGCCGCGCGCGTACGGCCTCGGGCCGGGGACCGGCCCGAGGTGCCGGCACGCGTCCGGCGTCACTGCTCGGCGGACTCCGACGCGGTGGCCGTCGCGGTCGTGTCGGCCTCGCCCGACGCGGACTCCGAGACGGACGGGGACGGGGAGCCCGAGACCGACTCGGACGGCGAGGCCGCCGGCGAGGTGGTGGCCGGAGCCGACGGGATCTCGCTCGGGCCCCACTCGGAGAAGTAGCTCTCGGCCGGGACGACGAAGGCGGACAGGCTCACGTCACCGGTCTCGCTGAAGGCGAAGGTCACCTTCTGGACGCTGCCGTTCAGGACGGTCTCGGACGGGCTGGACAGCACCGCGGAGGCGTTGCCCTTGCCGCCGATGACGACCGAGCCACCGGCCGGGACGGTCAGCGCGCCCTTGCCGTCGGCGGCCTTGATCTGGGCGGTGCCCTCGCCCTCGACGCTGATCGAGTCGACGGTCTGCGCGGTGGTGCCGTTGTTGTACAGCGTCGCGGAGACGACCGCCGGGCCGGTGGCCTCGACGTCGGGCTGGGTGATGACGAGCGCGTTCTGCACCTTGACGACACCCACGGAGGTGGCCGCGTTGTCCGGCTTGATCTGCTGCGTCTGGGCGTCGTTGCCGGCGCCGCACGCGGCGAGCGAGGCGATCGAGAAGGCGATGGCGGCGGCGGCGAGAGAGCCGCGTCGAAGGCTGCTGCTCACGGCGGCGGCAACTCCTTGAACGTGGGCGAAGGGGGACGACCTCTGTGTAAAGCCGCCCTAAGGGTCTGTCAGCGGCCTTAGGTTACCGATCCGTTCCCGCCCGACCGCACCCGACCCTCCCCAAGCCGCCGACTTTGCTCACCCGGAGGAAACAAGGGGTGCGCGGGGCCGCCCCGGCCGGCTCGCCCGGAATCCCTCCGGACCGATCCGCCCGGGACGCTCGGGCCCGGATCGCCGGGGGCGGCCAGGGGCGGTCAGGGGTGGCTCGGAGCGGCCTGGGGCGGACGGTTCGGGGGCGCGTCCGGGTGGGGGCGGCGGGTAGGGGCGGGCGGGCGCGGGCGGTGTGCGACCGGGGGCTTCGGCGCGCCGGGTGTGCGCCCTGGCGGCCCGTCCGACACGCCGTGCTCCGGCGACGCGCCCGCGCTTTGATCGCGTGCCCGCCCGCCATTCGCATAAGTTCCGCGGACTTAGGCTCGCGCATTTCGCGGAATGAATGCCCGGCTCTCCGGGAAAAGGATCACCGTGTCATCCAGGGCCGTTGAGCGCGTGATCATCGAACGTCTTGATCAATTCCGGATTCGTCTCGTACTCGGCTCCGCACGCCGAACGGAGTAGCGGAACTCGCACTCCTGGAGCAGGACAAAACGGGATGTTCGGACCCTGCGGGCGGGCTCCGGGTGGGTGTAACGTGCGCGTTTCACTTCGCCTGGGCAGCGGCTCCCACCTGCGAATACCCTCTTCCGTTCGCCCCCCGCAGCACGTTCCTGTTGCGGTTGTCAAGCCCCGAGATATGCCCTGACCTGCGAAAACGCCATTCAGAAGACGCCGTTTCCGTGTTACTCTGGATAGCCACGGAAGGGGTACCTGTCACATGACGTTCAAGGTTGGCGACACCGTGGTCTATCCCCATCACGGGGCCGCGCTGATCGAGGCCATCGAAACTCGCCAGATCAAAGGCGTGGACAAGACCTACTTGGTGCTGAAGGTCGCCCAGGGTGACCTGACGGTACGTGTGCCAGCGGACAATGCGGAGTTCGTCGGCGTGCGTGATGTGGTCGGTCAGGACGGGCTGGACCGGGTCTTCGAGGTGCTGCGCGCGCCGTACGCCGAGGAGCCCACGAACTGGTCGCGTCGCTACAAGGCAAATCTGGAGAAGCTCGCCTCCGGCGATGTCATCAAGGTCGCGGAAGTCGTGCGTGACCTGTGGCGTCGTGAGCGCGAGCGCGGACTCTCCGCAGGTGAGAAGCGCATGCTCGCCAAGGCGCGCCAGATCCTGGTGAGCGAGCTCGCCCTCGCGGAGAACACCAACGAGGACAAGGCCGAGGCCCTGCTCGACGAGGTGCTCGCGTCCTGACGCCGGCTCAGTCGCCGAGGCGCGAGCCGTCTTGACGTACGCCCAAGCCCGCGCAGCAGCGCAATGAAATGCCGCGGTGCCCGATGACGCAATTGCCATATTGCTGTCGCCGGGCGCTGCGGCATGTTCGTACCCGCACCCATTCGGTAAACCGGCCGTTCACCCGGCGTCGGCTTTCCCGCGGTATACCGGCGTGACCGATACTTGGGTGCCGACCCGGGCGGTCGACTTGACCGGATGTCACGGAAGGGTCCGGTCAAGACGTCGCGCCCGGCGCTCCCCCAGCTCTCCGGGCAGGGGGTACCCCCAGGCCATACCCATCCCGGTCGAGCACACAAACCTGACAGGAACCGATGTCTGACGTTTCGCTCCCTTCGCCGCCGGAGGCCCGCACCGCAGCCGTGATCCCGGCCGCCGGACGAGGTGTGCGCCTCGGTCCGGGCGCCCCCAAGGCGCTCCGCGCGCTGAACGGCACGCCCATGCTCATCCACGCGGTCCGCGCGATGGCCGCCTCGCGGGCGGTCTCCCTGGTCGTCGTCGTGGCCCCGCCGGACGGCGCGGCCGAGGTCAAGACGCTGCTCGACGCGCACGCGCTGCCCGAGCGCACCGACTTCGTCGTCGTCCCGGGCGGTGACAGCCGCCAGGAGTCCGTGAAGTACGGCCTCGACGCGCTGCCGCCCGGCTTCGACATTGTTTTGGTGCACGACGCGGCCCGGCCGCTCGTCCCCGTCGACACCGTCGACGCCGTCATCGAGGCCGTACGGGACGGCGCTCCCGCCGTCGTTCCGGCGCTGCCGCTCGCCGACACCGTCAAGGAGGTCGAGCCCGCGGCCGTCGCCGGGGAGGTCGAGCCGGTCGTGGCCACCCCGCAGCGGGCCCGGCTGCGTGCCGTGCAGACGCCCCAGGGCTTCGACCGCGCCACGCTCCTGCGGGCCCACGAGACCGTCACGGACGACGTGACCGACGACGCGAGCATGGTCGAGCAGTTGGGCCTGCAGGTCGTGGTCGTGCCGGGCCACGAGGAGGCGTTCAAGGTGACGCGCCCGCTGGACCTGGTGCTGGCGGAGGCGGTTCTCGCACGACGGAGGCTCAACGATGGGTTCTGAGACGCCGGAGCGGACGGCAGGACAGGAGCACGGCGGGGGCCCCGTCCAGGGACTGGTGCTCCCGCTGGTCGGGATCGGCACCGACATCCACGCCTTCGAGGAAGGGCGGGAGCTGTGGTGCGCCGGCCTGAAGTGGGAGGGGGAGGGGCCCGGACTCGCCGGGCACTCCGACGCCGACGTGGTCGCGCACGCCGCGTGCAACGCGCTCTTCTCCGCGGCGGGCCTCGGTGACCTCGGGGCCCACTTCGGCACCGGGCGCCCGGAGTGGTCCGGGGCGCCGGGCGTCGTGCTGCTGAAGGAGGCGGCGCGGATCGTCCGCGAGGCCGGGTTCGCCGTCGGCAACGTCGCGGTCCAGGTCGTCGGGCCCCGCCCGAAGATCGGCAAGCGGCGGGACGAGGCCCAGAAGATCCTGTCGGACGCGGTGGGGGCACCGGTGTCGGTGTCGGGCGCCACGACGGACGGGCTCGGGTTCCCGGGCCGCGACGAGGGCCTGATGGCGGTCGCCACGGCCCTGGTCGTACGAGCGGACTGAGACACCGGCTGTCCGGGCGGCCGGGCACCGGCCGTTCGGGTGGTCGGGGGCAGCGACCGTCCGGCGGTCCGGAACTCCGGCGTCCGGGTGGTCCGGAGCACCGGCGTCCGGGTGGGCGGGGCCACCGGCCGGTCTCCCGGGCGCTCCCCCATACACCCCCCGGCTCCCCCGTATGTCACGAATACGTGGCAAGGCTGGGGGAAGGGGCTCGGGGCACTGCCCGGGGCCCACTACCCTGGAGTCGTGACTATTCGCCTGTACGACACCAGCGCCCGGCAGATCCGTGACTTCGCCCCCCTCGTGCCGGGTTGTGTCTCGATCTACCTGTGCGGCGCCACCGTGCAGGCCGCACCGCACATCGGGCACATCCGATCGGGCCTCAACTTCGACATCATGCGCCGCTGGTTCGAGTACCGCGGCTATGACGTGACGTTCATCAGGAACGTCACGGACATCGACGACAAGATCATCGCCAAGTCGGCCGCCGAGGGCCGTCCCTGGTGGTCCATCGGCTACGCCAACGAGCGTGCCTTCAACGACGGTTACGACGTGCTCGGCTGCCTGCCGCCCACGTACGAGCCCCGTGCCACCGGTCACGTCCCCGAGATGATCGAGATGATGCGCGGTCTCATCGAGCGCGGTCACGCCTACGAGGCCGACGGGAACGTCTACTTCGACGTGCGGTCGTTCGACGGCTATCTCGAACTCTCCAACCAGGAGCTCGACAACCTGCTCCAGCCCTCGGGCGAGGGCGAGACCGGCAAGCGCGACCCGCGCGACTTCGCCATGTGGAAGGCCGCGAAGCCGGGCGAGCCCAGCTGGGAGACGCCCTGGGGCCGCGGCCGTCCGGGCTGGCACCTGGAGTGCTCGGCCATGGCCCACAAGTACCTGGGCAGCGCCTTCGACATCCACGGTGGCGGGCTCGACCTGATCTTCCCGCACCACGAGAACGAGATCGCGCAGGCCAAGGCCTTCGGGGACGAGTTCGCGACGTACTGGGTGCACAACGCCTGGGTCACGCTCAAGGGCGAGAAGATGTCGAAGTCCCTCGGGAACTCGGTCCTCGTCTCCAAGATGGTCAAGGAGTGGCGCCCGATCGTGCTGCGCTACTACCTCGGCACCCCGCACTACCGCTCCATGATCGAGTACAGCAAGGAGGCCCTGCGCGACGCCGAGTCGGCGTTCGCGCGCATCGAGGGCTTCGTGCAGCGGGTGGTCGAGAAGGCGGGGGGCGTCGTCGAGCCCGCCGCCGAGGTGCCGCTCGCGTTCGCCGAGGCGATGGACGACGACCTGGGCGTCCCCCAGGCGCTCGCCATCGTGCACACGACGGTCCGCCAGGGGAACTCCGCCCTAGCCGCCGACGACAAGGAAGCCGCCGTCGCCCGCCTCGCCGAGGTACGGGCCATGCTCGGCGTCCTCGGACTCGACCCGCTCGACCCGGCGTGGGCCGAGGAGGGCGACCGCGGCGACGATCTGCACGGGGTCGTCGACACCCTCGTCCACCTGGTCCTCGACCAGCGCGAGGCCGCCCGCGCCCGCAAGGACTGGGCCGCCGCGGACGCCATCCGCGACCAGCTCAACCAGTCCGGCCTGGTCATCGAGGACAGCCCGCAGGGGCCGCGCTGGACGCTCGGACCGCGCTGAGGACCCGCTCCGGCGATTCCGGCCGACCCCGGTCGGCCTTGATCGATTGTGCCGCCCGGACCTCCGGGCGGCACACTTCATATACGTACGCACGCACGTCTCGAACAGACAGGTAGGTCATGGCTGCTAACAACCGCCGCATGTCCGGCAAGAAGGGCGCGCAGGTCGGCAGCGGTGGCCAGCGGCGCCGTGGCCTGGAGGGCAAGGGCCCGACCCCGCCCGCCGAGATGCGCAAGGGCCACAAGAAGAACCGCATCGCCAACGCCAAGGCGAAGCAGGTCGTCCGCCGTCCCGCGCCCCGCGGCCGCGGCGGCAAGGGCACCTCCGAGATGGTCGTCGGCCGCAACCCCGTCGTCGAGGCGCTGCGCGAGGGCGTCCCCGCGACGACTCTCTACGTCCAGCAGTTCATCGACAACGACGAGCGGGTCCGCGAGGCGCTCCAGCTCGTCGCCGACCGCGGCGGCATCCACCTGATGGAGGCCCCGCGCCCCGAGCTCGACCGCATGACCAACGGGCTCAACCACCAGGGTCTCGTCCTCCAGGTCCCGCCGTACGAGTACGCGCACCCCGAGGACCTCGCCGCCGCCGCGTACGACGAGGGCCAGGACCCGCTGATCGTCGCCCTCGACGGCGTGACCGACCCGCGCAACCTCGGCGCGGTCGTCCGTTCCGCCTCCGCCTTCGGCGGCCACGGCGTCGTCGTACCCGAGCGGCGCGCGGCCGGCATGACCGCCGGTGCCTGGAAGACGTCGGCCGGCGCCGCCGCCCGTACGCCCGTCGCGCGCGCCGCCAACCTGACGCGCGCCCTGGAGGCGTACAAGAAGGCCGGCCTCGTGGTGGTCGGCCTGGCCGCGGACGGCGAGGCCGAGGTCGGCGACCTGGAGGCGCTGGGCGGCCCCGTCGTCATCGTCGTCGGCAGCGAGGGCAAGGGCCTGTCCCGACTCGTCGGCGAGACCTGCGACTTCCGGGTGCGGATCCCGATGCCCGGTGGCACGGAGTCGCTGAACGCCGGTGTGGCCGCGGGAATCGTGCTGTACGAGGCGGCGCGCCGACGCGCCTGAACGGACGTGCGGACGGTCACCCCTCGCGGGGTGACCGGGGCGTTCTGAATGATCTTGACGCGGTCCGGACAGTTCGGCGTGGTCAAGGCAGTGTCCTAACCACACGTCACTCGGTTAGATGAGTGTGGACACCAGAACACCCCGCACACCCACGGGGGACCGCTCGTCGGGATACGACGACGCTCCCGCGCTGAGCATGGTGAAGGTGCCGAGCGATCCGGCGCAGGTCATCGTCAACCATGCGAGCTTCCGCGTCCAGTTGGCGGGTGCGTCACGGGGCCAGTCCCCGCGCATCGCGCGGCACTCGGGATCTCCCGGCGCCGGCGCCGGCGCGCCGGGCCGGGCGGGCGTGGCCCGGCCGGCCGGCGGAGCCCGCCGCCGCGTGCCCGTCGTCTGGAGCGGGAAGTCCGCGCCGGACGACACCGGCGCCCACCGACTGCTCCAGGCCGCACGGAACGTGGGCACGGCCCAGGGTTCCACCGGGCCGACGGCCGACGCAGGTTCGACCCGGGTCATCCCGCGCATCGGCGAACAGCCCGGCTACGCGGGCGACCTGACGGTCGACACGGTCGAGACGCCCCTCGTCGGCAGCCAGCGCTCCCCCCTCGGCGAACAGCAGCGACTGCTGCCCCAGATGCGCGGCGCGGGCAGCGCCTACGACGAACCGCGCTACGGCGAACACGCCTACACCGGCGACGGCTTCGCGGGCGACGGCTACGCGGGCGACGGTTACGGGGACGACCGCTTCGAGGACGACGGCTTCGAGGAACCGGAGCGCGACGCCCCCGTCAGGCGGCGCGGCTCCGACACGGTCCGGCACGCCTATCACCCCGGGCGCCGCATGAACCTCGGCGTCGTGCTGCTGCCGCTGCGCGTCCTCCTCGGATCCATCTCCGTCTACGCCGGCATGGGCAAGCTCTGCGACCCCGTCTACTTCGACGGCGGCAAGCGCGGCTCCATGACGAAGTGGCTCGACACGCTGCACCCGTGGGAAGTCGCCGAGCCGCTGCGGCAGTTCGCGCTCCAGCACCCCGTCGGCTCCGGACTGGTCATCGCCTTCCTCCAGGTCATCGTCGGCGTCCTGACCGTCCTCGGGCTGTGGCAGCGGTTGGCGGCCGGAGTCGGTGCGATGCTGTCGGCGGCGTTCATCGTCACCGTCAGCTGGAAGACGGTGCCCGTCTACGAGACGCCCGACATCATCTACCTCGCCGCCTGGTCCCCGCT
This sequence comes from Streptomyces sp. NPDC058751, assembly GCF_042746485.1. Lineage (NCBI taxonomy): Bacteria > Bacillati > Actinomycetota > Actinomycetes > Kitasatosporales > Streptomycetaceae > Streptomyces > Streptomyces sp. NPDC058751. The sequence goes on along the minus strand of NZ_JBHYPZ010000018.1, from coordinate 61,800 downwards.
GATCATCGCGGGCGCCCCGGTCTACTCCGCCGACGGACGGCTCTCCAGCGAGGCATGGCGGACGCTCGGGCCGCGTGCCGACATCTGGGACCTGCGCGCTCGTGTGCTGCGGCGGGGCGCGCTGCTCACGGCCGTCGTCGTCGGACTGGTCCTGCTCGTCGGCTCGCTCCTCGGCGGAGCCGTCCGCGACTCCAGCCGGATCGTGGTCCCCGGTCCCGGCGAGGCCCCGCGCAACGAACTGCCCGGCTCCCCGCTCCCCGAGACGCCCGGCGAACGGCGTCAGAAGGCCACCCCGTCGGCCTCCGAGGAGCCCACCCGGAGCAGCTCCGCGACCCCGTCGCACACGGCGGGCACGCCGGACGCGACCCAGGAGACGGCCCCGGTGGGCGGTGGGCAGCAGCCCAGCCAGACCCAGGGCAGCGGTCAGGCGCCGCCCGAGCAGCCCTCGCCGGTGGAGCAGGCCCCGAGCACCAGCACGGGTCCCTCCAGCGGTGGCGGTGGCAGTGGCGGTGGCGGTGGCACGGCGCCCGGCGGCAGCGCCGGCACCGGGAGCACCGGCGGCACGGGCACCGGGAGCGGCACCTCCTCCACCGGCGGGAGCTCGTCGGCCGGCCAGCCGGGCCTGGTCGGCGGCCTGCTGGGCTGACGTCCCACTCACGCGCGACGGCCGTCCGGCCGGGCGCGACGACGGCAGGGCCCCGCACACGGACGTGCGGGGCCCTGCCGTCGTGCCGTCACCTCCGGCGAGGCTCTCGGCGGCGGTGCGGGGGTGTCTCCAGTGCGGCCCTAGCGGCTCAGGGCCGCGAGTTCCTTCGCCGCCTCCGTGAGGTCCTTGGCGGTGTCGATGGCACGCCAGTAGGCGCCCTGCGGGATCGGGAAGCCGGACAGCCGGCGTTCGCGGGCCAGCCGGGGGAACGTGGTGCGCTCGTGGTCGCCGCGCTCGGGGAGCATGTCGGTGAACTCGGGCGAGAAGACGTAGACGCCCGCGTTGATCTCGAACGTGGAGGGCGGGGCCTCGATGAAGTCCGTGATGTGACCGAAGCCGTCCGTCTTGACGGCGCCCCACGGGATGCGCGGACGGGCCAGCGCGAGCGTGGCGACGGCGTCGCGCTCGGTGTGGAAGTCCGCCATGTCGCGCAGCGAGAAACGGGTCCAGATGTCACCGTTCGTCGCGTACCAGGGCCGGTCGGGGTGCGGCAGGCGGGCGGCGGCGTACTTGAGGCCACCGCCGCGGCCGAGGGGTTCCGTCTCGACGACCGTCGTGACGTTCAAGGGGAGGTCGGCCGAGTCCAGCCAGTTCTGGAGGACGTCGGCGAGGTGACCGCAGGAGACGACGACGTCGGTCACGCCCTCTTCGGCGAGCCAGGTGAGCTGGTGGCCGATGATCGGTGTCCCGGTGCCGGGAATCTCGACCATCGGCTTGGGCCGGTCGTCGGTGTAGGGACGCAGCCGGGAACCCTGGCCGCCGGCCAGGACGACGGCTTGAACGGGGCGCAACGCGGCGTTCGGATCGGTCATGTCCGAACTGTACGTGCCACCCCCGCACGCGCTTTCCCGGGCAGCCGTTCCCCGGCCGGCCGTCGCCGGGGGCGGCACCCCTCGGAGGGAGCTGGGAGCCGGGGTCTCCGAGGGGAGCGGTCCGGGTGCGGCGTTCGGGCGCCGGCCCGGGCGCGGGAGGGGGTACGGGCCCGGGCGCGGTGACCTCAGAGACGGGTGGCCGCGACCCCCGAGGCGAACGCCGTGTCGCAGACGGGCCGGGCGAAGGACTGGGCGCGCGTCGGGCCGTACGCGCGGACCGCGGCGCGGCCGAGGGCGCGGGCGATGGAGACGCAGTGCTTCGCGAGCGACGGACGGCCGTTCACCGCCTGCTGGAGGTGGGTGAGGGCCACGCCCGGGTTCTTCTCCTGGAGCTCCAGGAGGAGCCTGTCGCGCAGGACGTCCTGTGGAGCGCGGGAGACGGCGCGCGTCGAGACCTCCTCGGAGGACGCGGTGAGCACCGAGCTCGAGGGGTTCCCCGACCAGGCGACTTGGGTGACCGCGAGAGTCCCGGAGAGCACCAGGACGACAGGCAGAACGAGGGCGAGGGTCCGGCCGATCTGGCGGGCGGGGCCACGGCCGCGCCGGGGCCGCTGGTTAGTGGTGGAGTACTTCACGCGAGTGAGGGTAGCGCGGAGTGATGATTTGGCGACATTTAGTCACCGGTTAGGGGGACGGGGAAGCGGGTTTTCCGGGTGGCGGGTTGACGTACGGCTTTCGTGCGGAGATCGAAACGACCGGTCTGCCACGATATCCACCGGCAACGAAGAGGGCCCCGCGGCCGGCCGCGGGGCCCTCTTCGTCAACTTGGGTGGATTCAACCCTTCCGGGGGTGAGTGCTTCCGCCCGGATGACGCGGACGTCAGTCGGACAGGCGCTCGCCCGTCGAGGTGGAGAACACGTGGATCTCGCCCGGGCGCGGCACGACGTGCAGGGTGGCGCCCTTGTCCGGGACGGCGCGGCCGCTCACGCGGACGACGAGGTCCTTCTGCTCGTCGCCGACCTTGACGGAGCCGTAGACGTAGCCGTCGGCGCCGAGCTCCTCGACCACGTTCACGGAGACGGCGAGACCGGCCGGGGCGTCCTCGGTGTCCTTGGAGAGCGACTTGGCGGCTTCGCCGTTGTGCTCCACGACGTCGAAGTGCTCGGGGCGCACGCCGACGGTGACCGTGCGGTCGCCCTTGTCGGCGGCGGCCTGGAGGGCCTCGCGGCTGACCGGGACGACGCTGTTGCCGAACTTCACGCCGCCGTCGGTGATCGGGACCTCGACCAGGTTCATGGCCGGGGAGCCGATGAAGCCGGCGACGAAGAGGTTGGCCGGGCGGTCGTACATGTTGCGCGGCGAGTCGACCTGCTGGAGCAGGCCGTCCTTGAGCACGGCCACGCGGTCGCCCATGGTCATGGCCTCGACCTGGTCGTGGGTGACGTACACCGTGGTGATGCCCAGGCGGCGCTGGAGCGAGGCGATCTGCGTACGGGTCGAGACGCGGAGCTTGGCGTCGAGGTTCGACAGCGGCTCGTCCATCAGGAAGACCTGGGGCTCGCGCACGATGGCGCGGCCCATGGCGACACGCTGGCGCTGACCGCCGGAGAGCGCCTTCGGCTTGCGGCCGAGGTACTCGGTGAGGTCGAGGATCTTCGCCGCGTCCTCGACCTTCTGGCGGATCTCGGCCTTGTTGACGCCGGCGATCTTGAGCGCGAAGCCCATGTTGTCGGCGACGGTCATGTGCGGGTAGAGCGCGTAGTTCTGGAACACCATCGCGATGTCCCGGTCCTTGGGCGGCAGGTGCGTGACGTCGCGGTCGCCGATGCGGATGGCGCCGCCGTTGACGTCCTCGAGCCCCGCGAGCATGCGGAGCGAGGTGGACTTGCCGCAGCCGGACGGACCGACGAGGACAAGGAACTCGCCGTCGGCGATCTCGATGTCCAGGCCGTCGACGGCGGGCTTCTCGGAACCCGGGTAGATCCGGGTCGCCTTGTCGAACGTGACAGTGGCCATGGTGATGGGCCCCCTTCACCGGCAGGAACGTGCCGGACGATCCGTTGTAAAGGTGGTGATCCACTATGGAAACGCCCATAGTGGTGTAGTCCATGCGAGTGGACCGGGTAAGGACGCTACCCGGCGGTCGTGCGTTCTGTCAGTACTCGGCCCCTGTGAAGTTCCCGGAAACTTTCGACGGCCCCCCACTGCGACGTGGGTACACTGCACGGGCACGCACGCCCCGCGCGCGCTGCACGCCTCCTTAGCTCAGATGGCCAGAGCAACGCACTTGTAATGCGTAGGTCGTCGGTTCGAATCCGACAGGGGGCTCCGGGAGGGTCCAGGTCGTCCAAGATGCGACCTGGGCCCTTTCGTCTGTCCTCAGCCGCGCTTCCCGAGGGACTCCAGTGCCCCGTCCGTCAGCCGGTACACCGTCCACTCGTCCTGCGGGCGCGCGCCGAGCGACTCGTAGAAGTCGATCGAGGGCCGGTTCCAGTTCAGGACGGACCACTCCAGGCGCTGGTAGCCGCGCTCGACGCAGGTCCGCGCGAGTTCCGTGAGCAGTGCCTTGCCGTGGCCGCCGCCGCGTGCCGCGGGGCGCACGTACAGGTCCTCCAGGTAGATGCCGTGGACTCCGCGCCAGGTCGAGAAGTTCAGGAACCACACCGAGAAGCCGACCGGCTCGCCCGTGGAGTCGTCCTCGGCGATGTGCGCGTACGCGGCCGGGTTCGCCCCGAACAGCGCCTCGCCGAGCTGTTCGGGCGTCGCCCTCGCCTCCTCCAACGCCTTCTCGTACTCGGCGAGTTCGCGGACCATGGCGTGGATGACGGGGATGTCGTCGGGAGTCGCGGTGCGGATCATGGGGCGAGCCTAGGGTGCTCCCGGCCCGTCGCCGGGAGCGGGTGCCGTTCGCCGTCCGGCGGGGGTTCCCGCGGGCCTGGTGTCCGTCCGGAATGTCGGTCGCGTACGGGATGCTTCCGGCATGGGTGAATCAGGTCATGCGCGGTGAACGGTTCGTCCACAGGGTGTGGACATATGTGCGTCGCGCACCGGGCACGTACGTCTGGCTGACGATCCTCTTCGTCACCACCGTGGCCCTGCACCACATGTCCCCGGATTTCGAAGCGGACTTCCTGCGGCAGCGCTCGACGAACATCCGCGAGCTGTCGAGCAGGCCGGTGCAAGTGCTGTTCGCGAGCGCGATGTGGATCGACGGCGGCCACTGGCTGCCGTACGCCGTCCTCTACACCGTCTTCCAGGCGCCCGCCGAACGCTGGCTGGGAACCGCCCGCTGGCTCGCGGTCAACGCGGCCGCGCACGTCCTGTCGACGCTGGTCAGCGAGGGTGCCCTGCTCTGGGCGATCAACCACGGCCTGGCGCCGCGCTCCGCGGTCGACACCCTCGACATCGGCGTGAGCTACGCGCTCGCGGGGGTCGTCGGCGTGCTCACCTACCGGATCGCGCCGCCCTGGCGGTACGCGTATCTCGTGGCCGTCCTGGCGGCGTACGGGATTCCCTTCGCGATCAAGCCGACCTTCACCGATCTCGGGCATTTCACCTCCGTCCTCGTCGGACTCGCCTGTTATCCGTTGACCCGGGGGCGCGGAAAAACAGGGAATCCGAAGGAGACAGCCGGCGCCCCCCGGGGCTAACGTCCCGCCATGAGCAGCTCGGCGGGCAGTGTCGTGAACGGTGGCGTCTCCTTCTGGTACGCGGACGACGGCCTCCCCGCGCCCCGGGAGCCGCTGCCCGGCGACGCGAGCGCCGACGTCGTCGTGGTCGGCGGCGGATACACGGGACTGTGGACCGCGTACTACCTGAAGAAGGCGGACCCCTCCCTGAGGGTCACCGTCCTGGAGCAGAAGTTCTGCGGCTACGGAGCCTCCGGGCGCAACGGCGGCTGGCTCTACAACGGCATCGCGGGCCGCGACCGGTACGCGCGGCTGCACGGCGAGGACGCGGCCGGGCGCCTCCAGCGGGCCATGAACGACACCGTGGACGAGGTCGTCCGGGTGGCCGCCGAGGAAGGGATCGAGGCCGACATCCACCGGGGCGGCGTCCTGGAGGTGGCGTACACGCCCGCCCAGCTGGCGCGGCTCAAGGCCTTCCACGCGCACGAGCTGTCGTTCGGCGAGGAGGACCGCGAGCTGTACGGCGCGAAGGAGACCGCCGAACGGATCCGGGTCGCGGACGCGGTGGGCTCGACCTGGACCCCGCACGGGGCCCGGCTGCATCCCGTGAAGCTGGTCAAGGGCCTCGCCGCGGCCGTCGAGGCGCTCGGCGTCACGATCCACGAGCGGACGCCGGTGACCGAGATCCGCCCGCAGCACGCGGTGACCCCGTACGGCACCGTCCGCGCCCCCTACGTCCTGCGCTGCACCGAGGGCTTCACCGCGAACCTCAAGGGCCAGAAGCGGACCTGGCTGCCGATGAACTCCTCCATGATCGCGACGGAGCCGCTGACGGACGGCCAGTGGGCGGAGATCGGCTGGGAGGGCCGCGAGACGCTCGGCGACATGGCCCACGCGTACATGTACGCCCAGCGCACCGCCGACGGCCGCATCGCGCTCGGCGGCAGGGGTGTCCCGTACCGCTTCGGCTCGCGCACCGACAACGACGGCCGCACCCAGGCCGCCACCGTCGACGCCCTGTACGAGATCCTCGTCCGCCTCTTCCCGTCGCTGACCGGCGTCCGGGTCTCCCACGCCTGGTCGGGCGTCCTGGGAGTGCCGCGCGACTGGTGCGCCACCGTCACCCTGGACCGCTCGACCGGCCTCGGCTGGGCCGGCGGCTACGTCGGCTCCGGCGTCGCCACCGCCAACCTCGCCGGCCGCACCCTGCGCGACCTCGTGCTGCGGGACTCCGGCCGGGCGGACGCGACCGAGCTGACCGGCCTGCCCTGGGTCGGCCACGAGGTCCGCAAGTGGGAACCGGAGCCCTTCCGCTGGATCGGCGTCCACGGCATGTACGCGACCTACCGCACGGCCGACCGCCGCGAACGGACCACGCACAGCCCCGGGTCGTCCCGTCTGGCGCGGATCGCCGACCGGGTGGCGGGACGTCACTGACCCGGTCCCGCGAGCCGTAGGCCGACGGCCGGCGGTCCCGGGGTTCCGCGGTCAGGTCACCGACTCCGGGACCGCCGTGTCCGTCGGCGCGTGCCGGGGGGCCTTGGCCGTGACCATGAGGCCCGCGATCAGGCCCGCCAGGAGCATGATCCCGACCGCCCACCAGATCGCCACGGTGTAGCCGTGGACGGTGCCCTCGCGGACGACCAGCGCCTTCTGCGCGGGGTCGCGGAGATGGGCGGCGACGTAGGCGGTGCTGCTGGTGGTGGCGATGGTGTTCAGCAGCGCCGTGCCGATGGAACCGCCGACCTGCTGCGAGGTGTTGACCGTCGCCGAGGTCACGCCCGCGTCCTGCGGGGCGACCCCGGCGGTGGCGGTGGCGAAGACGGGCATGAAGGTCAGCCCCATGCCGAGGCCCAGCAGGAGCAGACCGGGCAGCAGCTCGCCCGCGTAGTCGGAGTCGACGGTGAGCCGGGTGAAGACCAGCATGCCGCAGGCGGCCAGGACCATCCCCGGGACCATCAGCGCGCGCGGGGCCACGCGGGGCAGCAGCCGCGCCGAGATCTGCGTCGAGCCGATGATGATGGCGACGGTCAGCGGCAGGAAGGCGAGCCCGGTCTTCATCGGCGAGTACGCGAGGACGACCTGGAGGTAGTAGGTCATGAACAGGAACACGCCGAACATGCCGATGACGGCGAGCCCCATCGTCAGGAAGCAGCCGGCGCGGTTGCGGTCCTTGACGATGTGCAGCGGCAGGAGCGGGCTCGGCGCCCTGTTCTGCCACCACACGAACACCGCCAGCAGCGCGACCCCGCCCGTGAGGAGACCCAGCACCAGGGCGTCCGTCCAGCCGCGCGACTCCGCCTCGGCGAACCCGTAGACGATCGCCACCAGCCCGCCGCAGCCCAGCACCGCGCCGGGCACGTCCAGCCGGACGTCCTTGTGGCCGGGCCGGTCGCGCAGCAGCCCGAACGCGCCGAAGACCGCGACGACGGCGATGGGGATGTTGACGTACAGGCACCAGCGCCAGTTCAGGTACTCCGTCAGCAGACCGCCCACGATGAAGCCGATCGCCGCGCCCGAGCCCGCCAGCGCCCCGTAGATGCCGAACGCCTTGCCGCGTTCCCTCGGGTCGGTGAAGGTGGTGGTCAGCAGGGACAGCGCCGAGGGCGCGAGCAGGGCGGCGAACGCGCCCTGGAGGGCGCGGGCGGCGAACAGCATGCCGGACGTGGTGGCCGCGCCGCCGAGCCCCGACGCCGCCGCGAAGCCGATCAGCCCGATGACGAACGTGCGTTTGCGCCCCACCAGGTCGGCGACCCGGCCGCCCAGCAGCAGCAGCCCACCGAAGGCCAGCGTGTAGGCCGTGATGACCCACTGCCGGTTGCCGTCGGACATCCCGAGATCACGCTGGGCGGACGGGAGGGCGATGTTCACGATCGTCGCGTCCAGCACCACCATGAGCTGGGCGAGCGCGATGACCACCAGTGCCCACCAGCGGTGCGGGTCGGGACCCGCAGGCGCCTCCGGTTCACCTGTCCGGGTGACACTCATTCGCTCAGAAGACCATGAAACAGAAGGGGCCGCATCTTCGGACGGCACCGGTCCACGGGGTGTGTTCCGTCCGGACGGCACCGGTCCGCGGGCCGTGTTCCGTCCGGACGGCGCGGGTTCGCCGGGCGGCTTCCGCCGGCCCGTGGTCATGGCTCCAGGACCACCTTCCCGGTCGTGGCCCTGTTCTCCAGGGCCCGGTGCGCGGCGGCGGCCTCGGCGAGGGGGAAGCGCGTGACGGCCGGGACGAGACGCCCGGCGGCGGCCTCGGCCAGGGCCCGCAGCTCCAGGGTCCGCACGGGGTCGGGCCCGCCCGCCCCGCGCATCATCACGGGACCGAGCACCTGCTCGGACACCCCTTCCACGAGGTACGCGGAACCGTCGACGAGGCCCGCGCCCGACCAGCCGAAGACGAGGTGCCGGCCGCCGGGTCCGAGCAGGGCGACGGCGTCCCGGGCCACGTCGCCGCCGACCCCGTCGAGCACGAGGGTCGCCGCCCGGCCGCCGAGGTGCGCGCGGACCTTCCCCGGCCAGCCGGGATCGGTGTAGTCGACGGCCGGATCGGCGCCGTTCGCGCGGGCCAGCGCCACCTTCTCGGGGCCGCCCGCCAGGCCCACGACGGTCGCGCCCGCGTGGCGCGCGTACTGCACCAGGAGCGTGCCGATGCCGCCGGCCGCCGCGGGCACGACGACCACGGAGGAGGGGCCGAACTCGGCGAACTGCACGATCCCCATGGCCGTACGGCCCGTCCCGATCATGGCGACGGCCTGCGCGAAGTCGAGGTTCCCGGGAACGTCGTGGAGACGCCCGACGTCCGTGACCGCCAGCTCGGCGTAACCCCCGGGGGCGAAACCGAGGTGGGCGACGACGCGCCTGCCGAGCCAGGACCCGGCCACGCCCTCGCCGACGGACTCGACGGTTCCGGCGACCTCCCGGCCGGGGACGGTCGGCAGGTCGGGCCGCGGGGCCGGGCCGCCCCGCACGCCCGCGCGCAGGGCGGTGTCCAGGAGGTGGACCCCCGCGGCGGCCACGGCGATCCGGACCTGGCCGGGCCCGGGCTCGGGGTCCTCGGTCCGCTCCAGGACGAGGTTCTCGGCGGGGCCGAAGGCGTGCAGTCGGATCGCGTGCATCGGGGGCTCCTCGGGCTGCGGGATCTGCGGGCTGCGGGATCTGCGGGACCGGGGACCAGGGTTCAACCTCAAGCCCGCTTGAGGTCAAGGCGCTCCCGGATGCCCAGGGCCAGCGACACGGCCTCCATCGCGCTGTTGAAGGACACCTCCGAGAGCACCCCGGGAGCCGCGACCTGGTCGCCCACGAGGTAGACGCCGTCGCCCCGGTCGATGCGCGGGCGGTCCCGCCAGGTCGTACCGGGCAGGTCGACCGCTCCCGTACGGCCGTTCGCGACGCTCGTGCGCCGCCAGGTGACCCGCTCACGCCAGCCCTCGAAGGCGAGGTCGAGCAGTTCCTCGGCACGGGCGGCGCCGATCGCCCTGGACTCTCCCGGGGCGATCGGGATCTGCCCCTGGAGCAGCTGCTCCCCGGCCGGGGCGAGGGTGCGGTCCCGGGCGGTGAAACGCTCGATCCAGCCCGGCGCGTCCAGGTCGGAGACCGCGAACGCGTCCCCGCGACGGCTGCGCAGCGCCAGGTCGACCAGGGTGGTGCGGCCGCTCGTCCAGGTCAGCGAGTCGTCCCCCAGGAGACGGCGGGCCGAGTCGAGCGAGGTGGCGACGACGACCGGGCCCCCGCCGGTGGGGACGGTGTCCACCCGGGCCAGCGTCTCCATCCGCACGCCGAGGTTCCACGCCCGCCCCGCCATCCGGTCGATGACGTTCGCCCAGCCGCCCCGGGGGCAGTGCACCTCCGTCGGCACCTTCATGGCCCGGCGCAGCCGCTGCTGCACGAACGCCGCCGACAGCGAACCGGGATCGTGGTGGAAGAGCGCGACGGCCGAGTAGTGGGCCGCGGCCCGCGCGCCCTCCTCCCCGGCCTGCCCGGTCGCCCAGGTCAGGAAGTCGACGTCCGCCGGGGCCTGCTGGCAGGAGCGCCGCAGCAGCTTCAGCATCGCGAACGGCGGGGTGCGGCGCAGCACGCCCTTGTGCCGCAGCCGCAGCCGGGCGGCCTCCAGGGGCGGGATCGGGGCGAGCGCTCCGACCAGGTCCCGCTGCTTGAGCCAGGTCCAGTGCGGGCCCGCGCTGTAGAGGGCGTGCGGTCCCTCGTTCGTCCGGTACGGTCCCTCGGCGGTCCGGGCCCGTCCACCGAGGGTGTGGTGGGCCTCGTACACGGTGACCTCGGCGCCCGCCTCGGCGGCGGTGATGGCGGCGGTGAGTCCGGCGAAGCCGCCGCCGATGACGGTGATGCGGTGCATGGCTGGGGGTCTCCTCTGCTCGCTGTCGGCTGTCCTGTGCCCGGGGTCGCGGCGGTGCTGTGACGACAGGCCTTTTCGCGTGTACGACGGAACGGGGCCCGGGGATGTGACATGCCCGGCGTTCTCGCAGGCCGGGGCGCCGGCCGTCGCGGGCCGGGGCCCGTTGTCGGTGGGGGCGGGCAGGATGGGGGCATGGTGAGGAGAGCGGCGGGCGGGCGCGGCGGGACGGGCGCGAAGGCGCCGGGGCGGGCTTGAGGGCGGCGCGGCGGCCCGAGCTGCGGCTGCCCCCGCTGGAGCCGCACGACGGGGCGGAGCTGGAGCCCGACGGGGACTACGACGGGCTGGAGTTCAGGGAGGCGGACCTCGCCGGACAGGACGGAGGGGGAGCCCGCTTCATGGACTGCGCGCTGACGGGCTGCGTGCTGGACGGGACCCGGCTGCACCACGCGCGCGTGCTGGACTCGGTCCTCACGGGCATCCGGGGCGTGGGCACCGACCTCGCGGAGTCGACGCTGCGCGACGTCGAGCTGACCGACGCCCGCCTCGGCGGAGCGCAGCTCCACGGCTCCGTCCTGGAACGGGTGGTCGTGCGCGGCGGGAAGATCGACTATCTGAACCTGCGCAGGGCGGGGCTCAAGGACGTCGTCTTCGAGGGCTGTGTCCTGGTCGAGCCGGACTTCGGGGGCGCCCGCCTGGAGCGGGTGGAGTTCGTGGACTGCGTCCTGAAGGGAGCGGACCTCACCGGGGCCACCCTCGTGGACGTGGACCTGCGCGCGGCGGCGGAGCTGGACATCGCGCGGGGCGTCGACCGGCTCTCGGGCGCGGTCATCAGCACCCACCAGCTCCTGGACCTGGCACCGGTACTGGCGGCCGCCCTGGGGGTACGGGTGGACGGCGGCGCGGAGGGGGCCTGAGACCCCGCCTGGCCCGGTACCCCACGGGCCGGGGACCCCGCCGGGCCGGGGACCCCGCCGGGCCGGGGACCTCGCCAGGCCGGGGACCCCGCCTGGCCTCAGGCCCTAGGAGACGCGGGGGAAGCGGGCCTGGAGGGTCCAGATCGCCGGGTTCTCGCCGAGGTCCTCGTGCAGGTCGGTGAGGTCCGCGAGCAGGTCGTGCAGGAAGTCGCGGGCCTCGCGGCGGAGTTCGGTGTGGGAGAAGGTCAGCGGCTCCTCGTCGCCCGGCATCCAGTCGGCCTCGATGTCCACCCAGCCGAAGCGGCGCTCGAAGAGCATGCGGTCGGTCGACTCGGTGAAGTCCAGCTCCGCCTGCTGGGGGCGGGAGGCCCTGCTGCCCAGCGGGTCCCGGTCGAGCTGCTCCACGATGTCGCACAGCGCCCACGCGAAGTCGAGCACCGGCACCCAGCCCCAGCCCGTGGACACCTCCCGGTCCGTCTTGGTGTCGGCGAGGTACACGTCCCCGCAGAACAGGTCGTGCCGCAGCGCGCGGACGTCCGCGCGGCGGTAGTCGGTCTGCGGGGGGTCGGGGAAGCGGTTGGAGAGGGCGTAGCCGATGTCGAGCACGAGGTGATGGTGTCACGCCCGGACCGGAGCCCGTCCCGGCCGGACCGGGGGTGTCGGGACGGCCGGGACACGACGTTACGCCCCGCGGCCGACGGAGGGGCGGCCTAGGATCGCGGATGTGCCCCGATCCTCCGTCGCCGCCCCCTTTGCCCTGGCCCTCGCGCTCGTCGCCGGGCTCACCGCCTGCGGCGGGGACGGTGTGCACGGGAAACCCGGCGCGGCCGGGGTCGGCGACCCGTACTTCCCGAGGATGGGCAACGGCGGGTACGACGTCACGCACTACGGACTCACCCTGTCCTACGACCCCCCGAGCAGACGGCTGACCGGGACCGCCGAGATCACCGCGCGGGCCCTGCAGGACCTCAGCGCCTTCCACCTCGACCTGCTGGGGCTGCACGTCTCCGAGGTCACCGTCGGGGGCCGCGAGGCGAGCTGGAGCCGGGCGGGCCAGGAACTGACCGTGCGCCCGCGCGAGGACCTCGACAAGGGGGAGACGTTCCGCACGACGGTCCGCTACTCCGGGGTCCCCCGGACGATCACCGACGCCGACGAGTCCGAGGAGGGCTGGCTGCGCACGGCCGACGGGGCCCTCGGGCTCGGGGAGCCCACGGGGTCCATGGCCTGGTTCCCCGGCGACCACCACCCCTCCGACAAGGCGGCGTACGACGTCGGGATCACCGTCCCGAAGGGCGTCCAGGCCGTCTCCAACGGCGAGTTGACGGGCGAGTCGACCAAGGGCGGCCGGACGACGTACACCTGGCACACCGCGGAGCCGATGGCGAGCTACGTGGCGACGCTCGCGATCGGCAGGTACGACGTCACCCGCTCGACGACGAAGAAGGGGCTGCCGGTCCACGTGGCGGTGGACCCGCTCCAGAAGGAGGCGAGCGAGAAGGTGCTGGGGGAGATCCCTGCGGTCATGGACTGGGCGGAGTACAACTTCGGCCCGTACCCCTTCTCCTCCACCGGGGCGATCGTGGACCGCCCCGACGACGTGGGCTACGCCCTGGAGACCCAGACGCGCCCGGTCTTCCCCGGCGCGCCCGACACCGGCACCCTGGTCCACGAACTGGCCCACCAGTGGTTCGGCGACTCGGTCACCCCGAAGTCCTGGCGGGACATGTGGCTCAACGAGGGCTTCGCCACCTACGCGGAGTGGCTGTGGAAGGAGGACCACGGCGGCGACTCGGCCGAGGAGATCTTCGACGCCCTCTACGAGGGCGACTACTACGAACCCGTCGACAGCAGCGAGATCTGGACCTTCCCGCCCGCCGACCCGCCCGACGCCGCGCAGATCTCCGACCCGCCCGTCTACTACCGCGGGGCGATGGTCCTGCACAAGATCCGTCAACTCGTGGGCGACGACACCTTCTACGACATCGTCCAGGGCTGGGCCGCCGCCCGTCGCCACGCGAACGCGGACACGGCCGACTTCACCGCGTACGTCGAGAAGGCCGCGCCGGACGAGGACTTCGGCGGGATCTGGAAGGACTGGCTGTACGGGAAGGGCAGACCGGAGAACCCGTGAGGCGCCGGTCCCGTCCACCGGGCCCCGGACGGCACATGGACGACCCGGACGGCCCGGGAATGAGAGGAGCCCCCGGGTGAACCGCGGTCCGGGGGCTTCTCTCGTCGCGCGTGCGCGCGCTCGGCCGTCAGACGTTGACGCCGAAGTCCTGCGCGATGCCCGCCAGGCCCGAGGCGTAGCCCTGGCCGACCGCGCGGAACTTCCACTCGGCGCCGTTGCGGTAGAGCTCGCCGAAGACCATGGCGGTCTCGGTGGCGGCGTCCTCGGAGAGGTCGTAGCGGGCGATCTCGGTGCCGCCGGCCTGGTTCACGATGCGGATGTAGGCGTTGCGGACCTGGCCGAAGTTCTGCGTGCGGGTCTCCGCGTCGTAGATGGAGACCGGGAAGACGATCTTCTCGACGTCGGCGGGGAGGCCCGCCAGGTTGACGTTGATCGCCTCGTCGTCGCCCGCGCCCTCACCCGTGCGGTTGTCACCGGTGTGGACGATGGTCTGGTCCGGGGTCTGCTTGTTGTTGAAGAACACGAAGTGGGCGTCGGAGTAGACCTTGCCCTGGGTGTTGACCGCGATGGCCGAGGCGTCGAGGTCGAACTCGGTGCCCGTGGTGGTGCGGACGTCCCAGCCGAGGCCCACGGTGACGGCGGTCAGGCCCGGAGCCTCCTTGGTGAGCGAGACGTTGCCACCCTTGGACAGGCTTACAGCCATTGTTGGGAGTCCCTTCCCTCGTGACGTACGGGCTTCGTACTGGGGACGAAGCTACCGTCACCCCTATGAACGCCCAGGGGGGCGCCCGAGGTTCCGTGTGTCTTTACCTTTTTTACCCGGACTCCCCCTCTTGGCCCCGGGAGACACGGAAAAACGGGTGACGCGGACCGGCCGCGCGGGCGACCATGAACACATGTCCGGTCCCTATGTCATCCGCGGCTCCGTCTCCCTGCCCGAGGCCGAGCTCATGTGGCGTTTCTCGCGCTCCGGCGGGCCGGGCGGGCAGCACGTGAACACCAGCGACTCGCAGGTCGAGCTCCGCTTCGACCTCGCCGGGACCGAGGCGCTGCCGCCCGTGTGGAAGGAGCGCGCCCTCGCGAAGCTCGCGGGACGGCTCGTCGACGGGGTCGTCAGCGTCCGGTCCTCCGAGCACCGGTCCCAGTGGCGCAACCGCGAGACGGCGGCCGTGCGCCTGGCCTCCCTGCTCGCCGAGGCCACCGCGCCGCCGCCCAAGCCGCGCCGCCCCACCCGCATCCCCCGGGGCATCAACGAGCGCCGGCTGCGCGAGAAGAAGGCCCGCTCCGACACCAAGCGCGGCCGCACGGGCCGCGACTGGGGCTAGGGACCGTGTAGCCCCGGGCCTCCGTCGGCCGGGCCCCGCCAAGGCCCCGCCGCGGGCCGGGCGAGTCCCGCCGGCCGCTCCGCGGAGGCTTCAGCCCAGCTGCCGGTAGCGGCCCTTGAAGTACGTCAGGGGGCCGTCGTCCGAGCTCGGCACCCGGGCCGTCAGGACGCGGCCGATGACGAGGGTGTGGTCGCCCGCGGGAATCCGCTGCTCGGTGCTGCACTCCAGGGTGGCCAGGGCGCCGCCCATCAGGAGCGCCCCGGACGCCTCGCCGCGGACGCGGGGGACGTCCTCGAAGAGGAGCCGGTCGCTGATGCGGCCCTTCATCGAGAAACGTCCGGCGATGTGGCGCTGGCTCTCCGCGAGCACGGAGACGCCCCACAGCGGCTGTTCGTCGAGCAGGTCGTCCATCCGGGACCCCTCGCGCAGGCTGACCAGGACGAGCGGCGGGTCCAGGGAGACGGACACGAACGCGGTCGCGGTCATGCCGACGTCCTCGCCGCGCGGCCCGTCCGGGGCCAGCGCGGGTTCGTGCGCGGTCACCAGGACCACACCCGCGGCCAGCCGGGTCATGGCGGCGCGGAACTCGTCGTTGCTCACCCCCTCAGCATGCACGGACGGGGTGGCGGCAAGGGCGGGAGGAGTCGTGAGCACGCCGAAACGCTAGTCTCCGCCCCGGAGGCCGCGCATTGGACCTCGGCCCGAACCGGGACCTAGGTCCGGGGGCGGAGCGGGGCCGGCCGACGGGTTCCGGAAACGGGGGCGGGGGCGGCCGAACGCGCGGGCCGCGCCGGCCGTACTCTCTCTCGTCCGTACCCGTCCGTCCTCGTCCGAGGGAGCCGATTGTGCACAGGTTCTGCACAATCGGCCAATAATGCGTGCGGCGAACGCACACCGAAATGCAGAAACACCGCTCGATTGCTCAGGTTATGCTGTGACTTGAGTCACAGGAGCCATATTTTGTTGACCCTGTGTACCGAGTGGGGAGCGCGCTGTGATTCAGTGGCGGAGGTATTACGCGGGGAAGCTACCAAGCAGTACGGCGTGAAGGAGTTCACGGGGAAGCGCCGGGAAGTCAGCACTGAACCGAAAAAGCACCCAGTACGCCGAGGGAACCCTGGAGTTGCTGCGAGGTCTCGAGGGGAGGGCGAATGGAGACCGAGTCGGAGCCCTACGTCCGTCTTGCGACCCTGCGGCAGCTGCACCAGGTGATGGCGGACATGAACACCGCGCGCAGTCTCGCCGACACGCTGCAGACCGTCGCCGACGGCGTCGTCACCGGGCTCGGCTACGAGCTGGCGTGCGTCAACCTCGTACGCCCCGACGGCGACCTCGTGGTCGCGGCCCTCGCCGGCAACCCCGCCGCCGAAGCCCTCATCACCGGCCGGGTCGGCTCCCGCGAGTCCTGGGAGCGCCGCCTCACCATGGGCGAGGCCTGGGGCGACCTGCGGTTCATACCGCACACCGAGGGCTGGGTCCTCGACGAGGACGACGTGCCGCAGTGGTACACCGACGGCCCCGCCCCCCGCTTCGAGGACGAGTGGCACCCCTCCGACCGCCTCTTCGCGCCGATGTACACCCCGAACGTCTCCGGCAGCGGCAGCGGAACCGGTGGCCACGGCGAGCTGATCGGCGTGCTGTCGGTGGACCGGCCGCGCAACGGACGCAAGCCGGGCGCCTGGGGCCGCGAAGCCCTCCAGATGTACGCCTTCCAGGCCGCCATCGCGATCAGCAACGCGCGTCTACGTGCGAACATGCAGCGCGCCCTGGTCCGCCTCGAACGCGAGCAGCAGGCTCTGCGCGCCAGCGAGGAATCCTTCCGGCAGGCCTTCGAGTACGCCCCCTCCGGCATGGCGATCGCCGAGATGGGCGGCGACCAGCACGGCCGCATCCTGCGCACCAACGACGCCCTGTGCCGGCTCCTCGGCCGGCCCGCCTCCGCGATGCGCCGCTACTCCTTCTCCGACCTCGTGCACCCCGAGGACATCGGCACCCTGCTGCGGACCTCCGCCGAGGGCGGCCGGGCCGAGCTCAGGCTCGGGCGCCGCGACGGCACCTACGTCTGGGTCCACCTGCGCAACTCCGTCGTCGCGGACACCGCCGACGGCCCCCGCTTCCTGCTCACCCACGTCGAGGACATAGAGGACCGCAAGCGCCGGGAGCTCCAGCTCGCGCACCGCGCCTCGCACGACGCCCTCACCGGCCTGCCCAACTCCGCCGAGCTGCGCTCCCGGCTCGGCGCCCGCCTGTGCCGGCGCCCGGCGTCCCTGCCGCCCGGCGCGGTCGCCTCGCTGGACGCCGCGTACGGCCACGCGGACTTCACGGACCCGCTGTCCGGCGAGTACGACGACAACGGCCACCCCGCCTACGACGGGAACGGCCACGGCTTCGACTTCCGGGCCGGCGCCGAGGCGTTCGAGGCCTTCGACCACCACGTGCACACCGTCGCCCCCGAGGGCGAGACGGACGACGGCACCAAGGGGCTCGCGGTGCTCTTCTGCGACCTCGACGGGTTCAAGTCGATCAACGACCGGTTCGGGCACAACGCGGGTGACGAGGTTCTCATCGAGGTCGCCCGCCGCCTCACCCACGGCGTCCGGGACGGCGACACGGTGGCCAGGCTCGGCGGCGACGAGTTCGTGGTGCTCGCCGACGGCCTCGGCCGCGCGGACGCCCAGGACCTCGCCGTACGCCTGAGGAACGCGATCATTCCGCCCATCAAGGTCGACGGACGGGCCGTCCGCGTGGGCGCCAGTTTCGGCATCGGGTGGGCCCACTGCGGAATGACGGCGGACGAGGTGTTGAAATCCGCTGACGAACGGATGTACGTCGAGAAACGTTCTCGTCCCAAACAGCACAGGCGTGCCGGATAACACGCAGGTCAGTGCATCGATGCGGTGAAGGACCCCCGTTCGGCCCAGCGAAACCGGGTAGGCTCGCCATTCATTCGTGTACCGAGTCAGAACCGCACCCGCTGAGGAGACCAAGGGATGACGCCCGGCAACAACGGCGCGAGCACGCCCGAGGAGGACGACCCGTTCGGCTATCTCTACGCCGACGGTCAGGCCAACGGAGCCACGCCGCCCTCTGGAGGCGGTGGCTACGGCTACCCGGGCTCGGTCAACCGGGTGCGGGCGGTCGGCGAGCGCAAGTACGGTCAGCAGGCCCCCACCGCCCCGTACGGCCAGGTGCCGCAGCAGGGCGGCTACGGCCAGCCGAACGCGCACTACGGAGCCCCCGAGACCGTTCCCGGCGGCGCGCAGACGGCGCGGGTGCCGATGCCCGGTCACGGTGACGGCGGCGGGCGCGGCCGTGGCCCCAACACCAAGGGCCTCCTCATCGGCGCGATCGCCGTGGTCGCCGCCGTCGTGATCGGCATCAGCGTCGCCATGATGGGCGGCGGGGACGACGACAAGACCGACGACCAGGCCGACGCGACCCCCACGGTCTCCCAGAGCGCGTCCCCGACCCAGAAGGAGACGAAGGGGCCCGACAAGTCCGCCGGGGAGCTCCCCAAGGCCGAGGCGAAGGCGCTGAACCTCGGCACCGGTGTGACGACGGCCTCCGACATCGACGGCGCCCGGTCCGACGGCGGCGTCTACGTGGCCGGTCTGAACAATCCGGGCGCCTCGGTGACCTGGACGTTCAACGGCATCCCCGAGGACGGCGACTACACCGTCTTCGCGCGCTACAGCGTGCCCGGCCAGGACGCGTCGATGACGCTCACCGTCAACGGCAAGGTCTTCGGCTCCAAGCTGAGCCTGGAGAACTACGCGCGCGCCGCCGAGGGCGACTTCGCCAAGGGCTGGACGACGACCTACGCGTGGCCCACCCTCAACAAGGGCACCAACACGATCACCCTCTCCTGCGGGGACGGCGACAGCTGCAACGTGCTGCTCGACCAGTTCTCGCTGAAGAAGGGCCGGGTCAAGAGCTAGCTCCCGAAGACCGGACCGCGGCGGACAGTCCTCAGGCCGCCGCGGACTCGGCCGTCACCGTGACCCGGCCGAGCAGGCTCTCGTACAGCGCCCGGTCGAACTCGCCGGCCGCGGGTGCCGCCACGGTCGCCGTCGACAGGGCGACGGCGCGGGCGAGGCGGGCCGGCCAGTCGAGATTCTCGACCAGGCCCGACAGCAGGCCCGCGACGGCCGAGTCGCCCGCGCCGGTCGGGTTGCCGCGGGCCCGGACGGGCGGGGCGGCGCGCCAGTGGCCCTCGGCCGTGTGGGCGAGCAGCCCGTCCGCGCCGAGGGAGGCGACCACCGCGTGCGCGCCGCGCCGCCGGGCGTTGCGGGTGGCCTGCAGCGGATCGTGGGAGCCGGTGAGCTCGGCCAGTTCCTCGGCGTTCGGCTTGATGATGTCGGGGCGGGCGGCGACCCCCCGGCGCAGCGGCTCCCCGCCGGTGTCCAGCAGCACGGGGACGGCCGCCGCGCGGGCGCTGCGCACGAGCTGGGCGTAGGCGCCGACCGGGACGCCCGGGGGCAGGCTGCCGCACAGGGCCACCGCGGAGGCGGAGCGCAGCAGACGCTCGTACGTCTCCTGGAAGGCCGACCACTCGGCGGGGGTTATCGCCGGTCCCGGTTCGTTGAGCTGGGTGGTGTCACCGGTCGTCGTGTCGACGACGGCTATCGTGCGGCGCGTCGATCCCCGCACCGGGACGAGCGCGTCCACCACCCCGGCCGTCCCGGCGAGCTGGTCCCGCACGGTGCGGCCGGTCGCGCCGCCCGTGAAACCGGTGACCGTCACCTCGTGGCCGAGCGCGGCGAGCACGCGTGCCACGTTCAGGCCCTTGCCGCCCGGGCGTTCGGTCACCTCGCTCACCCGGTGCGTGCCGTGCGGGCGCAGGGCCCGTACGCGATAGGTGATGTCGAGAGCGGTGTTCGGCGTGACCGTGAGGATCACCTGCGACGACCTCCCCCGAAGAGTTCTGTGACGTGGGCGCCGGTGGGACGCCCGCCGGTGGTTCCGGAGGCTCGATCATGCCAAACGCAACGGCGGTCGGCCCAGTCCCCCCGGGCCAACCGCCGCAAGCAACAAAGGTGTGAATCACCCCAGTTGGGGATCGACCACCCATTCGCCCCCGCGCATGACGCCCTTGAGGGCGAAGTCGGCGTCGAGGACCACGAGGTCCGCGGCCTTGCCCGGCTCCAGCGAACCCACCCGGTCGTACGCGCCCAGCAGGCGGGCGGGGTTGACGGAGATGGCCGTCACGACGTCCTCGACCGGCAGCCGGTCGACCGTGACGGCGCGCTGGAAGGCGCGGTCCAGGGTGAGCGTGGAGCCCGCGATCGAACCGCCCTCCACCAGGCGGGCGACGCCGTCCGCGACCTCGACCTCCAGCGGGCCGAGCATGTAGCGGCCGTCGCCGAAGCCCGCCGCGTCCATCGCGTCGGTGATGAACGCGACCCGGCCGGAACCCGCGTGATGGAACGCCAGCTCCAGCGAGGCGGGGTGCAGGTGCGTGCCGTCGTTGATCAGCTCGACGGTGATCCGCTCGTCCTCCAGGAGGGCGGCGATGGGTCCCGGGGCACGGTGCCCGAGACCCGGCATCGCGTTGAACAGGTGCGTCGCCACGGTCGCGCCCGCGTCGATGGCCGCCTTCGTCTGCTCGTACGTCGCGTCGGTGTGCCCGATCGCGGCGATCACCCCGTGTTCGGCGAGCAGGCGTACGGAGTCGAGGCCGCCCGGCAGTTCGGGGGCGAGCGTGACCATGCTGGCCCGGCCGCGCGCCGCGTCGAGGAGCTTGCGGACGTCCGCCGGGTCCGGATCGCGCAGCAGTTCCTCGGAGTGGGCGCCCTTGCGGCACGGCGAGATGAACGGGCCCTCGAAATGGATGCCGGCGATGTCGCCCTGCTCGGCCAGTTCGGAGAGCATCCCGGCGCGTTCGGCGAGGCCGTGCATGTCGCCGGTGACGGTCGAGGCGACGACGGTCGTGGTGCCGTGCAGCCGGTGGGTGTGGATGCCCCGCAGGACGTCCTCGGCCGTTCCCGAGGTGAAGGACGCGCCGCCGCCGCCGTGGTTGTGGATGTCGACGAAGCCGGGGACCACCCAGTGGCCGGACAGGTCGGTCACGGGCGCGTCCGCGGGGGCTTCCGCGAGAACCTCGGAGGGCCGCGTCCCGGGGGCACCCGCGCCGGCGATCACCGGACCGTCGATGATCACGCGGCCGTCGTGCACGATCCCGGTGGGCAGCACCACCCGGGCGCCGGCGAGAACCTTGCTAGGGGCCATCGGGTGGTTACCTCCGGGGAGTCGTGGGAGTGGTGTTCAGGAGGTCCCGGGCGAGGAGCCCGGCACCGAGGCATCCGGCGGTGTCCCCGAGGGCCGCGGGGACGATGGACGGCAGCTTCTGGAACGTGACGCGTCTTTCGACCGCGGCCCGCAGGGGTGTGAACAAGGTTTCCCCCGCTTCGGCGAGCCCGCCACCGATGATCAGGGTGCGCGGGTCCAGGAGGGTGAGTGCGGTGACCAGGCCGTCGGCGAGCGCGTCGACGGCCTCCTGCCAGACGGCGAGCGCCCTCGGATCACCCGACTCGACGGCCTCGGCGCAGTCCGCCGCGTCCGCGCCGGGGTCGCCGGACGCCTCGGCCCAGGCCTGGCTGACGGCCGCCGCGGAGGCGAACCGTTCCAGACAGCCGCGCTGCCCGCACGGACACGGGGACCCGCCGGGCCGTACGACGATGTGGCCGATCTCGCCCGCGAAGCCGTGCGCGCCCTCCTCGACGCCGCCGTCGATGCCGATGGCGCCGGCGATGCCGGTGCCCAGCGGGACGAACAGGAAACGGTCCGCTCCCCGTCCGGCGCCGATCCGGCCCTCCGCGAGTCCGCCGGTGCGCACGTCGTGCCCGAGCGCGACGGGCACGCCGCCGAGCCGCTCGCCGAGCAGCCGGCGCAGCGGGACGTCGCGCCAGCCGAGGTTGGCGGCGTAGACCGCGACGCCGTTCCGCGCGTCGACGATGCCGGGGACGGCGACGCCGGCGGCCAGCGCGCTCTCGCCGAAGTGCTCCTCGCCGTGGGCGCGCAGTTCGGCGGCGAAGTCGAGGATGTCCTCGACGACGGCGTCGGGGCCGCGCTCGCGACCGGTCGCCCTGCGGGCCTGGTGCAGCAGCGCGGGGTGCCCGGGGGCCTCCGGCCGTGGCGCGTCGGGGCGGTCCGGGGAGGGCTCGGTGTCCACCCCGACGAGGGCGGCCTTCATCCCGGTGCCGCCCACATCGAGGGCGATGACGTGTCTCACGGGGGACAGTGTCGCGCTTTACCCCTGGAAAGGTCTAGTCCACTCACATGTTGGAGACCTCGAATCCGCATTCCGGGACGTGCTCGGGGCGTGCGGGGCCCTGCCGGTCCTCGGGCGGCCCGGGACCCGGCGCCTGTCGGTGCCGGGGGCTACCGTGCTGTCCATGGAAGAGCTGCCCGCGCGCGAACGGAGCATCCTCGCCCTGGAGCGCCGCGGCTTCCCCGGCCCCGGCGCGAAGGAGCGCGCCATACGCGAACAACTGGGCCTGGCGCCGGTCCGCTACTACCAGCTCCTGAACGCCCTCCTGAACGACCCGCGCGCCCTCGCCCACGACCCCGTCACGGTGAACAGACTGCGCCGCGTCCGCGAGGCCCGCCGGGACGAACGCTGAAGCCCGGCGACCCGGCGGCTGCCGAGGCCGAGCGGCGGGACCGGTCCGCGAGGCCGGGCTGCGGGATCGAGGTGTTCCGGAGGAAGGAGGCCTGCTCGGTATGAGTCATCGGTATGAGCCATCGGTATAAGTCATATGAGTCAGGGGTGCGGGAGTCGGCTCCCGGATAGGGTCGCCCCATGGGCAGCCACTCCGAATCCAAGGACTCCTTGCCGGACCCGGTGACCCCCGCCGGGCGCGACGCTCTGGAAGCGATCCTCACGCGCCCCGCCCGGACGGTCGTCGCACTCGACTTCGACGGAACCCTCGCCCCCATCGTCCCCGACCCCGACAAGGCCCGCGCGCACCCCGACGCGGTCCCCGCGCTCTCCGCCCTCGCCCCCAAGGTCGCCTCGGTCGCCGTCGTCACCGGCCGCCCGGCCGGTGTGGCCGTGCGCCACGGCGGCTTCGCGGGCGTGGCCGGTCTTGAGCACCTGGTCGTCCTCGGCCACTACGGCGCCGAGCGCTGGGACGCGGTCAGCGGCACCGTCACCGCCCCCGCCCCGCACCCCGGCGTGGCCGCCGTCCGCGCCGAGCTGCCGGGGTTCCTCGACACGATCGGTGCCTGGCAGGGCACCTGGATCGAGGAGAAGGGCCGGGCCGTCGCCGTGCACACGCGCCGCGCCGCCGATCCCCAGGCCGCGTTCGAGGCGCTGCGGGGGCCGCTGGGCGAACTGGCCGCCCGGCACGGTCTGATCGTCGAGCCGGGCCGTATGGTCCTGGAGCTGCGCCCGCCCGGTATGGACAAGGGTGTCGCCCTCCTGGAGTACGTGCGTGAGGTCGGGGCCGAGGCCGTTCTCTACGCGGGTGACGACCTGGGGGACCTGCCCGCGTTCGCCGCCGTCGACAAGCTTCGCTCCGACGGGGTTCCCGGGCTGCTGGTGTGCAGCGGCAGCTCCGAGGTCGCCGAACTCGCCGAGCGCGCCGACCTGGTGGTCGACGGGCCCGCCGGGGTCGTGCGCCTCCTCTCCGCCCTCGCGGCCGAACTCGCCTGACCCCACTGCTCGTTGGCCGGGCGGGGCGGGGGCGGCAAGCCTTTTTCGCCCCCTCCGCCCCTACCCTTCCCGTCCCCGGGGCTCCGCCCCGGACCCCACTCCTCAAACGCCGGAGGGGCTGGATCGTGCACCCGGCGACTCCCGTACCGGGGGCTCCGCCCCGGACCCCGCTCCTCAAACGCCGGAGGGGCTGGAACGTTCCCCGGAGGGGCTGAAGCGTTCCCCGGCCGGGGCTGAAAATCGCGCCTGCGAGGGACTGCGCCCAAACCACCGCACACCCGCACCCGGGATCCGGCGGGAGGGGCCGTGCCGGTACATCACATGCCCGTCGCCACCGACGGTCACATCTCCGTCCAACGGCGACGGGCGGATGTACCGGCACGGCCCCGACCCACCCACCGGCCCGGCACCGCACCCGCGCCCCCCGCTTCCGCTCAGGCCTCCAGTTTGCGCAGCTGGTCCAGGAACCACTGGGCCGGCGGGAGGGCGGTGGCCGCGGCGGCGAGCCGTTTGGTGCGTTCGGCGCGTTCGCCGGGCTGCATGACGAGGGCCTCGTGCAGCGCCCGCGCCGTGCCGGTGATGTCGTACGGGTTCACGGAGATCGCGTCCTCGCCCAGTTCCTCGTACGCCCCCGCCTCCCGCGACAGGACCAGCGCGCAGCCCTCGTCGGAGACGACCGGGATCTCCTTGGCGACGAGGTTCATGCCGTCCCTGATGGGGTTGACGAGGGCGACGTCGGCCAGCCGGTAGGCGGCGAGCGAGCGCGCGAAGTCGTCCTTCACGTGCAGCACCACCGGGGTCCAGCCGGGCGTCCCGTAGCGGGAGTTGATCTCGTCGGCGAGCCGTTGCACCTCGGCCGTGTAGTCCCGGTACACCGCGAGGTCCTGCCGCGAGGGATAGGCGAACGCCACGTGGACGACCCGCTCGCGCCACTCGGGGTGGTCGTCGAGGAGCCGCCGGTACGCCAGCAGGCCCCGCACGATGTTCTTGGACAGCTCGGTCCGGTCGACGCGCACGATCGTCCTGCGGTCCGCGCCGATCTCCTCGCGCAGCGCGGCCATCCGTTCCCCGACGTCCGCGCGGTGCGAGCGCTCGCGCAGGAACTCGGCGTCCGCGCCGAGGCCGTGCACCCCGACGCGGGTCTCGCGCACGGGAACCCCGGCACCGTCCAGGTGCTCGACCGTCCGGGGGACGCCCGAGGGCCAGGTGGCGCGGTAGTCGCCGGGGTCGGTCGCCTCCGCGCAGCGCATGAACGCCGTCGCCCACCGCCAGGTCAGGAAGGCCACCCGGTCCGCGCCGAGCATGCCCGCCATCAGCTCCGAGCGGATGTCGTCGGGGAGGATCCGGAAGTAGTCCTCCGGCGCCCACGGGGTGTGCGAGAAGTGCCCGATGCGCAGGTCGGGACGTAGCTCGCGGAGCATCCCGGGCACCAGACACAGGTGGTAGTCCTGCACCAGCACGGCCGCGCCCTCGGCGGCCTCTTCCGCCAGCGCCTCGGCGAAGGCGCGGTTGTAGACCCGGTACGACTCCCACTGGCGCCGGAACTCCGTGTCGAAGACCGGCTCCAGCGGGGTCTGGTAGAGCAGGTGGTGGACGAACCACAGCACGGAGTTGGCGACGCCGTTGTACGCGTCGGCGTGCGTGTCCGCGTCGACGGCCAGCATCCGTACGCCGTCCTCGTGGACCCCCCGCCGGACGGCCTCCCGGTCGCCGTCGCCGAGCGCGGAGCAGACCCAGAGGGCGCCCGCGTCCGGCCCGATCGCCGAGAGTCCCGAGACGAGGCCGCCGCCGCCGCGTCCGGCGTCCAGCGAGCCGTCCTCCCGTACCTGGTAGGTGACCGGGCCGCGGTTGGAGGCGACCAGAATCCTGTGGGCACCGTGCGTTGAAGCCATGCCTCGAAACCTAGCCCCGTCTCGAAACGCTCAAACGCGCCCTTCGGCCGTATGCGATGCCCGGCCGTTCAGGGCCTGACTACGCGGCTTCGCGCGCCTGGTACTCGGAGATCTCGCTCATCGGCGGCCTTTCCTCCGTGTCCACGGAATAGGTGCGCGGCCGGAAACCGTCGCGGTCGCGCTCGAACTGGGTGAGGGAGGGGCGGATCAGATGACCGCGCGCCAGCCGGAGCTGCGCGGTGCGGTAGATCGCGGCGGCCATGCGGCCGAGCGCCTGGCCGTCCTGGTGGCGGTGCTTGCGCACCCCGACGTCGACCTGGGCGAGCGCGTCCAGGCCCACCAGGTGCAGGGCGTCGACGAGCATGCCCAGTTCCACGCCGTAGCCGACGGGGAAGGGGAGCTGTTCGAGCAGTGAGCGGCGGGCCGCGTACTCGCCGCCGAGCGGCTGGACGAAGCCGGCGAGCTGCGGCCAGTGCATGTTCAGCAGCGGGCGGGCCATCAGCTCGGTGACCCGGCCGCCCTGCCCGCCCCCGCCGGCCAGCGGGCGGTCGTACATGGCCTTGACCAGGTCGACGCCCGGCTCGGTGAGCAGCGGGCCCACGATCCCGGCGACGAAGTCGGACGAGAACTCCTTGAGGTCCGCGTCGACGAAACAGACGATGTCACCGCTGGTCACGAGCAGTGACCGCCACAGCACCTCGCCCTTGCCGGGCACGGCGGGGATGCGCGGGAGGATGTCGTCGCGGTGCACGACCCGCGCGCCCGCGGCGGCGGCGACCGCGGCGGTGCGGTCCGTCGAGCCGGAGTCGACGACGACGATCTCGTCGACGAGGGGCACCTGCTGCATCAGGTCGTGGCGGATGATCGCGACGATCTCGCCGACCGTCTCCTCCTCGTTGAGCGCGGGCAGCACGACGCTGACCGTCGACCCGGCGACGCGTTTGGCCGCCATGAGCTTGTGGAGCGGTCGGTCGGTCACGGACCAGGAGCGTGTGCTCAGCCAGCTTTCGACTTCTCTCAGCACCGTCTGCGGCTCCTCACTGATTGATCACACGCCGTCATCGGCGTGCCCCGCTGCGGCCAGCGGCAGAACGATTGGCTCGTCTCGCGGTTCGGACGACTATCTCAACTGTCCTGGCCTTCGGTTACAGTCTTGAACAACGCGCATGACCATCGCATGTCCTGGATCGTCGGCGCGTATCGCGTTCAACAGTCCAACAATCAAATACCGCTCATCCAGAGGGGCAGAGGGATACGGCCCGATGAAGCCCCGGCAACCCTCCAGCCGGTCTCGTACCGATCGATGTCGATCGCGTCGCGAGGCTCCCGGCTAGGGAAGGTGCCAAATCCGTCTCACGGCGAAGTGCGTCGTGAGGAAGATGAGGAGAAAGGGCCTCGCCTCCATGGCTGCGCAGACAGTTGCAAGCACCACGAACTCCGCCGACGCGGTAGACCTCGGTCCCGCCGCGGCGCTTTCCTGCCGGGAGTGCGGACACCGCGTCCCGCTCGGCCCGGTCTTCGCCTGCGAGGAGTGTTTCGGCCCGCTGGAGATCGCCTACGACTTCTCGGCCTACGACGCCGAGGAGCTCCGCAAGCGCATCGAAGCGGGACCCGCGAACATCTGGCGCTACGCGCCGCTGCTGCCCGTCCCCGCGGACGTGGCGGACAAGCCGAACATCAACCCCGGCTGGACCAAGCTCGTCCAGGCCGACAACCTGGCCCGCGAGCTGGGCGTCGAGGCCGGGAAGCTCTTCGTCAAGGACGACTCCGGCAACCCGACGCACTCCTTCAAGGACCGTGTCGTCGCCCAGGCCCTCGAAGCGGCCCGCGCCTTCGGGTTCACCACCCTCTCCTGCTCCTCCACCGGCAACCTCGCCGGAGCGGTGGGCGCCGCGGCCGCCCGCGCCGGCTTCCGCTCCTGCGTGTTCATCCCGCACGACCTGGAGCAGGGCAAGGTCGTCATGGCCGCGGTCTACGGCGGCGAGCTCGTCGGCATCGAGGGCAACTACGACGACGTGAACCGTTTCTGCTCCGAGCTGATCGGCGACCCGGCCGGCGAGGGCTGGGGCTTCGTCAACGTCAACCTGCGGCCGTACTACGCCGAGGGCTCCAAGACGCTGGCGTACGAGATCTGCGAGCAGCTCGGCTGGAAGCTCCCCGACCAGCTCGTCGTGCCGATCGCCTCCGGCTCCCAGCTCACGAAGATCGACAAGGGGCTCCAGGAGCTGATCAAGCTCGGACTCGTCGAGGACAGGCCGTACAAGATCTTCGGCGCCCAGGCCGAGGGCTGCTCCCCGGTGTCCGTCGCCTACAAGGCCGGCCACGACGTCGTACGGCCGCAGAAGCCGGACACCATCGCCAAGTCGCTCGCCATCGGCAACCCGGCGGACGGACCGTACGTGCTGGACATCGCGCGGCGCACCGGCGGCGCGGTGGAGGACGTGGACGACGAGCAGATCGTCGACGCGATCAAGCTGCTCGCGCGCACCGAGGGCATCTTCGCGGAGACGGCGGGCGGTGTGACCGTCGGCGTCACCCGCAAGCTGATCGAGAACGGACTCCTCGACCCGGCCCTCACCACGGTCGTGCTGAACACCGGCGACGGCCTCAAGACCCTGGACGCGGTGGCCTCCGACACCGGGCTGACCGCGACCATCCGTCCGAACCTCGACTCCTTCCGAGAGGCTGGCCTCGCATCATGAGCGTCAACGTCCGCATCCCCACCATCCTGCGCACCTACACCGGTGGCGCCGCCGAGGTGAAGGCCGAGGGCACGACCCTCGCCGAGGTCATCGCCGACCTGGAGAAGAACCACACGGGCATCGCCGCGCGCGTCCTGGACGACCAGGGCAAGCTGCGCCGCTTCGTGAACGTCTACGTCAACGACGACGACGTGCGCTTCGAGCAGGGCCTGGAGACGGCGACCCCGGACGGCGCGGGCGTCTCGATCATTCCGGCGGTCGCCGGAGGCTGATCGTTACCCTGGGTAATGTAGAACACATCGCGTTCACAGAATTGCCTCCTCCGTGAGACAAACGGAGGGGGCAATTCTGTTGGGTTGAGCGCGCTAGAGTTGGGGAAGTCGCCTCCATTTGGATGTTGGTTTCATGCCGGACGCATATGAGTGGGCGTTCGTCGGCCGACAAGAAGTAGCCAAAGTGGCTCACCTTTTTGGGCATTTTATGGCATTTATGGGGTCCGACTTGCCCCGAATCCTTGCGCATTCTCCGCATATCATTGATCAGCCATGCCCGGAATTCTCGTCCGATTGACCTGTTGCAGAGGGCAGTTGGACAGATACATTCAGCCGCGGTCGACGCGTTCCGGCGCACACCCCCAACCGTTGGGGGGTGAGGTCTGACCCGGATCCGCGAAGTGTGGATCTGTGCAAGGGCCAGTAATAGGGGAGTTAGGCATGGCTCAGGGCACCGTCAAGTGGTTCAACGCGGAGAAGGGGTACGGCTTCATCGCGGTCGACGGTGGTGCGGACGTCTTCGTGCACTACAGCGCGATTCAGATGGACGGCTACCGCACCCTTGAAGAGGGTCAGCGAGTGGAGTTCGAGATCTCGCAGGGCCAGAAGGGTCCGCAGGCGGACATGGTCAAACTCGCCGTCTGATCGGGCGCGAACGACCACCGACGCACTCACGCACGAGGGGCCCGCATCCCACCGGGGATGCGGGCCCCTCGTGCGTCCTCCGCCCATGTGCCTGCGGGTGCCCTTGCCGCGGGCCCCGCGCAGGGGCGGGCCAGGGGTCTGTTTTCGGGAGGGGCGCTTGCACTCGCAGGGGTCGAGTGCTAATCATTGGCGTTAGCACTCTCCGAGTGAGAGTGACAGAACTTGGATCGGGCCGGCGAGGTCCACGGGCCTGTGGGGCAAGGAACCACAGGGCTCGAGGGCCGTCCGTCGCGGGCGCGGGCGCGATCCGGAGCAATCCACCCCGTCCGGGAGGACCACTTCACATGGCCAAGATCATCGCGTTCGACGAGGAGGCACGGCGCGGTCTCGAGCGCGGGATGAACCAGCTCGCCGACGCCGTCAAGGTCACCCTCGGCCCCAAGGGCCGCAACGTCGTCCTCGAGAAGAAGTGGGGCGCGCCCACGATCACCAACGATGGTGTTTCCATCGCCAAGGAGATCGAGCTCGAGGACCCGTACGAGAAGATCGGCGCCGAGCTGGTCAAGGAAGTCGCCAAGAAGACGGACGACGTCGCCGGTGACGGTACGACCACCGCCACCGTCCTCGCCCAGGCGCTCGTCCGCGAGGGCCTGCGCAACGTCGCCGCCGGCGCCAACCCGATGGCCCTCAAGCGCGGTATCGAGAAGGCCGTCGAGGCCGTCTCCGGTGCCCTGCTGGAGCAGGCGAAGGATGTCGAGACCAAGGAGCAGATCGCTTCCACGGCCTCCATCTCCGCCGCCGACACCCAGATCGGCGAGCTCATCGCCGAGGCGATGGACAAGGTCGGCAAGGAAGGCGTCATCACCGTCGAGGAGTCCCAGACCTTCGGTCTGGAGCTGGAGCTCACCGAGGGCATGCGCTTCGACAAGGGCTACATCTCGGCGTACTTCGCCACCGACATGGAGCGTATGGAGGCCGTCCTCGACGACCCGTACATCCTGATCGCGAACTCCAAGATCGCGAACGTGAAGGACCTGCTCCCGCTCCTGGAGAAGGTCATGCAGTCGGGCAAGCCGCTGCTGATCATCGCCGAGGACGTCGAGGGCGAGGCCCTGTCGACCCTGGTCGTCAACAAGATCCGTGGCACCTTCAAGTCCGTCGCCGTCAAGGCCCCGGGCTTCGGTGACCGCCGCAAGGCCATGCTCGGCGACATCGCCATCCTCACGGGCGGCGAGGTCATCTCCGAGGAGGTCGGCCTCAAGCTGGAGAACGCGGGTCTGGACCTGCTGGGCCGCGCCCGCAAGGTCGTCATCACCAAGGACGAGACCACGATCGTCGACGGCTCCGGCTCCGCCGACCAGGTCGCCGGCCGTGTGAACCAGATCCGTGCCGAGATCGAGAACTCGGACTCGGACTACGACCGCGAGAAGCTCCAGGAGCGTCTGGCGAAGCTGGCCGGCGGCGTGGC
Source organism: Streptomyces sp. NPDC058751 (assembly GCF_042746485.1). NCBI lineage: Bacteria > Bacillati > Actinomycetota > Actinomycetes > Kitasatosporales > Streptomycetaceae > Streptomyces > Streptomyces sp. NPDC058751. The sequence goes on along the minus strand of NZ_JBHYPZ010000018.1, from coordinate 31,294 downwards.
CGTCATCAAGGCCGGTGCCGCCACCGAGGTCGAGCTCAAGGAGCGCAAGCACCGCATCGAGGACGCCGTCCGCAACGCGAAGGCGGCCGTCGAGGAGGGCATCGTCGCCGGTGGTGGCGTGGCCCTGCTCCAGGCTTCCTCGGTCTTCGAGAAGCTCGAGCTCTCGGGCGACGAGGCGACCGGCGCCAACGCCGTGCGCCTGGCCCTGGAGGCCCCGCTCAAGCAGATCGCCGTCAACGGTGGCCTCGAGGGTGGCGTCATCGTCGAGAAGGTGCGCAACCTTCCCGTCGGCCACGGCCTGAACGCCGCGTCCGGTGAGTATGTCGACATGATCGCCGAAGGCATCATCGACCCGGCGAAGGTGACCCGTTCCGCCCTGCAGAACGCCGCCTCCATCGCCGCGCTGTTCCTGACCACCGAGGCCGTCATCGCCGACAAGCCGGAGAAGGCCGCCGCGGCCGCTCCGGGCGGCATGCCGGGCGGTGACATGGACTTCTGATCGACCCGGTCGATCAACCGTCCTGACGTTCCGAGGGCGGCACCTTCCCGCGAGGGAGGTGCCGCCCTCGGGCGCGTTCCGGCCCGAGATGTCACGCCGACAGGGGATAAATCTGTCTCCCTGTCAGAATCGCACTAACTTTGCCGAGCCCAACCGCCCTCTGTTGAATCGCCAGTTCGACCCATTCAACTGGCACGACGGAGACGACAGTGGCTCAACTCCCCAGACGTCACAGATGGTTGGTGGCGTGCGCGGCCGCCGGCCTGGCCGCGGCCGGTCTGGCGGCGCCCGCCCGGGCGGACGACCCGGCCCCCACCGCTCAGCCTTCGGCCGGCGCGACGCAGGACACTTCCGGCAACACCCGCGTCCAGGAGCCCAAGCCCACCTACGGGGACGCGAGCAAGGTCGTCCGCGCGCAGGCGGCCGGCGACCCGGGCAGTTCCGCCGACCCCGCGGACTTCCGGCTGGCCCGGGGCAGCGACCTCAGCGGACGCATCGACGACCTGTACGCCTCCCTCTACGAGGAGGGTGTGCAGGACCTGATGGACGACGCCAACCGTGACGCCCCCACCGGCAGCGCCTGCACGACCGACCCCTTCGGGACCGGCGACAACGGCACCCCGTTGGAGCGCGCCAAGAAGTACTGCTGGAAGTCCGACGACGCCACCAGCAAGGAGTGGATCCCGCAGGCGATCAGCGGGGTCTCCGACGCGCAGCAGGACGAGCACTGGGGTGTCAAGCGCCCGATCACCGTCGGCTCGTACGACTCCTGGAACCCGGGGCGGGACGACGCGAACACCGACGGCACCAAGGGCGACGGCGTCTGTCAGGTCGGTGAGCCGGACTCCTGCAACGAGAAGGGTGCCCGCATCACCTTCCTCGACCCGGCCACCAACAAGTACCGCCACGTGCTGCTGGTCTGGCCGTACTACAACGCGTACGACCACATCTCCTTCGACGGGGTGCACGCCGACGAGAACCCGCTGCAGAAGGGCATCCACGCCGGGGGCATGGTCTGGTACGGCAACTACCTCTATGTCGCCGACACGATGGCGGGCGTCCGGGTCTTCGACATGCGCCACATCATCGACCTCAACCCGGACAACGACAGCGCCACCGACGACCCCACCCGGGACGGCCTCACCAGCAACGTCCAGGACACCCGCAAGATCGGCCGGCAGAACAACGTCTGGTACAGCTACGGCTACCGCTACGTGATGCCGCAGGTCGACAGCTGGAAGTTCACGACGTACCAGTACAACAAGGCCAGGTACGGCGACGGCGAATCGATCACCTGGTGCGAGGGCTTCGGCGCGCCCAAGGCCTCCTACCTCTCGCTGGACCGCAGCGCGTCGCCCGACGAACTGGTCATGGGCGAGTACTGCCGGCCCGGTAAGGACAAGGAGAACGGCAACCAGGAAAAGCCCTCCATGGGCCGCATCGCCGGCATCCCCTTGGACGGGGAGACGGGGCAGATCAGCACCGGCAACTACAGCACCGTCTCCATGTGGGGCAACTACCTGCCCAAGGACGGTATCCAGGGCGCCGCGAAGTACAAGAACAAGTTCTATCTGAACCAGAGCCACAAGTACTCCAACGGCACCCTCTGGCGCGCCGCGCTCAACAGCAGCTCCACGCTGACCACCGTCGGCTCGACGCCGACCGCCGTCGGGCCCGAGGACCTGTACATCGAGCACGGCGAAGAAACCCACGATCCGCCGCTGTTGTGGTCGGTCTCCGAGCACCGTGAGAACACCGACGACCCGAGCTGTTACACCGATTCGTCCGACCCGTATCTCAACGGCGCACGCGCCGAGCCGTCCCCGTGCGGCCGGGTGATCTACGCCCACAGGCTCAGCGACGTGCCGTAACGGCGACGGACGCGTTCCCGGGGCGAGGCCGCGGGGAGTCAGGGCCCGTCGAACGGAACGTCCGTTCGGCGGGCCCTTTGTCGCGAGGGGCCGCCGTGAGGGGTGTGGCCCGGATCACGGCGACGGGTGCGGGTCCGGCGGAATGCTTCGCCCGTCGCGGAGGTTGACGACTGAGAGCAGTCGATGCATGTGCACATACCGCACGGAATCTCCTGCCCGCAGACCGCCCGACGTCATACCGCCCACCTCTTCGAGGAGCCCCCACGTGACCGCTGACGCCGCGTCCCGCGCAGCCGAGATCCTGTCCCGTCCCGTCTCCATCAACGGCCTGACCGTCCCGAACCGGATCGCCATGGCCCCGATGACCCGGATGTTCTCGCCGGGCGGTGTGCCGGGGGAGAACGTGGTCGGCTACTACTCCCGCCGCGCCGCCGCGGGCGTCGGCCTGATCGTCACCGAGGGCACGTACGTCGGCCACGACTCGGCCGGACAGAGTGACGACGTGCCGCGTTTCCACGGCGAGGACCAGCTCGCCGGATGGGCGAAGGTCGCCGACGCCGTGCACGCGGCCGGCGGCACGATCGTCCCGCAGCTCTGGCACATAGGCATGGTCCGCAAGGCGGGCGAGCCGCCCTTCGCGGACGCCCCGCCCGTCGGCCCCTCCGGCCTCTACAAGGAGGGCGCCCAGGTCACCGGCAGGAGCATGACCCAGCAGGACCTCGACGACGTCATCGAGGCGTTCGCCAGGGCCGCCGCCGACGCCGAGCGCATCGGCTTCGACGGCGTCGAACTGCACGGCGCCCACGGCTACCTGCTCGACCAGTTCCACTGGGCGGGCACCAACCGGCGCGAGGACGCGTACGGCGGCGACCCGGTGGCCCGTACGAAGTTCTCGGCGGAGATCGTCGCCGCGGTGCGGGCGGCCGTCTCGCCCGAGTTCCCCGTCATCTTCCGCTACTCGCAGTGGAAGCAGCAGGCCTACGACGCCCGGCTCGCCGAGACCCCGGAGGAGCTGGAGGCGATCCTCGCCCCGCTCGCCGCGGCCGGAGTGGACTCCTTCCACGCCTCCACGCGCCGCTACTGGGTGCCCGAGTTCGACGGTTCCGACCTCAACCTCGCCGGCTGGACGAAGAAGCTGACGGGCAAGCCCACCATCACCGTCGGCTCGGTCGGTCTGGACGGCGACTTCATCAAGGCGTTCGTGGGCGAGGGCTCCCCGGTCAAGGGCATCGACGACCTCCTCGACCGCATGGAGCGCGACGAGTTCGACATGGTCGCCGTCGGCCGCGCGCTGCTCCAGGACCCCGAGTGGGCGGCGAAGGTCCTGGCCGGCCGCTTCGACGAGCTGGCGCCCTACGACGCGGCGGCGCTCGGCACGCTGAGCTGACGGCTTCCCGGTGAGGTGACCGGGGGGAACGGGGGAGGGGCGGCGCCCGCCGCGACGCGGGCGCCGCCCCTTTTTTTCGCGCTCTCCCCTTTTTGGCGTTCTCCCCGGCCCGCCCGGACCGCTCGCCTACAGGTTTCCCATGGGTTCGATGTCGACCTTGACCGGGGTGCCCCATATGCGGAGCACCTCGTAGTCGGTGAACTCGTGGACGAGGCGGTAGGCCATGCCGGGGCGGGGGGCCCGGCGCTCGGCGGCGAGGTAGCGCTCGGCCTCCTGGCGGTCGCGGCGGGGGGTGCCGCACAGCAGCCACGTCTGGCCGTTCCACACTTCCGGGAGCCAGCGCTGCTGGGCCTGGGGGCGGTCGCCGCGCACGCCGTAGCGGGACATCGTGCGGTCGGGCAGCTCCTCGGGGGCGGGCGTCCGGCCGTGCCCGTACGCGTCGTTGACCTCGGTGCGGCGGGCGGTGCGGCGGCGGGTCTCGCAGAGCAGACAGCGGTCCGGGGCGCTCTCGTCCACCGGGCCGCTCGGGTGTTCGGGGCAGCGGGTCGTCGGCTTGGCCGTCGTCACCGTCTCGTCGAGCAGGTCCAGGGCCCGCTTCAGGTCCGCCTTGACCTCGTGCAGCCTGGCGTCGGGGGTGTCGGCGTTCAGTGCGTCGCCGTGCTCCCCGAGCAGCCGCAGGGCGCGGCCGAGGGCGGTCAGCTGTGCGTGGTTCATGCTCCCAGCCTCGCACGCGCCACCGACAGCCCGGTCACACGGCGGTCCGTTCCGCCCTGCGGTCCTCCGGTCCGTCGAGGGGACCGCCTCCGAGACCGCCGTCGGCGCCGCCGTCGAGACCGCTGTCGCGGATGCCGCCGAGGCCGAAGAAGTACGTGGCCGCGAAGCCGACGGCGTACCCCGTCAGCAGGCCGCCCGCGTAGATCGCCGCGGTGACGGCGAGGCCCCGGTCACCGGACAGCAGCGGGAACAGGGCCAGACCGGAAGGGCCGATGGCGGTCGAGCCGACGTGGTCGCCCAGCATCGAGAAGAAGCCGATGAAGGCGCCGCCGGCCGCCCCGCCCGCGCAGGCGGTGACGAAGGGCCGGCCGAGGGGCAGGGAGACGCCGTAGATCAGGGGTTCGCCGACGCCGAGGAGACCGGCCGGGAGCGCCGACCTGATCGTCGTGCGCAGCGAGGTGTCGTGGCGCAGCCGGACGTAGACCGCGAGGGCGGCGCCGACCTGGCCCGCGCCCGCCATGGCGAGCACGGGCAGCAGGACGGTGTAGCCCTGCTGCTCGATGAGCGTGGTGTGGATGGGGACGAGGGCCTGGTGCAGGCCCAGCATGACCAGGGGGAGGAACAGGGCGCCGAGGACGAGTCCGGCGAGGGCGCCCGTGGCCGAGAGCAGCCAGGCGGCGGCGGTGCCGATGGCGGCGGAGAGCTCACCGGCGGCGTACATCAGCGCGTACAGCGTCACCAGGCCGGTCAGCAGCACGGTCAGGGTGGGGGTGACCAGCACGTCCAGGGCCGGCGGGACCCAGCGGCGGCACCACTTCTCCACGTACGTCCCGAGCAGGGCCGCGGCCAGGGCGCCCAGGACACCTCCCTGGCCCGGGGCGAGCGTCACACCGAGGACCGTCACCTTGGCGACCCCCGCGTACACGACGACCGCGGCGACCGCGCCGCCGAGGACCGGGGTGCCGCCGAACACCTTGGCCGTGTTGTGGCCCACGAAGACGGCGATCAGCGCCATGAACCCGGCCGCGATGGCGGTCAGCGCGGGCGTGAGTCCGCTCAGCACGCCGAGGTTGACCAGCAGGCCGTTGAGGCCGGCGATCACGCCGCAGCCGATCAGGGCGGGGATCAGCGGCACGAAGACGTCCGCGATCCGCCGCAGGAACAGCTTGAGCGGGGTGGCGTTGCGGCGGGCCCGGGCGGCCTTCAGCTCGGCGCCGCGCAGGGCGAGCCGGTCCGCGGTGGCCGCCGGTCCGGTGCCGTGCGGGGCGGGGGGTGCCGGGGCGTTCGCGAGCAGGGTCTCGAACGCGGGGGTCACCCGGGCGACCGTGCCGGGGCCCAGCACGATCTGGTACGAGCCGCCGTCCGCGACCAGGCCGAGGACGGCGGGCAGGGCCCGCAGGCCCCGCTCGTCCACCAGGCCGGGGTCGCGCAGACCCAGCCGCAGCCGGGTCATGCAGTGGGCGACGGTGAGGACGTTCGCGGGACCGCCCACGAGGGGGAGGATCGCCGCCGCTGTGGTGGAGTCGGGGGTGCTCACCCACCGAGCGTGCTGGTCAGCCGCCCGAAGCCGCCAGCGCGGCGCGCAGATGGCCCCCCGACTCCTCCAGAAGGCGGGCGGCGGTGGGCCCGTCGACCCCGCCGAGGATCATCAGGACGGCGTTCTTCACCCGGCCGTCGGTGGCGGTGAGCGCGTGCTCGATCTCCTCGTCGGAGGCCCCGGTGGCGAGGTCGACGATGCGGTGGGAGCGGGCCCGCAGCTTCTCGTTCGAGGCCCGTACGTCGACCATCAGGTTCCCGTACGTCTTGCCGAGCCGGATCATCGTGATCGTCGAGAGCATGTTGAGGACGAGCTTCTGCGCGGTGCCGGACTTCAGCCGGGTGGAGCCCGTGAGCAGCTCGGGGCCGACCACGATCTCGATGCCGTGGTCCGCGGCGGCGGCGAGCGCGCTGTTCGCGTTGCAGGCCAGGCCGATCGTGAGCGCACCCTGCTTGCGGGCGTGCTCGACCGCGCCGACGGCGTACGGGGTGCGGCCCGAGGCGGAGATGCCGACCACGGTGTCGTCGGCCGTCAGGGCGAGCGCGTCCAGGTCGGCCGCCGCGAGTTCCCTGGAGTCCTCGGCACCCTCGATCGAGCCGACCACGGCGCTCGGCCCGCCCGCGATCACGCCGACGACCCGGGACGGGTCGGTGTTGAACGTGGGCGGGCACTCGGAGGCGTCCAGGACGCCGAGGCGGCCCGCGGTGCCGGCGCCCGCGTAGACGAGGCGGCCGCCGCGGGACATGCGCTCGGCGACGGCGTCGATCGCGGTGGCGATGCGCGAGAGCTGCTCGGCGACGGCCGCGGGCACCGTCGCGTCCTCGCCGTTCATGATCCGCGCGATCTCCAGCGTGGACAGACGGTCGATCTCCGACAGCTCGGGGCGGAACGCCTCGGTGGTCAGCTTCTCCAGCTCTGCTCGAAGGTCGCCGTGGTCGGACAGGGATGTCATGGGGAGGCGGCTCTTTCCGGTGGGGGAGTGCGGAGCGGTTACCGGACGCGGGCGCGCGGAGCGGCTACCGGCCGCCGCGCGGGGAGTGGCGGTGCGCCAGTGCTTCGTACGAGGCGGACAGCGCGGGTGCCGCCGTCTCGTACGTGCGTTGGGCGACCCCCACGAACAGACAGTCCACCACCAGGAGCTGGCTGGTGCGCGACGACATGGCCGCCGGGCGCAGCTCGCTCTCGCGGGCGGTCGAGGTGGTGAGGACGTGGTCCCCGTACTGGGCGACCGGTCCGCCGGGACGGCCGGTGATCGCCACCGTCGTCGCCCCGTGCTCGAAGGCGACCCGCAGCGGTTCGATGACGTCGCCGGTCGAGCCGGAGTGCGTGATGGCTATCGCCACGTCCTTGGCGCGCAGTTGCACCGCGCTGGTCACCGCGAGGTGCGGGTCGCTGTGCGCCTGGGCCATGATCCCGATCCGCATGAGCTTCTGCTGGAGGTCCTGGGCGACGAGCCCGGACGCTCCGACGCCGTAGACGTCGACGCGGCGGGCGGTCGCGATGGCGGCCACCGCGGCACCGAGCTGGACCGTGTCGAGCGCGGCGGCGGTGTCGGCGAGGGTCTGCTGCTCGTCGTGGGCGAGCTTGGCGACGACGTCGGCGATGGGGTCGTCGACCGCTATGTCGGCGGTGACGGCGGGGGCCCGGCCCGACTGCTGCTGGGCGGCCAGCCCGGCCAGCGCGAGGCGCAGGTCCCGGTATCCGGGGTAGCCGAGGAGACGGGCCGTGCGCACGACCGTGGCCTCGCTGGTGCCGGTGAGCTCGGCGAGTCCGGTGACCGTGAGGGCCGCGCAGCCGGCCGGGTCGCCGGCGACGGCCTCGGCGACCCGCTGCATGGAGCGCGTCATCGAGGGGGCGAGCGTCCGCACCTTGGCCGCGAGGGCCGCCGGTGCGGGAGGCGCCCCGTCAGCGAAAATTTCCTTCACTCCATCGGTCACGGTATGAAAGATATTTTCCTTTGGGGTGCACGGTCAAGGGTGCGCACAATGGGGACATGGACCCCACCGGCAGCCCCCTCAGTCCCCTGGAGCAGGCGCTGCACGCGGCGCGCGCCCGTGTGCTCGCCGATCTGGTCGCGGGCCGGGTGGCCGAGGCGGACGTCGTCTCCCTGGTCGAGGACTCGGTGGTGCAGCGCCGCTGGTGGGTCGAACAGTGGCCGGAGGGCGTCGGGTTCGTCGCCGGTCTCGTCGCCCAGGACGTGCAGGACGCGCTCCTGGAGCGGCACGGACGGTGGCCGCTGTGCCCGGTGTGCTCCAGCGGCGACCCGCACGCCCTGGACGTCGAACCCGAACTCGGGCCCGACCCGCACTGGGTGTGCCACCAGGCGGGCGTGAAGATCTCCCCGGTCGGCTCGCTCGGCTCGGCGACCGGCACGAACCGGCCCTCGTGACCGTCTACATCGACCCGCCCGCATGGCCGGGGCACGGCCGTGTCTGGTCCCATCTGATCAGCGACGTCTCCTACGACGAACTCCACGCGTTCGCCGAGGAGTTGGGCGCGCCACCGCGGGCCTTCGACCGCGACCACTACGACATCCCCTCGCACCGCTACGCCGACGCCGTCGCCGCCGGAGCGGTGGAGGTCGGCAGCCGCGAGGTCGTACGGCTGCTGCACGGGGCGGGACTGCGGCGGCGCAAGCGGACGCGGCGGCCGGGCGGGACCCTCTCGTAGGGTGCCCGGCCCGGCCCGGCCCGGCACGGTCTCAGGCCTCGCGGGAGTACATCCGCAAGGACTCCTCCAGGCCGTGCAGTTCGCGGGCGGCCTTCTCCACCTCCTCGCTCGCCCGGGTGAACCCGGCGCGGGCGACGACCCGTTGGGAGGGGGCGTTCTCCCGGTCGATGGTGGCGAACAGGAGCTTGACCTCGTCGCGGGCGAGGGCCGCTTCGGCCAGGGCGCACAGGGCCTCGGTGGCGTAGCCCCGGCCGCGGGCGTCCTCCGAGAGGTCGTAGCCGACCTCGGCGCGCGCCTCCTCGTCGGGCGTGCCGTGGAAGCCGATCGCGCCGACCGCGAGGCCGTCCTCGCGCCGTACGAGCACGAACATGCCCCATTCCGGCCGGTGCACCCCCTGCTCGTAGGCGCTCGCCAACAGCCCGGCGGCCTGCCGGGTGCCGTCGAACGGGCCGCTCCCGATCCACTCGAAACCGCCCGTGCCGCCCGCGTGCAGATCGGCGGCGGCGTCCGGGGTGACCCCCTGGAGGGTGAGCCGCTCGGTGCCGATCACCAGGTTGTTGTTCCAGCGCCACTCGGTGACCGGCTCCCGGCCGGGCAGGTCGCCGCGTCCGGTGGCCCACAGGAGCGTGCGCCACGGGGTGTCGGGCTCGGGCCGTACGTGCGGGAAGATCCGGGCGAGGACCCGGGCGCACAGCTCGGCGGGCGGCTCGTAGGGCAGGCCGAGGCCCTCGGCGATGTCGTGCGTGTGCAGCAGGATCTCGGCGATCCCCATCGCGGCGAAGCCCTCGCGGTTCGCGCTGCGGAACGGGTACGGGTGGAAGGCGCGCACCTCGCGCGGGGTCGTGCGGACGGCGGCCGCGAGCAGGGCGCCGGTCGTCTCGATCACGTCGACGAGCCCCGCGTCGTCGGTGCCCTCGTCGATCGCGATGTCGAACGGCACGTAGGCCGTGGTGGCCCGTCCGGCCAACTGGCCCGCGTACGCGATGAGGTCACTGGCGATGTGCTCGGCGGTCCGGCGGCAGCTCCACTCCAGGCGTCCCGCCCGTACCCCGTCCCAGTCGCGTCCGGCCGCCGCCGCGCGCAGCAGCGTGGCGCAGCTCGTGACGGCTTCCTCGACCTGATCCCCACCCATGTCTGTCATACGGCCGAGAATAGGGCGGATCGTCCGGGCGGGCCTATGGGATTCCTCGCCGTACCGGGGTGCCGGCACCACAGGCTTCTTCCGCCCCCTCCGCCCCTGCCCTCCCCCAAGGTCTCGGCTCCGCTCGACCAGGGGGGACCCCCATCGTCCCCGGGGCTCCGCCCCGGACCCCGCTCCTCAAACGCCGGAGGGGCTGATTCCTGCCAGTTCGGTCTCCATGTTCGTGCGGGCCGGGGCGGTCCAGGTCTGTTTCCCGTAGGCGGTTCTGAACAGGCTCGGCAGGTCGAGGAGTTGGCGCAGGACCGCCGCGCGGCCGGTGCGGAAGGCGTCGTCGGGGACGAAGGTGTACTCCTCGCGGACGGCGGCCGCGTAGGCGGCGTACGCGGCCGGGGGCGAGGCCAGGACCGCGAGGTCCGCGTCGCACAGGACGGCGCCGTCGGTGTCGTCGCCCGCGGGGTCGTGGGAGACGGTGAGGCGGACGAGCCGGGCGACCTCGGCGGTGCGGGCCGGGGCGACGCCGAGCTCGGCCAGCGCGCGTTCGGCGAGCCGGGCGGAGCGCTCCTCGTTCTCCGAGCGGTCCGGGAGGTACACGGCGTCGTGGAACCAGGCGGCCAGGCGCACGGCCGCCGGATCGCCGGCGCGCTCACCGTGGGCCTCCAGCACGTCGATGCGGTCGAGGACCGCGAGGAGGTGGTCGGTGGTGTGGTACCGGCGCTGCGGTTCGGCCCAGCGGTCCAGGAGGTTCGCCGCGTAGGGCCCCGGCGCGGGTCCGGACCCGTCGCCGTCCCGTGCGGCCAGGACGGTGTCCGCCCAGCGCCTGGTCAGTTCCGCGTGGGCCGGGTGGCGGGTGCTCTCTGCTGCCATGGCGCCATTGTCCCCGCCGCGGGACTGCCGGTCGCGGGACTTCCGGCGGCGGGATTCCCGGCCGTGGGGCCCCCGGTCGCGAGGCTCTCCGCCGCGGGACTCCCCGCCATGGCGCCGTCCGCCGCCGGGCCGGGGCGGGGCCGTGAGCGGAAGGTGCGCCGGTAGGCGTCCGGCGGCACGCCCACCGCGCGGTTGAAGTGCCGGCGCAGTGTCGTGGCGGTTCCCATGCCGGTGGCCGCGGCGACGGCGTCGACACCCGCGTCGGTGGTCTCCAGCAACTCCTGTGCGTGGCGGATCCGTTGGGTCAGCAGCCACTGGAGCGGGGTGGTGCCGGTCACCGCCTTGAAGTGGCGGCCCAGGTTGCGCGAGCTCATCCGCGCCCGGCGGGCCAGGTCCTCCACGGTCAGCGGACGGTCCAGCCGCTCGATGACCCAGGGGAACAGCTCGGCGAGCGGGTGGTGGTCGGGGGCGGGCACCGGGGTGCTGACGAACTGGGCCTGTCCGCCGTCCCGGTGCGGGGGCACGACCAGGTTGCGGGCGACGGTGTTGGCGACCGAGGAGCCGTGGTCGAGACGGACGAGGTGCAGGCACAGGTCCATGGCGGCGGCCTTGCCCGCGGAGGTGAGCACGCGGCCGTCGTCCACGTAGAGGACGTCCGGGTCCACCATCACCCCGGGATGGCGGGCGGCCAGGGCCCGGGTGTGCGCCCAGTGCGTGGTCGCGCGCCTGCCGTCCAGCAGCCCGGCGGCGGCCAGGACGAACGCGCCGGTGCACAGGGAGGCCACGCGCGCGCCCGCCTCGTGGGCCGCGCGCACCGCGTCGACGAGGGCGGCGGGCGGCTCCCGGTCGATGTCGGCCCAGCCCGGGACGATCACCGTGTCGGCGCCCGGGAGCCGGTCGAGGGCGTGGTCGGGCTCCAGCCGGAACGGGCCGACGCGCACGGCCTCCGTCCCGCAGACCGCGAGGTCGTACCAGGGGACCTTCACGGCGTCCGGCGCGGAGCCGAACACCTCGCAGGCCAGGCCCAGTTCGAAATGCAGCATCCCGTCGGTGACGGCCAGCGCGACAGAGGTCATGTCCGGAATTGTACGGGGCACGTCGTTCCGGACACTCGTGCGGGACGCCGGGGCTCGCCAGGATGTCCTTACGGATCAAGGCAGTTCACTTCGAGCACGGGGGAGAACCCATGAAGTCTGGTCAGACGGTCACGGTGTTCGGCGCGTACGGCCACACCGGCCGTTTCGTGGTGGCCGAACTGCTGGAGCGCGGGTTCACCCCGGTCCTCTCCGGCCGGGACGCCGGCAAGCTGAAGGACCTGGCGGACTCGTGGCCGGGCCTGGAGGTCCGTCCGGCCACGGTCGACGACCCGGCGTCCCTCGACCGCGCGCTGACCGGCGCCGCGGCGGTGGTCAACTGCGCGGGACCCTTCGCCACCACGGCCGCTCCCGTGATCGAGGCGGCCCTGCGCGCCCGGATCCCGTACGTGGACGTGGCGGCGGAGATCGAGGCCAACCTCGACACGTTCACCGGCTTCGCGGACCGGGCCGAGGCGGCGGGAGCGGTGATCGTCCCGGCGATGGCGTTCTACGGCGGCTTCGGCGACCTGCTGGTCACCGCCGCGATGGGCGAGTGGACGGCGGCCGACGAGGCGCACATCGCGTACGGGCTGAGCGGCTGGCACCCCACCGCCGGGACGCGTGCCGCGGGCGCGGTCTCCCGGGAACGGCGCGGCGGCCGGCGCGTCCGCTACACGAAGGGGCGGCTGGAGTACGTCCAGGACACCCCGCCCACCCTGAAGTGGCCGTTCCCCGGACCGATGGGCCCCCGCACCGTCATCGGGGAGTTCTCGATGGCCGACGTGGTGACCGTGCCCAGTCACTTCGACGTCCCCGAGGTGTGCACCTACATGACCGTCGAGGCGGCCGGGGAGCTGGCGGCCCCGGACACCCCGGCTCCGCGCGCGGTCGACGACCGCGGCCGGTCCGGGCAGACCTTCGTCGTCGACGTCGTGGTGCGCTCCGGAGGCGCCGAACGCCGGGCCGTGGCGCGGGGCCGGGACATCTACGCCGTCACCGCGCCGCTCGTGGTCGAGGCGCTGGACCGCATTCTCACCGGACGCACCGGGGCGACCGGCGTCGTCTCGGCCGGCGAGATCTTCGACGCCCCGGACTTCCTCCGCGCGCTGTCCCCGCACATCTCCGTCGAACTGCCCGGGTAGCGGACGACGGACGACGAGCCCCCGCGGACGCCGGTTCCCGTGGACACCGGTTCCCGCGGAGGCGAAGCCCTAGCGTGGAGTCATGATTCCTCAAGACGCACACGATGTACGGGACCCGGAACTGCCCGGTCTGCTCCTGCGCACCGAGCGCGACGCGCTGATCCCGCTGCTGCGGGCCCGCCCGGAGGACGACTTCTCACGTCTGACGGCCGGGTGCCCGGAGTGGACGGTGCGGGACGTGCTGGCGCACTGCTCGGCCGTGCTGACCCGGGTGGTCGAGCGCCGTTTCGAACCGGGGGTGTTCGAGCCCGAGTCCAACGACCGCGACATCGCCGAGCGCGCCGACTGGCCGGCGGCGCGGGTGATCGACGAGCTGGAACGCGGGATGACCGAGGCGGGCCCGGCCATCGCCCGTACGGGCGGTGTCCTCGACGCGGTCGCGCTCGGCGAGTGGATCCACGCCGGGGACGTGCGCGAGGCGCTCGGTGAACCCGGCGCCTACGAGGGCGAGGGGCTTCCGCACGCCCTCGCCCTCCTCGTCCGCCGCAGCCGCGAGAAGGGCCGGGTGCCGCTGCACGCCGACCTGGACCAGCTCGACGACCCGCTGCTCCTGGGCGGCCTCCCCGGCGACCGTCCCCCGGCCCGCTTCATCGGCGGCGCCGCGACCCTCGTACGGCTCTGCTCGGGCCGGCCGGTCCCGAAGACGACGGTGTACGAGCTGGTGGGGGCGCGGGAGGAAGAGCTGAACCTGTTCGGGTGAGGCGGGCGGCCGGTCCGTCCCGACGGGGTGGACCGGTCCTCCGGTCACGTGAGGCGGACCGGCCCGTCGGCCGTGACCGCCGGCCGGATCGATCAACGCGGCGCGGCGCTCTCCTCGCGCCCCCGCCCCCACCCGCGTACTGTTGGATTGGACTAGACCTATAGCGGCTCAGGAGAAGAGATCCGATGAGTGAGCGGAAGAGCGCGGTCCTGGAGGTGATCGCCCTCGGCGTGGAGGACGCGGTCGCCGCTCAGGCCGGCGGCGCGGACCGGCTGGAGCTGGTCACGGACATGGCGGCCGACGGACTGACCCCGTCGGCGGAGACCTTCACCGGGATCCGCGCCTCCGTCGACATCGCGCTGCGCGTGATGCTGCGCCTGTCCGACGGCTTCTCGGCGGGTGGCGCAAAGGGCGTCGACGCCCTGGTGCGGGCCGCGGGGGAGCTGCGGGACGCGGGCGCGGACGAGTTCGTGCTCGGTTTCCTCGACGAGCACGGCGGTCCCGACCTGGCCGCCGTCGAGCGGGTCGTCGCCGCGCTCGACGGCTGCCGCTGGACCTTCCACCGCGCGGTCGACCGCGCCGCCGACCGTGACGCCCTGCGCAAGCAGCTCGCGGACCTGCCCGGCCTCGACACCTATCTGACCGCGGGGTCCCCGGCGGGCGTCGACGACGGACTCCCCGTCCTCGCCGCCGAGGCCGCCCGCCGCGGTGAACCGGGGTACGAGCCGCAGATCCTGGTCGGCGGCGGGCTGCGCCTCGACCATCTGCCGGAACTGCGCGCCGCGGGCCTCGACGCCTTCCACATCGGCGGTGCCGCCCGTCCGGGCGGCTGGACGGGGCCGGTCTCCGCGGAGTCGGTGCGCGAGTGGCGGACCGCGCTCGACGCGTAGACGGCCGCTTTCCCGCTCCTCCATGCCGGGCCCGGTTCTCCGGGCCCGGTTCTTCGTGCCGTGCCCGGGTCCCGGCTCCGGTCCGCGCGGCCGGTTCCGTGTGCCGGTCATGTGTGTGCGGTGGTGCGGGGCGGCCGGGTCCGGCAGGTCACGGATCCATCTCCGCCGCGTAGTTGTTGTGTTGTGAGAGTCACGCGCCGATCAACCGGCGGCCTTTTGCGTGCATATTTGGTCGTGCCCCGATCGGCCGGGGCATGACAATCACATGGATGTGCGTGCCGACGGAAGTGGGGCGGCAGCACAGCAGCATCAGGGGGACAAGGCTTCATGCCATCCATACGCAGCCGCACGCTCGCGGCGGCCGCCGCCGTGATCGCGGCCGTCATGATCACCACCACGGCCTGTAGCGGCAAGAAGGACGACGAGGGAGCCGCCGCCCGGCCCTCGTCGTCCGCCCGGGCCGACAAGGGCGTCGACACCGGTCAGGACGACGAGGGCGCCGTCTCGATCGGCGGCTACGAGCTCCCCGACGGCATTCCCACCGACCTCGGCGGCGAGGCCCTGGAGAAGTGGAAGAACGGGGGGTGGCAGGACTACAGCGACTGGGCGTCCAAGGCCCAGGACTTCGCCAACCCCTACATCGAGGACTTCTGGACGCCGGAGAAGATGGCCCAGGCCAAGGCCCAGCTCCCCATCGCCCAGGCGGGCAGCGCCAGTTCGGGCTCGGGTGGCGGCGCCACCTCCTACCTGCCCGACGGCACGGTGAAGAAGCAGACGGCCGCCAAGGTCAAGGCGACCTACCACCGCTACGCGCCGCCCGTCGGCAAGCTGTTCTTCTCCTCGCCCCAGGGCAACATGGTCTGCTCGGCCGCCGTCGTCACCGACCCGGCGCACCCCGGCAAGTCCAACCTGGTGTGGACCGCGGGCCACTGCGTGCACGCGGGCAAGGGCGGCGGCTGGTACCGCAACATCGCCTTCGTCCCGTCGTACAACAACAACGCGAACCTGAGCAACCGCCAGATCACCAACCCGCGCGCCAAGGCCGTCTCCCCGTACGGCATCTGGTGGACCGACTGGGCCACCACCTCCGGTGAGTGGATCAAGGGTGGCGGGCACCAGGGCAACGCGGCCGCCGGATACGACTACGCAGTGCTCCACGTCAAGCCCGAGAACGGCGGCAAGTCCCTCCAGGAGCGCCTCGGTTCGGCCCTCCCGGTGTGGTTCAACGCGCCGGCCGCCAATAAGGCCAAGAACATGCAGGTCCGCGGCTACCCGGCCGAGGCCCCCTACGACGGTTCGAAGATGTACGACTGCCACGGCTCGAGCAAGCGGTTCGTGCTCGCGAAGAACGTCCCCGCCCAGTACATGATCGGCTGCACCATGAACGGCGGCGCGTCCGGCGGCCCCTGGTACATGAGCCACGACGGCCGGACCTACCTGGTCTCCAACAACTCCCTGAGCGACCGCAAGACGTTCATCACCGGGCCGCGCCTCGGCGCGAACGCCAAGCAGGTCTACCTGGCGACCAGCAGGAAGTTCAAGTAGTCCTTCGCGCAACGCGGTTCACGGCCCCCGGCGTCCGCGCCGGGGGCCGTCGGCGTCCGTGCCCGGCCCCGCCGGGACGGCGTCAGGCCAGTTCGGCCGGGAGCGGCGCCGCGTGGGTCACGATCAGCCCCGAGACCGCACGGGTGAGGGCCACGTACAGGCGGCGCAGCCCGGTGCGCTCGTCCGGCTCGCCGTCGACGACGGCCCGCGGCTCGTCCAGGACCACGTAGTCGTACTCCAGGCCCTTCGCGAGCGAGGCCGGGACCAGCGTCAGCCGGGTCTCGGCCGTCGTCTCCTCGCCCGGACCGAGATACGTCCGCCCGGCCGCCGCCAGCGCCTCGGCGAGCACGGGGATCCGGGCGTCGGCGGCGATCAGCCCGACCGACCCCTCGTGGCCGAGCAACTCCTCGACCGCGCCCAGGACTTCGGCGTCCTCCGAGCTCGCCCGCACCTCGAAGAAGCCCGGGTTCTCACGCACCGACGCGACCGGCGCGAGACCGGGCGCGATGTGTGGCAGCAGCCGGGACGCGTAGGTGATGACGTCCGTGGGGACGCGGAAACCCGCGGTCAGCTCCTCGACGACCGCGTCGCCCTTGCCCAGGTGGCCGAGGGCCTCCTCCCAGCTCCGGGTCGCCCACGGGGTCGTCCCCTGCGCCAGGTCCCCGAGCACGGTCGCCGACCCCGTCGTGCAGCGCCGGCCCACGGCGCGGTACTGCATCGGGGAGAGGTCCTGCGCCTCGTCGAGCACCACGTGCCCGAGGGAGTGGGTGCGCTGGACCAGGTCCGTCGCCTCGTCGATCAGCACGGCGTCGGCGGCCGACCACTTCGCGCTCTTCACGCTGCGCACCGGCTTCGCCCAGAGGATCTCCTTCTGCTCGGCCCCGTCCAGCAGCCCCTCCGCGTGCGCGGCGAGGAAGTCGGCGTCGGTGAGCAGCCGGAGCACCAGCTTGGCGGGGTCGACCTGCGGCCAGATCGCCTTGACGGCGGCCTTCACGGCGGCGTTGCGGGCGACGGAGTCCTGCACCCGGTCGTCCGGCGCCTCCCCGGAGCGCTCCATCTGGACCAGCACGGCGTGCGCGATCCGCTGCGGGAGGGCCTGGTGGGCCGCGCCGTACCGGATGTCCCGGTCGAGCAGTTCCCGGACGATCTCCTCCAGCTCGTACGCCGGTACGCGCCAGCGCCGTGACCCCCTGACCACCACGACCGGCTCGGCCGGGACCGTCACGTGCGAGCGCACGGCCCGGCGCAGCACCTCGGCCATCCGGGCGTCGCCCTTGATCACGGCCGCCGCCGCGTCGTCGCTCCCGCGCACCTCGACGTGCGCGACGAGGTCGTCGACGGTCGCCTGCCTGACCTCCAGCTCGCCGAGCGCGGGCAGGACCTGTTCGATGTAGTGCAGGAAGGACTTGTTCGGCCCGATCACCAGGGTGCCGGTGCGGGCCAGCCGCTCCCGGTGCGCGTACAGCAGGTACGCGACCCGGTGCAGGCCGACGGCGGTCTTCCCGGTGCCGGGGCCTCCCTGCACACAGACCGAGCCGGACAGCCCGGACCGGACGATCTCGTCCTGCTCCGGCTGGATGGTCGCCACGATGTCGCGCATCGGGCCGACGCGCGGGCGCTCGATCTCCTGCTGGAGCAGCTTGCTGGTGGCCGCGGTCTCGGCCGGGTCGGAGAGGTGCTCGTCCTCGTAGGCCGTGAGGTCGCCGCCGGTGTAGCCGAAGCGGCGGCGCAGCCCGATGTCCATCGGGTCCTTCTTCGAGGCCCGGTAGAACGGCTGGGACACCGGCGCGCGCCAGTCGATGACCATCGGGTCGCCGTCGGCGTCGTGGACGTGCCGACGCCCGATGTAGAACCGCTCGCCCTCCGCGCCCTCGGCCAGGTCGGAGCCCGGGGCGTGCAGGTAGTCGAGCCGTCCGAAGAACAGCGGGGTGTGGCTGAGGTCGGCGAGGGCCTTGATGCGCTCGGCGATCTGCCGGTGCAGCACCTCGGCGTTCACCCAGTTCGCGGTGACGTCGCGGATGTCGAGGTTCTCCGCGTCCTCGCGCATGGCGCGGAGCGCCGAACGGGAACCGGCGAGGTGGGAGCGCTCGCGGGAAAGGGGGTCGTCGGACGCGGACGGGGCGTCGGCCGGACGGTCGGACAGGGTGGACACGGGGAATTGCCTCCGGGAAACCTGCTGTGGGGGTGCTGCGGGAGTGCCGCGGTGTTCTGGCGGTGCTGCGCGGGTGGTGCAGATCGTGATCCGCTGCGGATTCCGTCGGGAATCCACCGGGAATCCCATCGGAATCCGCTGTGATTCCGGGTGCCGTCCGGTTTCCGGCCGGGCGGCGGCACTCCGTGAAGGGAGGCGGGCAAGGCCGAGGATTCTATGCGAAGGGCGGATGCGGGGGCCAACGGTTTTCCCGTCGCCCGTGCGTCGTTTCAGGGCCGGGCCCCGGGATCCCTAGGGGGCGGGGTCCGTCGTGAGGCGTACGGCGGACGGGCCGGAGCCGTACCTGAGGGGTGGCGAGGTTCGGTCCGGAGACCGACGCCGTTCGGGTCGGGTGCCTGCACCATGGAGATATGAGCGCAGTCACTTTCACCCCAGGTCCTGCCCATCCCGGGTCCGTCGCGCACGGCGCGACGGCCGTCACTTCCGTCGACCACCGCCACCGTCTCGGCGACGCCCTGAAGGCCGTCAAGGTGTTCGGGCGCGCGGCCATCGGGGTCGTCCTGCTCGGCGAGTACGGCGAGGAGGCGGGCGTACGGCGTCACTGACGCCCACGCCCGCCCTCGTTCAGCTCAGCACCTCGTCCGCGTCCATGATCCGGTAGGCGTAGCCCTGTTCCGCCAGGAAGCGCTGGCGGTGGGCGGCGAAGTCCTGGTCGATCGTGTCGCGGGCGACCACGGAGTAGAAGTGGGCCTGGTGGCCGTCGGCCTTCGGGCGCAGGACGCGGCCGAGGCGCTGGGCCTCCTCCTGGCGGGAGCCGAAGGTGCCCGAGACCTGGATGGCCACCGTCGCCTCCGGCAGGTCGATCGAGAAGTTCGCGACCTTGGACACGACGAGCACGCTGATCTCGCCCTCCCGGAAGGCGTCGAACAGCTTCTCCCGCTGCGCGTTGCTGGTCTCGCCCTTGATCACGGGCGCGTTCAGGTGCTCGCCCAGCTCGTCGAGCTGGTCGATGTACTGGCCGATCACGAGGATCTGCTGGCCGGCGAACCTGCGGACCAGCGCCTCGGTCACCTTCCGCTTGGTCGCGGTGGTGGCGCAGAAGCGGTACTTCTCCTCGTTCTCGGCGGTGGCGTACGCGAGCCGCTCGGAGTCGGTGAGGTTCACCCGCACCTCGACGCAGTCGGCCGGCGCGATGTAGCCCTGCGCCTCGATCTCCTTCCAGGGCGCGTCGAACCGCTTGGGCCCGATGAGCGAGAAGACGTCCGACTCGCGCCCGTCCTCCCGCACCAGCGTGGCGGTCAGCCCCAGCCGGCGCCGGGCCTGGAGGTCGGCGGTGAACTTGAAGACCGGGGCGGGCAGCAGGTGGACCTCGTCGTAGAGGATCAGGCCCCAGTCGCGGGAGTCGAACAGCTCCAGGTGCGGGTAGACGCCCTTCCGCCGGGTCGTCAGCACCTGGTAGGTGGCGATGGTGACCGGACGGATCTCCTTGCGGGTACCGCTGTACTCGCCGATCTCGTCCTCGGTCAGCGAGGTCCGCTTCACCAGCTCGTGCTTCCACTGCCGGGCGGAGACGGTGTTCGTGACGAGGATGAGCGTGGTCGCCTTGGCCTCGGCCATGGCACCGGCGCCGACGAGGGTCTTGCCCGCGCCGCAGGGCAGGACGACCACGCCGGAGCCGCCGTGCCAGAAGTTCTCCACGGCCTGGCGCTGGTAGGGCCGCAGCGCCCAGCCGGTCTCGTCGAGCTCGATGGAGTGCGCCTCGCCGTCGACGTACCCGGCGAGGTCCTCGGCCGGCCAGCCCAGCTTCAGCAGGGTCTGCTTGATCTGGCCGCGCTCGGAGGGGTGCACGGCCACGGTGTCCGGGTCGATCCGGGCGCCGACGAGCGGGGTGATCCGCTTGGAGCGCAGGATCTCCTCGAGGACGGGCCGGTCGGTGGTGGTCAGGACGAGCCCGTGGGCCGGGTGCTTGCTCAGCGTGAGGCGCCCGTAGCGGTCCATCGTCTCGGCGATGTCCACGAGCAGCGCGTGCGGGACCGGATAGCGGCTGAACTCCACCAGCGCGTCCACGACCTGCTCGGCGTCGTGCCCGGCGGCCCGCGCGTTCCACAGGCCGAGCGGTGTCACCCGGTAGGTGTGGATGTGCTCGGGCGCCCGCTCCAGTTCGGCGAAGGGGGCGATGGCCCGGCGGCAGGCGTCGGCCCGCTCGTGGTCGACTTCCAGCAGAAGCGTTTTGTCGGACTGGACGATGAGGGGTCCGTTCACAGCCGTCCTTTCTGCGTGGCGGCACCCGGCGCGGGTGCTCGGCCAAACGTCCAGTGTGCCCTACCGGCGGGCAGTCACGGCTGGTCGTCCGCGAGCTCGGCGACCCCCGTGACCCGGTGCAGCGGATAGGTGCGGACCTCGTCCGCCGTGTGGTCGTACGCCGTGACGAAGCCGCCCTCGACCCGGATGGGGGCGATGACGCGCTGGCTGGCCGCGCCCTCGGCGTTGACGTAGCCGATCCACACCGCCTCGCCCGTCATCACGGCGGCCTGCATGGTGGCGAGCGTCTCGGCGGAGCTGGTGCGGGGCAGGGAGCCGTTGCCGGGACGCCCGGTGGCGGAGTCGTCCTTGCGCGGGGCCGTGGAGGCGAGGTCCCCGGCCCGGATCGCGCGGAGCGCGGCACCGAGGAGCGTGGCGTCGGGGACCGGCGGACCGTCCGGGACGGGCTCGGGCGCCGTGCGCGGCGGGGTGCGGTGGGCGTGCGCCCTGCTGATCAGCACGTCGCCCTCCGCCGACTCGGCGGCCGGCGCGAACCCCATCGTCCGCAGACCGGCCAGGAGGGTCGTGGGGTCGGACTGCGCGACCAGCACCGTCGGCGCGATCCGCCGCAGCCCGAACTCCTGCGAGCGCCTGTCGGCGAGGATCTCGTTGAGCACCGACTCGTCGTCGCAGCGGACGTACGCCGACGCCGCCCCGATCCGCAGGTGGCCGTGCCGGCGCGCCATGTCGTCGATCAGGTAGGCCAGCGGCTGCGGGACCGGCGTACGGGAATGGGCCGCGAGGAAGGCGTGCAGGTCGGACGCCGAGCGGCCCGCGTCGAGCGCCCGGCGCACCGAGGCCGGGGTGAAGCGGTAGACCGTCGCCCCGCCCTTGGACTCGACGTCCGCGAGCACCCCGAGGGCGTCGGCCAGCGGACGCTCCAGCGGGCCGGGCGCGACCGCCGTCAGGTCCGCCTGGAGCAGGACGTGGTCGAGCGGCTCGGGCAGCAGCGGCGCGAGGAGTCCGGCGGCCCTGGCCGCCGCCGCGGCCTGCTCGGCGGGGGAGTGCGGCACGGGGGCGGCCACGGCGGCGGCGTGGTGCCGCTTGTGCGCGGGAAGCCTGTCGCCCGGGCCGGACGGCTCCGCCGCCCGCGCGCCCGCCGGGGAGGGCAGGCCGAGGAGCGCCCGCCCCTGGGCGGACAGCGCGCCCCGGCCGGTCACCCCGAGCAGTTCCGCCTCGGACAGCGTCCAGTGGGCCAGCCCGGCCCGCAGGTCGGCCGACGAGGGCCAGGCACCGCGCGAGGGCCGTTCCCAGCGCAGCCGGGCGAGGAGCGAGTCCGTGTCGGGGGAGGAGCCCTCGGGGAGCTCGGCGAGCAGGGCGAGGACGCGGTGGCGGACCTCGGGCGCCGGTGAGCGGTCGAGGCCGGGGCCGAGCGCCGAGAGCGTACGGTCCTTCGCGTCCCGTCCGCCGACCAGAGCGGTCGTGCGGGTCGCCGCGAGCCACGCCGAGGCGAGCCGTGCCCAGCGCTCCGCGGCGGGCAGCTCCAGCCAGGTGTCGTAGGCCGGTGTCGCGGCGTACCGTTCGTCCGCCTCGCCGTCCGACGCCACCAGGCCCGCCGCGTAGGCGAGTTCCACCCAGAACGCGGCGACCGGCTCGGGGACGTCGAGCGCCACCGCCGTCCGCTTCAGGTCCCGCACGCTCAGGCCGCCCGCGCGCAGCACGGCGGGACCGCCCTCGTGCCAGTCCTTCAGCAGCTCCTCGACGGTCGCCAGCGCCGTGTACGCCTGGCCGGCCGCGGCGGCGTCCACGGCCTGCGGGCTGCGGGCCGTCGCGGCCCCGACCGCGGGGGCCACCGGCTCCGTCACCCGGTGCGCGCGGCCCGCCCGCAGGTGCAGGGCGACCTCCCGCGGCAGGACGACCGTGCCGGGCGCCGTCGGCAGCAGCAGTCCCCGCGCGATCAGCCAGCGCAGATGGGGCGCGGGTTCGGCCGTCACCTGCCCGTACGGCGGCCCCCACACCAGCCGGGACAGCACGTCCACCGCCTCGGCGGGCGCCTCGTCGAGCAGCGCCGACATCCGGCTCCGGTCGGAGAACAAGGCACTGAGCGAGGCGACCGCCGACACGGAGTCATGGGTGGTGGCCAGCCCCGCCGAGGCCACGATCTCCTGGATGCGCCCCGGCGACATGCCCGCGGTGGCCTCGCCGACCGTCGGCCCGAGCCCCGTCGGGGACGGGTGCTGCGGGGACGGCGCGAGCAGCTCACGTGCCGTGCGCACGAGCCGGAGGCGGTCGTCGCCGCCCCACAGGAGGGCCTGCTCGCGGAGCGTGGCGAGCGCGTGCGGGAAGGCCGCCGTGACCGCCGGGTCGCCGTCGTCGCCCGCCATCAGCCCGAGCAGTTCGTCGTACGTCGCCGGATCCCGCGCCACCGCCAGCGCCTCCGCCGTCTGCAGCGTGAAACGGTCCAGACGCTCCAGGGCGCGCACGACCGACGCCCGGGTGCCCGCCCGCGTGGCCAGTTGGGTGAGGTCCGTGGGGACGGGGGTGATCAGGTCCGGCCGGGACCGCAGGAGGGCGGACAGCGAGGCGTCGTCCCGCGCGCGGAGTTCTTCCGCCAGGGACCGCGGGGCGGTCGTCTCGGGGCTCATCCTGCCAACGGTAGCCGGTGGCACGCCCGCAGGGACCGGCCCCCGGCCGACGGACCGTCCGGCGGCCCCGCCATCCCGCCGACGGGCGCACCTCGTACGACGGACACACCCCGCCCGGCGGGCGCACCTCCTGCGACGGGCACGCCTCGCACGGCGGGCCGACCCCCGGACCGGACGCCCCCGGCGGCGGGAGAACCGGTACCTTCGTCCCCACGGGGTATCCAACGCACCCGCCCCGGAGGGGACTTCGTGGGGATCGAGAGCGACCAGCTGGTCTTCGACTACCTGAGCCGGGTCGGTGACCTGGCCCAGCAGCGGCAGTTGCCGTCGGCCACCCGCATGCGGCTGGTCACGGAGCTGCGCGAGGAGATCGGCCGCCGCCGGGCCGGATCCGGTGCCGACACCCCCGCCGCGGTCCGCCGCATCCTCGACCGCCTCGGCACCCCCGACGAGATCGTCGCCGCCGCGGGACACGACACCCCGGGTGCCGGGGCGGGCCCCCGGACCCGGTCCGCCGTGCCCTCCCAGCGCGCCGCCGAACCGGAGGAGCGGCCCGGAGGACTGCGCCGCGTCGTCCCCCGTCCCCGTCCGGCCCGGGAGGAGACCGCCGGGGACACCGGGACCGGGGCGCCCTCCCCGCCCCATCTGGCGAGCGCGTCCGAGCTGGGCGACAGCGTGACCCGGCCCGACTGGTGGCGCGCCACCGAAAGTCCCTTCGGCCTCGGTGACAGCCTGCCGGGATTCGTCGGCGGCGTGGAGATCCCCGAACTGCTCAAGCCGCCCCCGGCGGACGAGGACGGCGGCGTCGAGGAGGAGGCGGGACCGGCCGGGGAGAAGGCGGCCCCGGGTCCCGAGGACGAGCCGGCCGCCGGGGCCACCGCCGTGCGCCGTCTTTCCCGCCGTCTGCTCCCGCGCGCCGGCGGTTACACCAATCCGCTGCTCCTGCTCGCCGCCGCGCTCCTCGTCGCCGGCGCGGTCCTCGGCAACTGGTTCGCGCTCGGCCTCGGCTGGCTGATCGCCTACGGCTCGCGCCGGCTGACCCGGGCGGAGTCGAAGTGGGCCGTCCTCGTCCTGCCGGGACTGTCCGCCACGGCCGGCGTCGTCTGGATCTGGGGCCGCGCGAACGGCCGCTGGGGCGCCCCCGTGGCCGAGGGCCACATGAACGAGGCGCTGGCCCAGACCTGGCCCTTCGTCGTCCGCGGCGCGGCGCTCGCCTCGGCCCTGTACCTGGTCTGGCGCTCCCAGCGCAAAGGCTGACGCCCGCCCCGCGAAGAGCCCCGGTGCCCGCGCCGCGAGAAGCCCCCGGTGTCCACCCCGTGAAAAGTCCCCGGCCGGGCCCCGGGCCCCCGGGCACAATGGCCCATATGACCTCACCAGCGCTGACCGTCGGCTTCGACCTCGACATGACCCTGATCGACTCCCGGCCCGGGATCCACACCTGCTTCGAGGCGCTGTCGGCGCGGACCGGGACGTACATCGACGCCGATCTCGTGGTCACGCGGCTCGGACCCCCGCTGGAGCAGGAACTCGCCCACTGGTTCCCGGCCGAGGAGATACCGGCGACGGCCGACCTCTACCGCGGGATGTACCCCGAGCACGCGATCACCGGCGCCCTCGCCATGCCCGGCGCGCGGGAGGCCGTCACGGCGGTGCGGGCGGCGGGCGGCCGTGCGCTCGTCGTGACCGCGAAGTGGGAACCCAACGCCAGGCTGCACCTTGAGCACCTCGGCATCGAGGCGGACGAGGTCGTCGGCAACCTGTGGGCCGAACAGAAGGCGGTGGCGCTGCGCGAGCACGGCGCGAGCGTGTACGTCGGCGACCACACCGGCGACGTACGCGGGGCGCGCACCGCGCGGGCCTACAGCGTGGCCGTGGCGACCGGGCCGTGCGACGCCGAGGAACTGCGAGCGGCGGGCGCGGACGTCGTCCTCGGCGACCTCACGGAGTTCCCGGCGTGGCTGGAGAACCACGGCTGAGGGCAGGCCGAACCGGGCACCGGCCCACCGCGGGGGACGGCCGCCGTCGGGAACGAGCCGGTTCAGGAACGGGCGGCGCGGGCCCGGCGGCGTCCCTGTGCGGCCGACTGGAGCACACCCGCCGCGGCCAGCAGGAATCCCACACCCATGAGCATGCTCAAGCCGAACATGTAGAACGGAAAAGGTTTCGCGCCGAGGAACAGCGGGGCCACGGTGACCAGTGTGGCCAACGCTCCGATGAAGAACACGATGGCACCGGCACGGATCAGCCCGTCACCGGCTCCGGCGGAATTCGCTTGGGTTTTGTCACGCACCCCACCAGGGTAGTTCCCTGCGCGAAGGAACAATCCAGCGACGTCTTGTCACGAGCCGACGGACCATTAGCCTTGGTACCGGCGGGTCGGCTGACCCGCTGTAGTTCTCTCCAGAGGCGTTTTTTCGGGCAGTTGCCCCCGCGACCGCCCGAGCCGTTCCCCGAGAAGTTTCCGACGAGTACGAGGACGAGGACAGACGTGCCCACCGGCAAAGTCAAGTGGTTCAATATCGAGAAGGGCTTCGGCTTTCTCTCCCGCGACGACGGCGGCGACGTCTTCGTCCATTCCTCGGTCCTGCCCGCCGGAGTCGACGCCCTCAAGCCCGGCCAGCGTGTCGAGTTCGGTGTCGTCGCCGGTCAGCGCGGCGACCAGGCCCTCTCGGTGACCCTCCTGGAGCCGACCCCCTCGGTCGCGGCCGCCCAGCGGCGCAAACCGGACGAACTGGCGTCCATCGTCCAGGACCTGACGACCCTCCTGGAGAGCATCACGCCGACCCTGGAACAGGGCCGCTACCCGGACAAGACCTCAGGCAAGAAGATCGCGGGCCTGCTGCGCGCGGTCGCCGACCAGCTCGACGTGTGACCCCCGGCCCTCGCTCCGGGGGTCAGGGGAACGCCAGCGCGTCCGGTCCGAGGGGCGGCACCAGCCCCTCGGCCGCCGCACGGGTGAGCAGTCCCCGGACGGCCGCGTATCCGGGCTCGCCCAGATCGGCCGTGAACTCGTTGACGTACAGGCCGATGTGCTGGTCCGCGACGTCCGGGTCCATCTCCTGGGCGTGCTCCAGGACATAGGCGCGGGAGGCTCCGGGGTCGTCCCAGGCGGCGTGGACCGAGGCGCGGGTGGCCTCGGCGAGCTCCTGGAGCCGCTCCGCCCCCAGCGACCGCCTGGCGATGATCGCGCCCAGCGGGATCGGCAGCCCGGTGGTCCGCTCCCAGTGCTCGCCCATGTCGGCGAGCTGGTGCAGCCCGTAGTTCCGGTACGTGAAACGCGCCTCGTGGATGACGAGTCCCGCGTCGACCTTCCCGTCCCGCACGGCCGGCATGATCTCGTGGAACGGCATGACCACGATCTCGCCGACCCCGCCGGGAACCGTGTCCGCCGCCCACAGCCGGAACAGCAGATACGCCGTCGACCGCTCGCTCGGCACGGCGACCGTACGGCCCACCAGGTCGGTTCCCGCCTCCTTCGTCAGCACCAGCGGACCGCAGCCCCGCCCGAGCGCGCCGCCGCACGGCAGCAGCGCGTAGTCGTCGAGGACGTACGGCAGCACGGCGTACGACACCTTCAGCACGTCGAGCTCGCCGCGCTCGGCCATGCCGTTGGTGATGTCGATGTCCGCGAAGGTCACGTCCAGCGGGGGTGCCCCCGGGATGCGGCCGTGCGCCCAGGCGTCGAAGACGAACGTGTCGTTGGGGCAGGGCGAGTAGGCGATCCGCAGGGTCTCGGCGGATTCAGGCAGTGCGCTCATGCGGGTTCCAACTCTCCAGGAGGGGCCCCAGCTTCCCGAACGCCCCGGTGAGGGCGGTGAGGGCTTCGCCGATGCGCCACGCGGCGCGGTCCCGGGGGCCGACGGGATTGGACACCGCGCGGATCTCCAGCACCGGCACGCCGTGCGCTCCGGCCGCCTCGGCCACCCCGAAGCCCTCCATGGCCTCGGCGAGGGCACGCGGGTGCCGGGCGCGCAGTTCGTCGGCGCGTGCGGCGCTGCCGGTCACGGTCGACACCGTGAGGACCGTGCCGACACCGGCGCCGGTGACGGCCGCGACCTCTCGTACGAGTGATTTCGGAGGTTTGTGGCTGACGGTCCCGAAGCCGAGTCCGGTGACCGGCACGAACCCCTCGGGCGTCTCGGCGCCCAGGTCCGCCGCGACGATGTCGTCGGCGACCACGAGCGATCCCACGGGCGCGCCGGGCTGGAACCCGCCGGCGATGCCCGCGCAGACGACGAGCCGGTAGGGCGCGCCCCCGAGCGCGGCGGCCGTCAGTGCGGCGGAGACGGAGGCGGCGGCGAGGGCGGGGCCGACACCGGCGGCGAGCAGGTCGTGCCCGCCGGCCCGGTGGAGCGTCACCCCCGGGAGCCGTGTCTCCCGCGCCGTGCCGGACGACGCCGCGGCCACCGCTTCCCTCTCCGCGGAGACGGCGGTGGCCACGAGCACCCTCGGCCCGGCGGCGGCGGTCAGTTGTCCGTGTCCTTCTTGAACTTGAAGGACCACAGACCCTTGACCGTCTTCTCGCCCTGCTTGATGGAGACGAGCGTCGAGTTGCCGCTGGCGCCGTACTGCTGGTTGAAGAACACGCTGCCCGGAATGGTCAGGTACGTCTTCTTGGTGAACTCGGGAAGCAGCTGCTGCCCGTTCATCAGGATCGTCCAGCTGCTGTCGGCGATGTCCGGGTCCACGCCGAACCGCACGGTCGAGTCGGGGTCGACGGTGATGCTCTTGATGTCCTTGGACCGCAGGCAGCCCGTCAGGTCCGCGGTCTTCACCGCGTTGCCGTCGTTGTAGCAGTCGGCCTCGGAGCTCACCGACTTGTCGCCGACCGTGACGGTGGCCATCGGGGTCGGCTTGTCACAGGCGGACAGGACGAGGAGTCCGGCGGAAACGGCGCCGACCGTGGCGACGGCGCGGCGACGGCGCGCAGCGCTTTGTCCATTAGCGGCTCTGCCGCGGGGCAGGGAGGTCATGACCGAAGGCTATCGGGCACGTCCACCGGTGCCCCCACGTGGGGGTGCGGCGTGCCGCGCGCGGCCCCCGCGCGGCTCAGGTGACGCGGCCGCGGACCGAGCCGCCGCGCCGTGCCGCCCGGAGCAGCCCCCGCACGGTCGTCAGCCACCCGGTGGCGACGATCCCGGCGGCCACGGAGAGGCCGAGCGGGCCGTTGAGCGGCATCGCGATGCCGATGGCCCCGCCGAGCACCCAGGCCATCTGGAGCGTGGTCTCGGAGCGGGCGAAGGCCGAGTTCCGGACGAGTTCGGGGACGTCGCGCTGGATCAGGGCGTCCAGGGACAGCTTGGCGAGGGCCTGGGCGAAGCCCGCGATCGCCGCGAGGCACGCCACCATCAGGGTGCCGAAGAAGAGCGCCGCCGTGACCGCCGCCGCCACCACGACCGCCACCACCGTCACGATGATGATCTCCGGGGCGCGCTGCTTCAGCCAGGCCCCGACGGCCGTGCCGATCGCGTTGCCCACGCCCGCCGAGACGACCACCAGGCCGAGCGAGACCGCCGCGCTCTTGCCGGTGAGCGGGTGCTCGCGCAGCAGGAAGGCGAGGAAGAAGATCAGGAAGCCGGACAGGCAGCGCAGCGAGGCGTTGGCGCCGAGGCCGTGGGTGACGGCCGTGCCCACGGTCCGCAGATTGGGGCGCGGGGGTTTCTTCAGGTGCGGGCCGTGCAGATGGTCCGCGTCGGCGGCCAGCAGCGCCGTGTCCTCGCCCTTGGCGGAGTCGACCTTGGGCGGCAGCGTGAACGACAGGAAGGTGCCCAGGATGAAGATCGTGAAGGCGCCGTAGAGCGGATACCGCGCGCCCAGCGACTGGAGCAGGGCGGCGATCGGCGCGGCCACACCGGTGGCCAGGAGTCCACCCAGAGTGACCCGGGAATTGGCTTTGACCAGGGAGAACGTGGGTGGCAGGAGCCGGGGTACGACGGCGCTGCGCACCACGCCGTACGCCTTGGACGCGACGAGCACGCCGAGCGCGGCGGGATACAGCTCGAAGGTGCCGGTGACGACCGCGCTCGCCAGCATCAGGGCGAGCATCGCCCGCGCGAGCATCGAGCCCGCCATGGCGGCCCGCCGGCCGTGCGGCAGACGGTCGAGCAGCGGGCCGATCACGGGGGCGAGGACGGCGAAGGGCGCCATGGTGATGCCCAGGTACAGGGCGACCCTTCCGCGGGCCTCGTCGGTCGGCACCGAGAAGAACACCGTCGACGCCAGCGCCACCGTGATCATGACGTCGCCCGCGCCGTTCACCGCGTGCAGTTCGATCAGTTTCCCGAGGCCCGACTCGCCCGCTCCGTGCGCGTGCGTCGCCTTGCGGATGCCGCGGGCGGTCCGTGAGACCGGGAAGTGCAGGGCACGCCCCACCGCACGGACGGATCCGGTCACCCGGCCCGATCCGCCACTCCGGTTGCTCCCCTTGGAGCCGCCGACACCGGTTGCTCCCTGGGGTGACCTTGCGGACGCCACTCCGTCATAGTGCCCCGAGTTCGGGGTGCATAGTGCGGTTACCGCGCGTACGGGGGGCGAGTGTGGACCGATCGGACCGGGGGGGACGAATCCGGAGGGCGGAAAACTTCCCGCGCGAAGCGGCGGGTCACGTAGGTCGCGGAGCGGCAAAGATCCCGGCGCGGGGCAGCGAAGACGGCCGCCGGTGTGGGCCCAGGCGCCAGGAGAAGGTAGCGTGCGTAACGCGCCTGCGGCGATTGTTCTCGGCCGCGCGCCTCTCGGTCATCCCGCAGAATGGATGGCGTAGGTGCGCCCGAGTGCGATCGGGAGCGGACGTCGACGCGGCCCATCGGTCCGCTCCGTCCGCACCCCTGCCGAGGCAGGGCGCACCCGTGAGACGGCGTAGGAGAGAAGCGATACCTGTGAGCGCAGCGACAACGCGAAGCCGCACCCCTGACCGTCTGTGCGCCGAGGCCGTCGACCTCGCCCGCGCGGCCGCCGAGGAAGCCGCCTATCCCGGCGTCGTCGGCGAGCACCTCGGGATGGTCTCCGAGGGGGACCGCGTTGTCACGCACTACTTCGAGTGCAAGGAACCCGGGTACCGCGGCTGGCGCTGGGCGTCGACCGTGGCCCGCGCCTCACGGGCGAAGGTCGTCACCCTCGACGAAACGGTGCTGCTGCCCGGCGCGGACGCCCTGCTGGCCCCGGAGTGGGTGCCGTGGAGCGAGCGGCTGCGCCCCGGCGACCTGGGCCCCGGGGACCTGCTCCCCACCGACGCCGAGGACCTGCGGCTGGAGCCGGGCTGGTCGGGCGAGGACGAGCCCGCGCCGAACTCCGCGGTCTCCGAGGACATGGCCGAGCTGGCGGAGGCGGAGGACGCGGAGGTGACCGCGGGAACGCCCGCGCACCTGCCGGTCGCTCCGCGCCGGGGGTCGATCGCCGCCGTGGCCGAGGAGCTGGGGATGCGCCGGGCCCGGGTGCTCTCCCGGTACGGGCTGCACGTCGCGGCCGACCGCTGGGAGGACTCGTTCGGCGCCAGGACGGCGATGGCGCAGGCCGCGCCCGCGACGTGCGTGAGCTGCGGCTTCCTGAACCGGATCGGGGGTTCGCTCGGACAGGCGTTCGGTGTCTGTGCGAATGAGTTCTCGCCGGCGGACGGGCGTGTGGTGTCGTTCGCGTACGGGTGCGGGGGGCACTCCGAGGCCGCGGTCATGCCGGCGCCCCCGCGGCCGCCGCTTCCCGTGATCGACGAGACCCAGGTGGACCCGTTCCCGCTGCGGCCGTCTCCCGACTCCGGCTCGGTCCCGGCGACCACGGACGAGTCCACGGAGGAGCTGGGCCACTCCTAGCTTTTCCCTGGCCCCGGGGCCTGTACCGGCGCTGCCACCTGTCCCCGGCGCGGCCCCGAGCCTCAGCTTGTTTTCGCCCCCTCCGCCCCTACCCGACCCGTACCCGGGGGCGCCGCCCCCGGACCTCCGCTCCTCAAACGCCGGAGGGGCTGGATTTTCCCGGCCGGGGCTGGAACGTTCCCCGGAGGGGCTGAAGCGTTCCCCGGCCGGGGCTGAAAAATCGCGCCTGCGAGGGACTGCGCCCAAACCACCGCACACCCGCACCCGGGATCCGGCGGGAGGGGCCGTGCCGGTACATCAGATGCCCGTCGCCACCGACGGTCACATCTGCGTCCAACGGCGACGGGCGGATGTACCG